>DAHVSB010000077.1 GCA_027324795.1 Alcanivoracaceae bacterium
GTGATGTTTTCTGCCAAATCCTTAAGGGTGTGCAGCTGGGCTTTATCAGCCTGGAGCTCGGCCTCTTTAATGCTGCCTTTTTCAAGCTGCCGCTCGATGCGCTTTAAGCGGTTTTCCACGGTGCTAATCAGCGCAGCGGGACTTGAAAACAAGGTTTTAGTGAGCGTGGTGCGGAACAGCTGCCAAGCGCCTTGGCTGGCCAAGGTGTGGAATTTCGCTTGTGCTAGCTCTTCGTGCAGCGCTTCTTCTTGGGGGCTGGCTTGGGCGTAAAGGGTTTCGATATGGCGGTTGGGAAAGCTTTTGCCCAACTGGTGGCTGATATCTTCCTTCACACGACGCATGACCAGGTTTTTATGGCGGTAATCCTCGGCGGCGTAATCGCTGTTATCGGCGATGGCCGTTGGATCTAGCATATTCACCAGGCTGGCAAAGCTTTCGGGCTTACCATCGTGGGGCGTGGCGGTGAGCATAATGAGCGTATCGGAACGCTGGGCTAACAACTGCGCCAACTGCGAACGCTGGGAGCCTTGGGCACCGTTGCGCTGCGCCACGTTGTGGGCTTCATCAATGATGATGATGTCCCAATAGGCTTTTTCTAAGTAATGGCGGTATTCCACATCTTGTTTCAGAGTATCGATGGAAATAATGGCTTTATCGAAGTAGTGAAACGGGTTGTGGTTGGTGGGTATGCGGTTGCGCACACGCTGCAAGCCTTGGGAATCGAGCCGTGTGAGGCCAATGCTAAAGCGGTTCCAAAACTCTTGCTGAAACTGCGTAAGCATGGATTTTACCGCCAGCACCAAAATGCGCTTGCCCTTTCCCCGTGCAATAAGCTCGCTGGTTAAAATGCCGGCTTCTAAGGTTTTACCCAAGCCCACGGCATCGGCCATAAGCATGCGTTGGCGTGGTTGCTGCAAGGCGCGATACGCCGGCTCTAATTGGTAGGGAATGACATCAAGGGCGGCTTCGTGGGCCACATAAAGTTTGTTATCCGCCGGGGTGCTGTGGCGAATTAAGGTATCTAAATACAGGCGGCTGGCACGGTAATTACTGCTGGTATCGGGCACTAGCTTGGTTTCCTCTGGGGCTAGCACCTGTATGTTGTTTTCTAGCTTGGTAAGAAACACCGCCTCTCTACCAAGCACTAACTCTGAAAGACCTTCGCACGTGAGGGCTTGGCCACCATCCGAACTGTGATCGATGCGCTTAATGCGCCATTCTGCATCGCGCACAACAATGCGGCTACCAGGGGTAAAGAATTTTGCCATGAGTTCCTTTCGCTACTGCCTGTTTGTAAAATTTATTTTAATCAAAGCTGTTAATATAGAGCCTTCAGTGTTGAATTGCATGGTGTGGCGAGTTTAGTTGTTTATTTATTAAACACTCTTGCTAAACAAATAATAGTTGCTTGCTTTTCATGGTGGCGCAGCCCCTCCTTTGGCAATTCGCTACACAGTGCATAGCGAATCTAAGCAGCCTTTGGCTTTTGTATCTTTCATGGCCTATGTAAGCTAGCGTTTCCACCACACCCAACAAAGGCACACCGATGACCACGTTTTACTACATTCACGACCCCATGTGCAGCTGGTGCTGGGCTTACCGCCCTACCCATGCGGTGCTCATGGAGGCGTTGCAGCACTTGCCCATTGAAGTGGTGAATGTGCTTGGCGGCCTTGCCCCCGATTCTGATGACCCTATGCCTGTAGACATGCAAGCCATGTTGCAAAACACCTGGCGGCGCATTGAGCAACAGGTGGGCACGGCGTTTAATTATGATTTTTGGCGAGATTGTAAGCCACGGCGCTCCACCTACCCTGCATGCCGCGCGGTGTTGGCCGCGAAAGCGCAAGGCGCAGAAGACGCCATGATTCACGCCATTCAAGAAGCGTATTATTTGCGTGCTATGAACCCTTCTGACAACAGCACCTTGGTGGCATTGGCTGAGGAACTAGGCTTGGATTCAGCGGCCTTCGCTGATGCTTTATCGAGCGCGCGCACACAGGCTGAATTGCTAAAAGACATCACTTTCGCGCGCCAGCTCCCCATTCAAGGTTTTCCCAGCTTGGTGCTAACCCATAAGGGCACTTACCACCCTATTAGGCTTGATTATCACTCCGCAGAAACCAGTTTGAAGCAAGTGCGAGAAATTATAGGGCGTAGTGTTTAATGAAAATCGCGAAAGCGCTAGGACTAAAACTTAACCTAGAGTTGGCTTAGTCTTCAATTTCCCCTGCAAACAAGGCCTCCACCGACATGCTCAGCGTGTCATGCAGCTCTGCTTTTGCGGCGGCGCAACGCTGGCCTAACACCTTTTCCCATGTAGGCGCCTGAGGCGCTGCTTCCACTTGAAACAAGGTATCAATGGGCCATGGGGTCATGGCGGCGAGCTCTGTCACGCTTAACGTGCGCAAATCTCGTGTGAGCACGTAAGAGCCGGCATCGGTGCGTTGCACCAGTTGCAGCTCCACCAGCAAGTCGCGGTATTCATCCCACTGGTTCACGTGGGCATCTAACAAGGTGCGGCGTAGATTAGCGGGCTTGAGTACGCGCCCTTCTTGCTGTCGCTGCCACAACACATTGAGGGCGCGCAGCAAGGCCTGCAGTTTGGGCACGTTACCGCGATATTCGGCAAAAATAACGCTGGTTTTCACCAACTCTGCACCGGCGAGCACTATGACCCAAGACACATACACCCACAGTAAAAACAGTGGTACCGCAGCAAAGGCTCCGTAAATAATTTCGTATGTGGGGGCAAGCTTGATAAATTTGGCGAAGCCCGCTTTGGCAATTTCAAACAACACAGCGGCAATAAAACCACCCAACAACCCTTGGCGAAACGGCACATGGCAATTGGGCACCACTGTATAAAGCAGCGTCAGCATGGCGGTGGTAAGCAGTAGCGGCAGCAAGGATAACCACATGCGCATGCCACCAAGCATTTCTACGGTATCGGTGAATACCGTCACCGTAGTGAGATAGGAGCTAATCCCCAACCCCACTCCAAGCATAATGGGCCCGAGGGTAAGCACCGCCCAGTACATCAACATGGCAAGCAGGCCTTGGCGCGGTTGTTTCACACGCCAAATGCGATTTAAGGTATTTTCGATATTGCGCAACAACAGCACTGAGGTGACTAATAAAAACACGCCGCCCACTAGGGTGAGATTGGTGGTTTGGCGGGAAAATTCATTGAGGTATTGCTGCACCTGCTCCCCCGCCGAGGGCGCAATAATGCCAAGCAGCCATTGCTGGATTTCATCGCCTTTGCTGCGCAAGGCCGGCACCATGGCCAGCACCGAATACGACACTGTCATAATGGGCACTATGGCAAACAGCGTGGTATAAGTGAGCGCGGCGGCACTTTCTTTACAACCATCTTCTTTAAATTGCGATACGAGCAAACGAAAGTAAGCAGCAACAGTTTCTATCCAGCTGAATACCGTGCTAACGGGGGCTAACGCTTTAAGCTTTTCGGGCAGCGTCTGCATAAAAATTCCTTGTGGTGGTTATGAGGCCTCAACCTACGCTGCAGAATTTAATTTCTTACGCGCTTCCTCAAGATCATAATCCATTTGTAGGCCTAGCCAAAAGCGTGCGCTGTTTTCAAAAAACTGTGAAAGCAAAATAGCTGTTTCTGCGCTAATGGCGCGCTTTCTCAGGCATATTTCATTAATGCGCCGTGGCGATACACCAATTTCGCGGGCGAGCTTATTTTGACTGATGCCCATGGGCTTCAAAAACTCTTCGAGCAGCACTTCGCCAGGGTGAATGTTGTTTAGCAGGGTCATAATTTTGCTCCTCAGTGATAATCCACTATTTCCACATCTTCTGCACCATCGTTCCAAACAAAGCAGATTCTCCATTGCTGATTAATGCGGATACTGTGTTGGCCCTTCCTACCCCCTTTCAATGCTTCTAAACAATTTGCAGGGGGTATGCGCAAATCATTTAAGTCCGCTGCGCTGTTGAGCATTCTCAATTTTCTGCGAGCCACATTTTGTATGCTTTGAGGCAACCTCTTGGAAACCACACCTAACCAAATCAGTTCTGCTTGTTTGTCTTTAAAGTTTTTAATCATAAAAAATCATATCCCAATACGTTATATAACGCAACACGTTATAGCCACTAAACTACACACCAAAACTATCCCACGCTTCTCCACTCCCAACTAGCCTTCACCACCAAAATCAGCCAAGGCTTACATGAGCTGTAATAAGCCAACGGAAACTAGCAGCCAAGGCCTAGCACGGTGTAGACTCACGCTTTACGCATAACTATGACTAGCGAATAACAACACCATGACCGCAACCACTTTTTATTTAGATACCACAGATTCGCATCGCATCGCTGTACACCATTGGCCCACCTCTGCGCCCTTGCGTGGTGTGCTGCATTGGCTCCATGGCATGGCGGAACACGGCTTACGCTATGAGGAGTTTGCCGAAACCTTGAATGCTGCCGGTTGGGTGCTGTATGTGCATGACCATCGTGGCCATGGCCAAAGCACCGATAGCGAGGCTCCTTTGGGCCATTTAGCCGATGAAGAGGGTTGGCAAAAGCTACAAAACGATATTAGCGTGGTGCAGCAATGGCTCAGGCGCGAGCATGTGGAAATTCCCTTGGTTTTGGGCGGCCACAGCATGGGCAGTTTTGCTGCGCTTAATTGGGCGCAGGACTACGCCGAGGTGTTGCCCCTTGCAGGCTTAATTCTATGCGGCAGTGATTATCGCTCACCGCGCTTGCACGCTTTGGCGGCAATACCCATTCGCCTGGAAAATTGGCGAGTTGGCAAGCGCAACAGCAGTGCGCTGATTCAAAGCTTAACCTTCAAAGCGTGGGGCAAAAAGTTCCCGCAAGATGACAATGAATTTGCCTGGTTAAACAGTGACAAGGCAGAAGTAGAAGCCTATGAAAACGACCCTTTATGCGGCTTTGAATGCAGCACTGGGTTATGGCTGGATTTACTCACGGCACTGAAAAACATTCATCGCAAGCGGCGCTTAGCGGCTCTACCTCAAACCCTACCTGTGCTTGTGCTCGGCGGCGAAGACGACCCTATGAGCAACTTTGGCCAGCGATTAAAGCAGCTTGCTGCTGCGCTTAAACAAACCGGTTCACAATCTGTGACATTGGCCCTTTACCCGCAGGCGCGCCATGAGGTACTCAAGGATAAAAACGGCAAACAAGCGCAGCAGGAATTAGTGCAATGGCTAACACAAGGACACACACAAGCATGAGCACTGAAAATTTAGCACAAAAGATTCACTACCAATTCGAAACTCTCAAGCGCTACGACGACAATATCTCTAGCAGCAATGTGAAGGCGGGTTTGTTGTTGTCGTTTCTGGGTGCCATGATTTTTGGTTTGCTGATGCGTTTTATGGCGCTGTTCGGCAATTCGCCTGATATTTTTTATTTTCTGACTATCACATTTATTACGCTCACCATCTTATCCACTGTGGCGGCGGCTTGGTTTTTGCTAGCCACTGTGTTCCCCAATTTAAGCGAGGGCTCGAGCCGCAAGTCCTTAGTATTTTTTGGGGACGTGGCGACTCACCCCGGCGGTGTTGAGGGTTATATCAATGCAGTATTTAATGCCTCTTCTGAAAGCACTTTGCAGGATATCTCTGAGCAAGTGTATTTGGTTGCACACATAGTAAAAAACAAGTTCGAGAACCTTAAAAAAGCCATCGCGGTGATTAAGTTTTTGGTGTTTCCCTTGTTGCTTACTTCTATTGTCCTGCCTTTTATAAGCGGCTTAGCCGATAACTTTTTTCTGTAAATTGGGGGCTTGTCGTGGAATGGCGCTACCTTATTAAGCAGCTGATTTTACCGCCCGGCGGCCTGTATATGCTGCTTGTGTTGTCGCTGTTGGCTTGGCACTGGCGGCCACGCTTAGCCCGTTTAAGCTGTGCTTTTGCGGTTGTTACTTTGTGGCTGTTGAGCACCCCACTGATGGTGGCTTGGTTGGCTAGCCCTCTAGAATCCAAGTATGTGAGCGTGCATGAGGGCTCCATTGAACAAGCCGATGCCATTGTCATTCTTGGTGGAGGGCGCGAAATATATGGGCCAGAGCTCAGCGACCATGAAGTCTCTGTGATGGCTATGTCGCGCGTACGCGCAGGCGCTAAGTTAGCCCAACAAACCCAGCTACCGGTGGTGGTGAGCGGTGGTTTGCATTACGGCCAAGAACCAAGCGAGGCTTTGCTGATGGCCCGTGTGCTAATGGAGGACTTTGGCCTCCCTATTCCCATTCTCGAAGAAAAAAGCCGCACCACATGGGAGAACGCCACTCACACGGCGGCTATTTTGATGCCCCAACATAAAAAGCGCATTGCGGTGGTGACTCATGCGTGGCACATGTCCCGTTCGGTGTGGAGCTTTGAGCAGCAAGGGTTTGACGTTATTCCCATACCCGTAGCACCCTATAGCGCCAACCCAGAGCGCCCAGGTTGGGGTGTTATGCCGGAAGCAAAAGCGCTGATGCAAAGCACGCAACTGCTTAATGAGCACTTGGGCTTGTTGCTTTATCGTTTATTTTATAGCGTTTAAGCCTAGTAACCCCAACAGTTGATACACCTACGCCATGGCTAAATTGATGCAGGTCTATCTTTATTCCTTCTAGCTATATTAGAATTTTATATGCCAAGTAAATGCTAACTTTTCAGCACTTGCTTTGCGCACACACTCCTCAATATATAAGGACACACTTATGTTCCGCTGGCTTCGTATTATTACCGCCTTAGGAATAGCCGGCTTGGCATTCGCATTTGCCCTCGGTTTGCTACTCCCTCATCTTCGTACCACAGAGAGCAACATTACTGTGGATATTAACGACCCTGAGCTTATCCAGCGCGGCGAGTATGTGGCACGCACTGCCGATTGCTACGCCTGCCACACAACTTTAAATGGCGAAGATTATGCCGGTGGCTTGCCTATGCTCACGCCGCTTGGGGCCATTTACTCCACTAACATTACGCCTGATAAAGAGACAGGTATTGGTGATTACACCTTCGACGATTTTAACAACGCAGTGAAGCACGGTGTACGCAAAGATATGGCCGCACTTTACCCTGCCATGCCATACCCCTCGTACCAAATCATGCCCGACGAAGATGTGGCGGCTATGTACGCCTACTTTATGTCGGCAGTTAAACCGGTAAAGCTTGAAAACAAAGCCAGTGAATTACCGCCTGTGTTTAACTGGCGATGGCCATTAGCTTACTGGCAAGCCATTTTTGCTCCAGAGCGTGAGTTTGTTGCTGAGTATGACGATGAAATACTTACTCGCGGCCAATACCTTATTGAGGGTCCTGGCCACTGCGGATCTTGTCACACAGAACGTGGTATTGGTTATCAAGAGGTGGCGTTATCTAATCTTGATTCAGAACGCTTTTTAAGTGGTGCCACCATTGATGGTTGGCGAGCAAAAAGCTTGCGTGGTGAATACAAGGGCTTGGGTATTTGGAGCACTGAAGAATTAGTGGACTTCTTTAAAACTGGACGCACAGACACCACCGCTGCTTTTGGCGCCATGGCCGAAGTGGTAGAGCACAGCACCCAGTACATGACTGACGACGATCTTTACGCCATGTCAGCATACCTCAAAAGCTTAAGCCCCACTCCCGGCTCAATGGTTGAACACCCAGTGAAAGAAGACACCACTACCCAGAAGCTATTAGATGGGATTTATGACTCCCGTGGCGCACTTTTATATGTGGAATACTGTGCTGTGTGTCATCGTGCTGATGGCATGGGTGTTCCGCGTATTTTCCCTGCTCTTGAGCGCAACAGCGCCGTGTTCACAGAAAACGCAGAATCAGTATTACAAATTACCCTCAATGGTGGACGCATGCCAGAAACACCTCACGATCGGATGGCATTTAGTATGCCGGCATTTAGCAGTTTAAGTGATGCAGATATTGCTGAAGTGGTAAATTATATTCGCAACAGCTGGACCAACGAGGCAAGCAAGATAACCGTGAAGGATGTGGTAAAAATGCGCCATTTCTTAAGCAAAAAGCCACAAGTGGGCACCGATCTGCCCCCTCATTTAGGTACCTCAACTAATACAGAAGGAGCT
>DAHVSB010000078.1 GCA_027324795.1 Alcanivoracaceae bacterium
ACTCAGCTGGTGCAAGTGCCTGATGAGCAAGTGCAAGCTGAGCAGCTGCAACAACAAACCGAACGGCTGGAGCGCCTGCAGCGCCAGCAACAACCTCAGGAAATGGTACGCGTAGCTTCTGAGCTGCTTGAAGGCTTGGTTAACCTTGCTGGTGAGACCAGTATTAACCGCGGACGAGTAGAGCAGGGCATCAACGAATTTGCCACTTACGTGGATGAAATGGGTAATACGGTTGCCCGTTTGTATGAACAGTTGCGTCGCCTAGACGTGGAAACCGAAGCACAAATACTTTCTAACTATCAGCAGGGAGTTGAGCAAGGGAAGTACCAAGAAGATGGGTTTGACCCATTAGAAATGGACCAATATTCAGAGCTTAATCAGATTACACGACAGCTGTCTGAATCTGCCTCTGACTTGCTCGACTTGAAGTCCACCCTAGTGGATAAAATCCGCGATACGGAAACCTTGTTACTTCAGCAGGGCCGTATTAACACGGAGCTGCAGGAAAAACTCATGCAGACGCGCATGGTGCCTTTTACTCGCTTGGTGCCTCGTTTGCGTCGTATTGTGCGTCAGATTTCCTCAGAGCTGGGTAAGCAGGTACATCTAGAGGTAAATAATGCAGAAAGCGAACTCGACCGTTCCTTGCTTGAGCGCATTATTGCACCTCTCGAGCACATGCTACGTAACGCGGTGGACCACGGTATTGAAGCTAGCGAAGACAGAACGGCGTTAGATAAGCCTAAGCAGGGTCATATTGCCCTCGACATTACCCGAGAAGGGGGAGAAGTTGTGCTCACCCTTGCGGATGATGGTCGCGGCGTGGATATCGACGCGGTGCGTAGTAAAGCCATTGAGCGCGGCCTCATTGATGAAGAGGCCACGCTCTCAGAGCAAGAAATATTGCAATTCTTGTTCCACTCGGGCTTTAGTACGGCCAAAAAAGTAACCCAGGTCTCTGGCCGTGGCGTGGGTATGGACGTGGTGGGCTCTGAAATTAAGCAAATGGGGGGTTCGGTTAATATTGAATCCAAGGCGGGTGAAGGGACCAAGTTCACTGTACGCCTACCTTATACCCTTGCCATGAGTAGTGCCTTAATGGTGAAACTCGGCGAGGATATGTATGCCATCCCGTTGAACCAAATCGAAGGAATTGTGCGTGTTAGCCCTTATGAACTCGAAGAGTACTTTGTGGCCGATCCACCCCCCTTTACCTATGCTAACCAACAGTACGATTTTGAGTACTTGGGGCAGCTAGTACAGGGACGCTTGAAGCCTAACCTAGAAGGTCAATTGATGCCGATGCCGGTGCTGTTGATTCGTAGTACCGAATACACCATGGCCTTGTTGCTTGATGATTTAATGGGTTCACGTGAGGTGGTGGTTAAACCCCTTGGACCGCAACTTTCCACAGTGCCTGGCCTGAGTGGTGCCACTATCCTGGGTGACGGTAATGTGGTGGTGGTGCTCGATATTCACTCCCTCATCCGTGCGGCACAGGTACAACGTCAGAGCTTGGCAGCGGAAGAGCGCCGTGCTCAGTTGCTTGCGGCTCACGAACAAGCAGAGCTTGAAGAGCAGCAGAAAGAAGCACAGCGAGCCCCATTGATTATGGTAACGGATGACTCTGTAACTGTACGTCGCGTAAGTACACGTTTGCTCGAACGTCACGGTTACGAGGTAGTAACAGCCAAAGATGGTATTGATGCCATTGCGGTACTTGAAGAGCACCAGCCTGACCTTATGTTGTTAGATATTGAAATGCCGCGTATGGATGGTTATGAAGTGGCCATGCATGTGCGCCGCGAGGAACGCTTACGCAATATCCCGATCATTATGATTACCTCGCGCACGGGTGAGAAGCACCGTGAAAGAGCCTTTGATATTGGCGTGAATGCCTATATGGGTAAGCCTTTCCAAGAGGGCGAATTGCTGGCATCTATTCGCGAGTTGCTTGAGCAGGAAGTAGGTGCCCCATGAGAGCGATTAACCCACGGATTGGGATAATTGCTGAGCAGCACTTAAAGGGACATTTATTAGCTACCACCTTGCGTGAGCAGGGTTATGACATCGCCTTTAATGGCAGCCCTGGTCGCTTACTAGAAGCGTGGTGGGAGCAGGATATCGACCTGTGGCTAGTGGATCTCCACGATGTATCCGTATGGCAAAACATATTGGATGCGCTATGCGACAAGGTGACTGTGCCCGTGTTGTATTCAGATGGCCCAGCACCCACCCAAGGCTCCATTGAACATAAGCGCTGGGTTAGGCGCTTATTAATGAAAGTTTCAGACTTTGTGGGGTTGCCTAACCCTGCAGCGGCCTTGGCGGCACAGACAGACCCTGTGGCACTTTCGCCACTTACGCTGCCGGCATCACTCAAGCCAACCCGTCCCGATGTGCTTACACACGTTTGGTCCTTGGGTGCTTCCCTAGGCGGCCCAGCTGCAGTCAAACTCTTTTTAGACCGCTTACCCCAAGATACTCCAGTGGCTTTTCTGCTTATTCAGCATATTGACGCCCCTTTTGTTGAAAGCTTGGCAAGTGTGCTGTGCCGTAATAGCCATTTTGAATGTGAGGTGGCGCAGCCAGGTGCTAAACTACGCCACGGCAAGGTACTTATTGCGCCGACAGAGCAAGCACTCGACTTTAGCGCCGATGGCGAAGTACTGGCTACAAACAAACCTTGGCGAGGACCCTATGCACCCAATATCAATCAAGCATTTAGTACGGTGTGTGGCAAAGTAAAGGCGGAGCACGGCATTATTATGTTCTCTGGTATGGGCGATGATGGTGCACAAGCGGTGTCGGAATTAGCTAACCAAGGTATACCTATTTGGGCGCAGAGCCCGCAGACTTGTGCTATGAGTAGTCAGGTGGATGAGGTAATAAAAACTGGATGTGTCAGTTTGGAAGCGGCACCTGAATATTTAGCGAGCCATTTGCTTGAGCATTTGGCTAGACAAAACAATATTAATCATTAAACCAATCGCCGCTTGGTGGGAGGATAAAATGTCGAATCAGCCTAGTGAAATCCTTAGTGTTCTTATTCCAATGAAGGCGCGCCCCTGGCTAATACCAAGTGCTTTGGTGGCTGAAGTGCTGCCATTGCGCCAGCCTGAGCGTCCGGGTCAGGGAGTAGATTGGTTGCTAGGTTGGTTAACATGGCGCGGTGTGCCCACTCCTTTAATTTCATTTGAGCGTTTTAATGAAAGTGGGCAAGTGGCCATTGGCCAAGACGCCAAGATACTGGTACTTAACACGGTGAATGAAGATAGCCGTTTTTATGCAGTGATTATTCAGGGCGACCCTAAGCGTAAGGTTGTTGCTGAGCACGATATTCAGGAACAGCCTGATTCTACCTTGGGTCGTGGTGAGCGTGCTCTCGTACAGTTTGAGGATGAGCTTGTTATTATCCCCAACCTTGATGCTATGGAAAAAGAGTTACAACCTTTCACCATCGAATGAAGCTCATTAATACAGCTTTGCTGGCGCAGCAGCCGCAATCACAAAAGAATAAGAAAGGACGCTTTTATAACCCGTCGCGCTTGCACTTGGTGCCGCAGCGAGAGCTATTTAAGTGGTTGCTTCGTCGCCATCGTTATTTGCCTAAACCCATACGGTTCCCCCTTGTAACAACAAGCAATACACAGGTGCTGAGTGCACCGCTTAAGGCGCCGCTGCTCACTTGGATTGGGCATTCTACTTTCCTTTTACGCCACCGCGATATTGCGCTATTAACGGATCCCGTGTTTTCTCGTTGGGTTAGCCCTGTACAAGGAGTAGGGCCTAAACGCAGCACACCTCCTGCTTTGCAAGTGGAGGCGCTGCCCACTATCACTGCTGTGTTTATTTCTCACAACCATTACGACCATTTAGATAAAAACAGTGTGCTAGCGCTGTTTCAGCGCTTTGGTAATGCGCTGCAGTGGTTTGTGCCTCTTGGGGTAAAAGCTTGGTTTACAAAGCTAGGTATCCACAATGTGGTAGAGCTTGATTGGTGGCAGAGTGCAGAAGTTCAGGGATTGCGATGCCATTTTTTACCTGCACAACATTTTAGTGGGCGCACCTTGAGTGACAGCTACAAAACCCTGTGGGGGTCGTGGCTAATCGATATGCCTGACTTTCGTTGCTATTTTGCCGGCGATACGGGGTATCATGCGGAGCTGTTTGGCACTATTGGTGGTGTATTTCCTGATATTGACCTTGCCTTGTTGCCAATAGGTGCTTATAACCCGCGTGAACTAATGCGCAATATGCATATTAATCCTGAAGAGGCGGTGAGCATTCATCAGCATCTTGGTGCTGCACTCTCGGTAGGAATGCATTGGGGTAGCTTCCAACTAACGGATGAACCCATGGATGAACCACCTCAACGCTTGGCCACGGCATTAACGCAGCAGGGGATAAGTGCAGACAAATTTATTGTAATGGAGCATGGCGAAGTGCTTGAAATAACGTTAAAGCAGGTGGCAAATCATGAGCAGTAAAACGCCTTTGTGGGAAGACAAGCTCTTAATAGGGGCGATTAAACTGTTTGCTTGCTTGCCCTTAGGGCTGGTGACGGCCATTGGCGCTTTGTTAGCCACATTAATTAGCTATTTGCCATTAAAGTGGGCCAGCGCTTACCGAGTGGCTTTAGTGAATATCATGCTGTGTTACCCAGAGATGAGTTATCGCGAGGCAGCTGCCTTAGCGCGCCGCTCTCTTCGACAAACTGGGCGTACCCTAACGGAGTTTAGCCATGTGTGGACACGTGCGCCTGAGCAAAGTTTAGCACGCATCAGCCAAGTCACAGGGCTTGCCCCTTTACAGCAAGCCTACGCAGAAAAGCGGCCTGTGCTACTGTTAACCTTGCATCAATCCAGCTGGGAGCTGCCTAACCTGCTGTTGGCGCAGGAGGCGCCCATGACGGTATTTTATCAAACCCATGATAATCAAGCTCTTAATGCGTTGGTAACTCAAGCAAGAGAGAGTACCGGCAGTACCTTAGTGCCTGCTAATACAAGGGGTATAAAAGCAGGTTTGGCGGCTATGGCTCGCGCAGAGGCGGTGGCAATTTTAGTGGATCACAACCCTGCCAGCAGTAATAACCCGCAAGCGCTGTTGTTCAATCATTTAGTGCGTACGTCGAATTTGCCTCATAAATTGATACAGCGCTACGAGCCTTTAGTGTTCTTTGTGGGCTGCTACCGTGGTGCTGGCAAGCATAACGATGTGCGCGTTTATATTGAGCTAGCTCCAGAAAGCATTTATAGTGATGACGAGATTTTAAGTTTGTCCGCTATGAACGAGAAGCTAGCTGAGTTGATAAACCGCTATCCAGAACAGTACCACTGGACATATAAAAGATTTCGACGCATCAATGGCATTGATTACAAGGTGTACCATAAGCGCCACGTGCCAGCCTTAAAGCGGGCTAAAAAGGCCAATAGAGCCATAAGGCTTGAAGACCTAGTTTAGTAGGCGCTAAGTTATAACTACAATATATAGTTAGTCGTATTTGCTACAAAGAGGAATTGAATATGTCACTTAGCAACACTGACACCCGCTGGGGTGGCTTAAATAAAGTAATGCATTGGGGAATTGCGCTGGTGGTGATTCTTACTATATCAGCAGCGTGGTATGCGGGTAGCTTGCCTAAAGGAGATCCCGGCAAGGGGACTTGGATGATGCTGCACAAGAGTTTTGGCGTAACTGCACTGGCGTTAATGGTGCTATGGCGCATTATTCGTGTGAAAACCGGTCGTCCTGCGCCTTATGGTGCTATTTGGCAGGTGCGCCTTGCTCAAGTTACCCATTGGAGCTTGATTTTATTAGTGATTGCTATGCCACTGGCGGGAATTTTAATGTCGCAAGTGGGTGGGCGCGATTTGGTGGTATTCAATCTGTTCACCATCCCCCCTGTGATGGCCGAAAATAAGGATTTAGCCGGGTTAATTTACACCGTGCACACCAAGCTTGCGGCACCTTTGTTACTGTTTTTAATTGTTGCTCACGTTGCTGGCGCTTTGTGGCACCACTTCTTTGATAAAGATGAAACGTTAAAGCGAATGATCCACTGATAACGCATTTCGGATAAAGCCGCTGATTTATGGATTGACCCCAAAAAGTAGAACGTACTTTTTGGGGTTTTTTATAGTGCGCTATCCCACAACGCCCAAATGGCACCGAGTAATGCTACGGGCGCTGTTTCGGCGCGCAAAATGCGTTCACCTAGGGTAACAGGGTGAAAGCCCTTGGCTAGGGCGCTGGCCACCTCATCCTCGTGAAAGCCACCTTCGGGTCCCGTAATCAAAGTGAAGTCACAAGGGCTTGAAGGGAGCAGTTGTGCTAAGGGTTTTTCGCCAGGGTGGGCAATTAAGCCGAGTGTGGCCTGTTGTTCCGCTATCCAGCTATCAAACGGCGCCACAGGTAACAGCGCTGGCAGCTGGTTAAGCCCACACTGTTCCGCTGCGCTAATAATAACTTGCTGCCAGTGGTGTAGCTTTTTGTTTAAGCGTTCGGTGTTTAAGCGCACATCGGTGTAGCGCGTGTGTATCAGCTGTATACGATGAGCACCCATTTCAGTGGCTTTTTGAATGGCCATATCCATGCGTTCGCCTTTAATAATAGGGAGGGCGAGGGTGGCCTTGGTGACAGGAGTGCGTAACGTGCTGCTGAATTCTAGTGGTAAAACCACCACGGTTTTGCGGCTAATTTCTTGGATGCGGCATACCCATTCCCCGCTAGCACCATCAAATACAATGATAAGGGTATCTGGTGTTAGCCGTAATACACGGCCGATATGGTGGCTATTGTCCTCGCCAAGCTCAACGGCTTGGTTAATATGTAATGGCGATGGATGGTAGAAACGACGCATAATTAATTCCGTGGAGTGGTGAAGGCCTTAACATTAGCTCATTGGTCATTGTTGTGGGTGAAGTGTAGGCGATAGTTGTTTAAACCAAAAGAATTAGTGTAAGGGTTTGCAAAACCGCTCTATAGTTGACTCGCCGTGCTTGACTTTGTGTGGTGGTCGATGGTTTTTAGCTCAGAGCTGGGCTATAAGGACGTTTGAACCAAGGAGAGCGCGGGTCTCACATGAACAAAGAACTTCCCTTACGAGTGGTGCAGCTTTCAGATTTTCATCTGTTTGCTGACCCCAAATCCAAGCTATTAGGCTTGCCCACTCAGCAAAGCTTTGAGAGCGTGCTTGAGTTGGTGCGTAGTGAGCAACCACATATGGATGTGATTTTAGCCACCGGTGATTTATCACAGGATGCTTCTGCGGCTTCCTATGCCCGTGCGGTGGAGCACCTCGATGAGTTTGGTATCCCCGTGTACTGGCTTGAGGGCAATCACGATAAGCCCGCTCCTCTGGTGCAGGCGTTAAATGGCCAGCTAGAGCGCTTGAGCCCGTGCGTTGTAAGCCATGGTAATTGGAGTTTTATTCTTCTTGATTCCACTATCCCTGGGGATGTACCAGGAGAGCTTTTCCGCGATGATTTAGCTTTTTTGGAGCAAGCCTTAGCGGCGCATTCCGAGCAACATGTCATGGTGTGCCTGCATCATCATCCCGTACCCATTGGCTGCCGTTGGCTAGATGAGCAGCAAGTGGGCAATGCGGAGGCTTTTTTTAATATCATTGACCAGTTCGCCAATGTGCGTGCCATAGTGTGGGGGCATGTGCACCAAGAGTTTGTGGGTGAACGCAATGGTGTTGAGCTTTACGCTGTCCCTTCCACATGTATACAATTTAAGCCCCATTGCGAGCGGTTTACGGTGGATGCGGTTTCACCAGGGTATCGGTGGTTTGATTTGTACCCCGACGGGCGCATTGTCACCGAGGTATCTCGCGTAAATGAAGTATTCCAAGTGGATTTCGCTTCTAGCGGTTATTAATAAATTCAAGCTTGCCACTGTACAAAGTTACAGTGAATGGTTAACGTATAGGCCTTCAATCATCAGTCAGTGGGTGGAGGTGTTATGGCCGCAAGCAACAAAAAAGTACTGTATTTGCATGGTTTTAATAGCTCACCTGCCTCCC
>DAHVSB010000079.1 GCA_027324795.1 Alcanivoracaceae bacterium
AAAGCGCTAATACCACTGCCTTGCCCATGCTTAGGCACCGCTACGGTGGCATTTTGCGGCGGATAACACAGCCCAGCTGCAGCACACCCCTGCCAAGTAAGTATTAATTGCTCTGCATTTCCTGGCTCCACCCGTGCTACAGCTTGATTAAAAAACACTTCCGAGCGGCCAAAAAACTCATCTTCTATGTATTCGCCTTCAGGCCATTCTTGGGGTAACTCCTCGCCGTTTTCATTAGTAATAGAAAACTGATTTTTGTAAAGGTAATAATTGGGCACTATATCCCAAACAACAAGCACGGCGCCGTCCTCTTCAGCGATAGCTTGGTAAGTAAAGGCTTTCTCTGGTGCCAAAAACTCTTCACTAGCCATAGACGCCTGAGCTAACACCAATACCCACAAACTTAATAATACTGTGCAGGCCTTCTGTAACTGTGAGCTTTTAGTTCGATAGCGCACTTTAGCTTCTCCTTTATTAACTTTGGCGCATCTTGCTTGGTTAGCATTAAACGCGGATTAAGCCAACCGTTAATCTTATGCTAACCTCTTACCCACATTATTTAGCATTTTAGCAAGAGGCTATGTTATGCACGTATTATTGGTGGAAGACGACGAGCTTATAGCACGCGGTATTCGCGCGGGTCTTGAGCTTGCCGATGTAACCGTAGACCATGTTACAACGCTTAGCCAAGCTAGCACGGCCCTCGACCTTTTCCACACCGACGTGGTGTTATTGGACCTTAGCCTCCCCGATGGGGATGGACTAGAAGCCTTAAAACAGTGGCGTCGCAATGGTTTGCTCACCCCTGTGCTTATTCTCACAGCGCGTGATGCTGTGCCAGATAAAGTAGCAGGCTTAAGCGCCGGTGGCGACGACTACCTACCCAAGCCCTTTGATGTAGACGAGCTTATTGCTCGCCTACATGCACTGCATCGCCGCACCCAAGGTCGCGCACAATCACGTATTCAACACGGCAATATTGAATTTGACCCCGTGGCTCGGCAAGTTTGGCAAGATAACAAACCCATCACCCTACCCCGGCGCGAATTAGTGCTGCTAGAAACTCTTTTTAATGCGCGCGGCACCTTACTCAGTAACGAGCAACTAAAAGAGCGCCTTTATGGGTTTGATACTGAAGTGGAAAGCAACGCTATTAATGTGCATATCCACCATTTACGACGCAAGCTCGGCAATCATATTGTAGAAACCGTGCGTGGTGTCGGCTACCGCTTAGGCCCACCTTCAAGTTAGGTAATCCAATGGCACTTCAACAACGCCTCCTGCTAATCCTTGGCACCTCGTTTACGCTGTTATGGCTACTAGTAGCAGCGTGGTTGCTGCGTGATTTAAACCAAGAACTAGCACGTACTCTTGACCAGCGCCTTGCGGCATCTGCACGCATGGTCAGTGGATTAGTTGCACAATACCCCGCAGACACTTGGCAGAAAGAGCTCACAAGGAGCAACCCTTTCACCAAAGATTTGGGCGTGGTGTGCCAAATTCGCAGTGAAGACAGTGATTTGATTTTGCAAACCCACCGCCAGCTTCCGCCCTGGCTTAGTGAACAAGAGGAGGGGTTTTCTGAACATCTGATTGAAGGTGAACGTTGGCGTGTTTACACCCAAAGAACTAACGGGCTTTATATCTCCACCGCCGACCGTTTAGCAGATAGGCACCTGCTCAGCAAAGGCATTTTTTTAGCCAGCATAGTGCCTTTTTTAGTGGCCTTGTTTGGCAGCCTAATTGCCCTTTGGCTTGGCGTGCGCCGCGTATTAAGGCCTTTAGTGGAGCTGCGCCACGCGCTAAGCCAACGCCGCCCAGACAGCTTAGCTCCAGTGCAAATTCGAAATGCTCCAGCGGAATTAAAACCCGTTATTGAAAACTTAAACTTATTGCTTGAGCGAGTAGAAGAAACCATCGCCCGCGAGCAACGTTTTACTTCTGATGCAGCCCACGAGCTGCGCACCCCGCTCACTGCTATTAAAACCCACTTACAGCTCGCTAACCGCACTAACGACAACGCTAACAAAGTATTTTTAGATGATGCCGAAGCCGCTGCAGTGCGGTTACAGCGCATTTTAGAGCAGCTACTCACCTTGGCTCGTGTGGAAAGCAGTTACCAGTGGGGACAAGAAGAGGCTATTTCCATAGAACAGCTGCTTATCCTCGCCCAAGCCGATTTAGCAGATACAGAGCGCATTGTTACAGCCGTGCCTAGCAATGCTGCACTAGTGCAGATTGCGGTGCCCGCAGAATTGGCCGCTCTCGCCCTTAAAAACTTGCTTGATAACGCCTTGCGACATAGCAACACCACCACTGAAGTCAGTGTCAATGTCACCGTAAACCATGGGAAGGGCACTGCCACTTTTGTGGTGAAAGACCAAGGCCAAGAACTAACCCCAGAGAAACTTTCACACATCACCCAACGTTTTTGGCGTAACAGCCAAGCCAATGGGAGCGGCCTCGGCCTTGCCATCGTGGATGCCATTGCACAGCGATTCGGCGGCAGCTTAACCCTCTCCTTAAGCGAAAGTGGTGGCTTAGTGGCGGCGCTGGAGTTAGCTACAATGCCATAGCACGCGGAACCGCGTAGGTTCGCGGCAACCCTAATGCCGGGCGGCACCACTCAACGGGCTCTAAATTAAATTCATCGCTAGCAAGCACTGCGAGGTACGCGAAACCGCGTAGGTTCCCGCTACCGAGAGTTCTTAAAAACCACTGTGCCAAGCAAGCTTGCATAAATGGTTTCCTTCAGCGAAACCCATGCTGAAGGAAACCATTTATTCCAGCCTATTTACCCTAGCCCCTAAGAGAAATCGGGTGCGGGTGGGGTATAAAAAAGACTGGTTTTGTGCGAGGTTGTTGTTTCGAGCACTTTGCTACGCCCTTGCTAACGCCTAACTTAGTGGCACCAACATCCTCCCATTTCCACCAACCCGATTTATCTTAGTGCCACCGGTGGTAGGCACGGAGAAATCACTATTGTTTTGCGTGCTCTTTCGCAAAACAATAGTGATTTCGCAGTGCTTATTGCTGATGGAGTTAATTTAGAACCCGTTGAGTGGCACCCGCCCGGTGCTAGGGCAACCCCGCGGTTCTAGCCCTACCCTATGTCGTGAGAAAAGCTCTCCACTTGCTCGGCCACCTCTCCCACGGCATCAAAGCGGGCGATGTGGAAGAGGGCTTCACCTTCGTTAGCCAAGGGGAGATTGCTACGCCCCACCAAAATGCCGCCAAAGGGTGCTAATACATCCACCTCTTCGAGGGTAAAAGGGCTATTAATCACGCCGAGGCGCTGGCCTTCACGGATTCGTGATCCGAGGGAGACTAGAGGGCGGAAAACGCCATCGGTGTTCGCTCGCACCCAGCTGGAGCCTAGGGCAATGGCGGGTTCTTCCACCGTGGCTTTACGGCGGCTTGGTGCCACCATGCCGAGATGCTGCATCACATTGCGCACGCCTCTATACCCTGCACGAATACAATCCTCATCAAAGCGCAACGCTTCGCCAGCCTCGTAGGTAATCACGGGAATACCTTGGCTTTCCGCGGTGTCCCGCAGGGTGCCCGAGCTCAATACAGAATTAATAATAACGGGGACGCCAAAAGCCTTTGCTATGGTTTTAGAACCCTCGTTAGCAAGGTTGGCACGGATTTGTGGAAAGTTAGAACGGTGCACCGCGCCGGTATGTAAGTCGATGGCGTAATCGGCTTTATCCAACACTTCGCGTTTAATCAGCCATGCCATGCGCGCGCCTAGGCTGCCCGTTTCAGAACCAGGAAAACAGCGATTTAAGTCGCGACGGTCGGGCAGATAGCGTGATTTGTAGATAAAACCAAACACATTTACCACGGGCACCGCAATCAGGGTGCCGCGCAAACGCTCAAGAAAACGCGCACTTAATAGGCGACGAATCACATCCACACCATTGAGTTCGTCCCCATGAATGGCGGCTGTGACCAATAACACAGGCCCTGGGCGACGGCCATGCACCACGTGCACAGGAATGTTAAGCGGGGTTTGGGTGTAGAGTTGTGCCGCAGCCAGCTCCACCACAGCGCGTTGACCAGGTGCAACGCTGGTGCCGTTAATAATGAAAGGGCTCATCAACTCTCCTTGTGATTATTATCCCCGCGCGCCGCGGGTGGCGGTGCGGTGGGGGCGAGCTTGTTTTTCAATAAAGCGAATAATCATCGCTGCCACATCTTTGCCAGTGGCTTCTTCAATGCCCTCAAGCCCGGGGGAAGAATTCACTTCCATCACCAAAGGGCCACGTGCCGAACGCAATAAATCTACACCTGCTACATTTAGCCCCATCACCTTGGCAGCTTTAATAGCGGTTAAGCGCTCTTCTTTGCTGATTCTTACCAATTGCGCTGAACCACCACGGTGCAAGTTAGAGCGGAACTCACCTTCCGCCGCTTGGCGTTTCATGGCGGCCACCACCTTGCCATCCACCACAAAACAACGGATATCTGCCCCGCCCGCTTCTTCAATATATTCTTGCACCATGATGTTAGCGGAGAGACCCATAAAAGCTTCGATAACTGATTCCGCTGCCTTGCGGGTTTCAGCCAGCACCACACCAATGCCTTGGGTGCCTTCGAGCAATTTAATCACTAAAGGCGCGCCGCCCACCATATTAATCAAATCAGGAATATCATCGGGCGCGTTGGCAAACCCAGTAATAGGCAAACCAATACCCTTGCGTGATAGCAGTTGTAAAGAGCGCAACTTATCCCGCGAGCGGCTAATGGCCACCGACTCATTCACAGGAAAAACGCCTTGCATCTCAAACTGGCGCAATACCGCTGTGCCATAAAACGTAATAGAGGCGCCGATGCGTGGAATAACCGCATCAAAACCTTCAAGCTGCTCGCCTTTATAATGAATCTGCGGCTGTGCTGTGGCCATGCTCATATAACAACGCAACGTATCCACCACGTGCATTTCGTGGCCGGCGGCTTCCCCCGCTTCCACCAAACGGCGGGTGGAATACAGGTTGGGACCTCGGGAAAGAATAGCTATTCTCATAACGTTTCCATAATAAAAATACGTTGTTGCCTCCCTATTGGAAGCCACCGATGGATTTTTCTAAATTACTTACGCGCAGCATAGTATGCAAAAATCGCACTCAATATCTCCTTAACTTTTATCAATACAGACAAAAACGCCCGAACAGCTCTCTGTACGGGCGTTTTAAAAGCTTGGTCGTCTATATTAAGACAACTTGCGCCCCGCGCGTGCTCCAATTTGTAAGCGCAATGCGTTGAGCTTGATAAAGCCTTCCGCATCTTTTTGGTCATAAGAACCGGCATCATCTTCAAAGGTGGCGATGCTGGCATCAAAAAGGCTGTCTTCAGAACGACGACCCACCACAATCACATTGCCTTTATACAGCTTAAGGCGCACATCACCATTGACGTATTGCTGGGTTTCATCCACGAGCTTTTGCAGCGCAATACGCTCTGGCGACCACCAATAACCGTTATAAACCAGCTCTGCGTATTTAGGCATCAAGCTATCTTTAAGATGAGCTGCGTCACGGTCCACGGTTAAGGATTCAATGGCACGGTGGGCACGCAGCATAATGGTGCCGCCAGGGGTTTCGTAGCAACCGCGGGACTTCATACCCACATAGCGGTTTTCCACAATATCCAAGCGGCCAATACCGTGCTTACCACCCAAGCGGTTAAGCTCAGTTAATACTTCCGCAGGGCTCATGGCCTTGCCATTAATGGCCACAATATCGCCCTTAACATAGGTCAGCTCAATATATTCTGGCTCGTCGGGTGCAGCCTCAGGACTTACCGTCCAGCGCCACATATCTTCTTCGGCCTCATTCCATGGGTCTTCTAAAATATCGCCCTCATAAGAAATATGTAGCAAGTTAGCATCCATGGAGTAAGGGGACTTTTTACCTTGGGCGGCAAAGTCCACAGGGATACCATGATCAGCAGCAAACTGCATCAGTGCTTCGCGGCTATTTAAATCCCACTCACGCCATGGGGCAATAATTTGGATTCCTGGTGCCAAAGCATAAGCGCCAAGCTCAAAGCGCACTTGGTCATTACCTTTACCAGTGGCGCCGTGAGACACCGCATCGGCGCCAGTCTCTTGGGCAATTTCCACTAAACGCTTTGCAATCAAAGGGCGTGCAATAGAGGTGCCGAGCAGGTATTCACCTTCATAAATGGCATTGGCACGGAACATGGGATAAACGTAATCGCGCACAAACTCTTCGCGTAAGTCCTCAATGTAAATCTCTTTAATGCCCATGGCTTCCGCTTTGGCGCGGGCCGGCTCTACTTCTTCGCCTTGACCAAGATCAGCGGTGAAAGTCACCACTTCGCACTGATAGGTTTCTTGTAACCACTTTGCAATAACTGAGGTATCTAGGCCGCCTGAGTAAGCCAACACTACCTTTTTAATATCTGACATGAGGACTCCGTTATCAAACTTGATGCATGCTCACCTTGCCCGAGCATACGTTGAGAACCAAACGCCGCCTATTGTACCTAGTAAATACCGCGGGCGAAACGGGAACGCTGCAACAGTTTACATCTTGGGGTAGCATGTAGCCCTTATTTCAATAAAGACTTTGAGTTGGAGCCCCCATGTCCGAGCAACACCCTTCTATGGCGAACCGTTTTCGTGGCTTTTTACCCGTTGTGGTGGATGTGGAAACTGGCGGCTTCAACGCGCAAACCGATGCACTCTTAGAAATCGCTGCCGTGACTTTAAAAATGGACCACAAAGGCTTCTTACATATCGACGAGAGCATCCATTACCATGTGGATCCTTTTGAAGGGGCTAACCTTGAACAGGCAGCGTTAGACTTTACTGGCATTGACCCATGGAACCCCTTGCGCGGCGCCGTGCCCGAAGAAATGGCCTTACGCGGTATGTTTGAAATGATACGCAAAGCCGTTCGAGCCCAACATTGCAATCGCGCTATTTTGGTGGGCCACAATGCTTTTTTTGATCATGGTTTTTTAAAAGCTGCGGTGGAACGCACGGACATTAAGCGTGACCCCTTCCATCCTTTTTCTTGTTTTGATACCGCAAGCCTCGCTGGTCTTGCCTTCGGCCAAACAGTACTGGCAAAAGCCTGCGAAATGGCAGGCATTCCTTTCGATAAAAACCAAGCGCACTCGGCCCTGTATGACACCAAGCGCACCGCCGAGCTTTTCTGCACCATAGTGAATAATTGGCGCACTCTTGGCGGCTGGCCACCTGTGCCCCCTGCGGATATGCCGCCGACATTGATAGGGCGTTAAATCTCTGAGCAAATCAAAACTCCCCAATACGGCTTTTCGTACGTCGAAATGGGAACAACAAAGCGCCCTCTTGATAGAGCTCGTCTAACGGCACGGCGGCCTCGATATATAACGGCACGCCCTGCTCATAACATTCATCCACCAGCGCAATAAAACGGCGTACGCTATTATCTTTCGGTGATAGGGCCACCAAATGGCGATCTCCCGCTGCCACACGCTGGGCGGCATCTTCTGTGCCTCGGGCAATATATTGCGCCTGTGTTGGCGCGCTCAGCTTGGGCACTTGGGAGAGCAATATATGCTGATACTCAACACACACCGCCATGTAATCCTGCGCGCTACGATACCCCTCGCACAGTTGTGAGAAGGTGCACCAAATCACGCCCTTTGCCACGCCTTTGACAGCAATTTTACGCCCGTTGATCCATACTGTATCCGCCCGCGGTTCACAACCACTGAGCTGGTGAAACAAAGCCCCTATGTTTTTTTCGCCCTCCACCCAGTAGCGCTCAAGGGGCTTGTTGCCCTGAAAACGGTGGTCTTTAGCGCCATCAAGGTGCACCACATTAAGGTGCGCTAGCAGGGCATCAATGGCGGGCAAAAAACGATGGCGATTAAAGCCACCCTCGTATAACTGCGCAGGCGCTTGATTAGAGGTAG
>DAHVSB010000007.1 GCA_027324795.1 Alcanivoracaceae bacterium
TTCCGCGCCCCTGCAAGCTTGCTTGGTATAGTGCTTTTTAACAACACCTGGTGCCGAGAACCTACGCGGTTCCGCGTATCCCGCAGTGCTTATTGCTGATGCTGTACGTTAAGAACCCGTTGAGTGGCGCCAACCCGGCGCTAGGGCCCCTCGGCAAGAGGGCCCTCGTTAGAGCTGCTCTAGCATCCTTTCTGCAAGGCGCGCTTCGTTGCTGCCTTCGTATTGCTTTGCTAGACGCTTAAGAGTGACTTTAGCTTTATCTACATCGCCTTTCTCAGCTTGCAAGCTAGCAAGCTTATAGAGCGCTGCTGGCGCTTGGCTATGTTCAGGGAATTCATCCACCACAAATTGAAACTCTTTCATGGCAGAAGCGGTGTCAGGTTTTTCTTTAATGCGGAAAATCTCGCCGCGCCAAAAGTGCGCAAACGGTAGAAACTCCCCTTCGGGAAACACTTCTAAATACTGTTGGAACTCTGCTAGAGCGCCGTCATAGTCACGTGCTAACAATAGTTCACGTGCCGCCGTATAAGCCTTAAGATCACGCTCACTTTCGTTTGCTTTTTCTTCTGCTGCAGCCTCAAGTTCATCTTGCTCAGCCTGTCCCATTACGGCACTAATACGGGAATCCAAGTCCACATAGCGCGAACGTGCCGCCTTACGGTCTGCGTCCACTTCGTGACGCAATTCTTCTACTTGCCCTCGGAGGACTTGTAGTTCCTCCTCTAGCTCTTGAATTTGTTGCAGCAACAGCACGGTACCAAATTCTTCATTGGCTGCTGTGGGGGTACTCTGCTCTGTGGGAGCGGAACCTTGGCGGGGGTATACTCTATCTTCAACGGCTAGCGGTCGAGTGACGGGCTGCGCCATCGCAGCCCCCACTAGACAGCCAAGTGTTAAGCCTGTTACCAGACGCTTCATTGGCTCTCCTTTCTACTATGGGCGTCCGGCGGTGTAATTAAGCTCCACGCGGCGGTTTTTTGCCCAAGACATTTCATCAGACCCTTTGGCCTGCGGCTTTTCTTCGCCATAGCTTACCGTTTGTAGCTGTGAAGAGGAAACGCCCTGTACGCGCAAGAACTGTTCAACCGCTTTAGAACGGCGCTCAGCTAGTGCTACGTTGTACTCACGGGTGCCGCGCTCGTCGGTATGACCTTCGAGGCGAACTTTTGCGTTATTGGTGCTGCGCAAATGCTTTGCATGAGCACGCAGGGTATCAAAAGCGGCAGCTGGCACTTCGGAACGGTCAAATGCAAAGTAAATGATACGCGTATCCGTGGTGCCATCATAGTGAGATGGGTGGTTGTGGAAACCATCAGCAGTTAGTGGAATGTGACTGTAATCTGCTTTACTGCTCTCCGAGCCTTTTACAGGAGCAGTAACGGTGGATTGCTCCACATCATCAACAACATCTTCTTCAACTGGCTTGCTTGAGCAAGCAGCTAAGAAAGCGGTCGCAGCAACAGCTACTAACAAACGATTCATTGCGTTGGAACGCATGGCTAAACTCCTTTATCAATTATAGAAACTAGTTGTTACTTTATTCTTAGGCACGTAGCTTAAGTATTAAAAGTTATAAAAAAGGAGACCAGGCCGGTTCCCTTACTTCACCTTCTTTTGATGGCAAAGCTACTTTCACTTTACCATCAACAGAAATTGCTTCTAAAACACCCGCGCCTTTATCCTGAGTGCCGTAAATTACCATAATTCCATTAGGAGCAACACTAGGAGACTCATCCATATTTGACGTAGTTAGCACATTAAAGGTGCCGCGGTGCAAATCTTGTACACCTATTTGATATTTACCCTCTTTTCGATGCACAAAAACCAAGTGCCTGCCGTCTGGCGTAATATCTGGACGCGCATTATAAGGGCCATTAAAAGTTAATCTTTTGGTTTTACCTGAATTTAAATTTAACTCATACACTTGAGGCCCACCGCTGCGCCCAGATGTGAAAACAATCGATTGACCGTCCGGCATCCATCGCGCTTCAGTTTCAAGTGTGCGCGTGTGTGTACGCCGAGTGAGTTCATTAGTGCGTAGGTCCAATGTGTAAATTTGCGCGTGACCGTCTTTTGACAAGGTCAGTGCTAATTGCTGTCCATCAGGGGACCAAGAGGGTGCGCCGTTTATGCCGTCAGCTTGTGATACCACACGACGCTCAGCGGTTAATAAATTATGCACATAAACTTTTGGCAAGCCGTCGCCCTCAAACGACACATAGGCTACTCGGCGTCCATCAGGGGCCCATGATGGGCTCATAATCGGCTCTTTACTGCGCAAAATTGTTGTTGTGCGATGGCCATCAGCGTCTGCATATTGCAGTTGATAAGGGTAGCTATCTTTATCGTTAACGGTAACGTATAAAATTTTAGTATTAAAAGCACCAGGAATTCCCGTTAATTGCTCAAATATTTTATCAGCAATGGAATGCGCCACATCGCGAAACTGGTCCTCATGGGCACGGTAGCTTGCTGCTAACACTTTATTGCCTTGGTCAACATCATGCAGTTCATAGGCTATTTTAAACTGCCCTGGTTGCTCTTCCTCTACCCGACCAATCACTAAATACTCACTTTTTAGCACCCGAAAATCGCGCCAAATAATATCTCTTTCTTGGCTCGGTCTGCTTAACAAGTCTGCTCTATCAATGGGAGCGAACAGGCCACTACGATGTAAATCAGCCCCAATAATTTGGGCAACATCCTCAGAAACACTCGAACCTTGGTGGGCAAATGGCACTACTGCGATGGACACGGCGTCGTCACGGCCCTGGGTGATTTCTATCACAAGATTAGCTTGGGTTACGCTGGCAACGCATAACAACACAAGACACCAAAGTTTTCTCATAGCCTTAAATCCTCTGGTCTAAAATTAAACGTCATATTGCGGAAGCGCTCAAACAAACTGCCTTCAGGCACAGGCAAGCGTCCGGCATTTTTTACTGCGTTCACCGCTGAGCGATCGAGCGCCTTGTCGCCGCTGCTTTGCAACACCTTTACGTCCACCACATCACCGCCTGGGGTGAGTGTAATATTTAGCACAGTAAGCATGCCGTTGCGGGCGCTAGGAGGGCGCACCCAGCGTTGAGCAATAACACTTTGAATGGCGTCCACATAACTTGCCGTTTCTGCATCATCCGCTAAAGCTTCTGCCGCGGCCTCTGCCTCCGCAGCGGCCTTAGCTTCAGCTTGCGCCTTGCGCTCTTGAGCTTGTTGTTTGGCCATGCGCGCCTCTTCTTCAGCTAGCATATCAAGCATATCGGGCTGCTCGAAGGTGGGCGCTGGCTTGGGCTTTGGCTCCGGTTTTGGTTCGGGCTTTGGCTCCGGTTTTGGTTCGGGCTTTGGTGCAGGTTTAGGCTCGGGCTTAGGAGCTGGTTTGGGCTCGGGCTTTGGCGCAGGTTTCGGCTCGGGCTTTGGTGCAGGTTTGGGCTCGGGCTTTGG
This sequence comes from Alcanivoracaceae bacterium, assembly GCA_027324795.1. Lineage (GTDB taxonomy): Bacteria > Pseudomonadota > Gammaproteobacteria > Pseudomonadales > Alcanivoracaceae > CALEAR01. The sequence continues at coordinate 3,442 of DAHVSB010000007.1, forward strand.
TGCAGGTTTGGGCTCGGGCTTTGGTGCAGGTTTGGGCTCGGGCTTTGGGGCAGGCTTGGGCTCTTGTTTGGGTTCGATCTTAGGCACAGGCTCAGCCTTAGGGGTTGGCTCTTCTGTTGGCGCTGCTTTTTTAGGCGCAGACACATTCACCGCTTGCACATATTTAATCGGCGGCTTCTTAGGTAATTGTGAGCCTAGAGCGCCAAAAAGCACAAAGGCAAGCACAAGTAAAATATGCAAGCACAACGACAGTATGACTGCCGTTACCATTTGCCTTTGCATTTAGTTGCCCTCGCCCACCGGCTCTGTCACAAGGCCTAATTTTTCCACTCCTGCTTCTTGTAAGAATCCCATGAGCATCACAATTCGTCCGTAAGGCACTTGCTCATCGCCCTCTACCAGAAACAAAGTCTCGGGAGCATTTTTTAAGATACGTCGTATATTTTCCTGTAAGGCGGCTTTGGTAGTAGCCGTTTCTTGCTCTTCACCCACGTTAATATAGTAAGAACCGTCTTTTTTTAAGGTAACCACCACGGGCTCTTCTTCAGCAATGGGATCGCTATTCGCTTGGGGTAAATCCACATGAATGCCCTGGGTCATCATGGGAGCGGTAATCATAAACACCACCAAGAGCACTAACATAACGTCGATATAGGGAACCACATTAATATCGGCCATTAGCTTTTTAGGCGGACGTACACGAACCATAACAGCCTCCTAGTTTTCGCGATGTTTGTGCACTTGGCGGTGCAACATGGCAGAAAACTCTTCAGCAAAAATCTCGCATTCGCCGATAATTTCTTCGGCAGCGGCAGCAAAACGGTTATAGGCCACCACCGCTGGAATGGCAGCAAACAAGCCCATGGCTGTAGCCACAAGGGCTTCGGCAATTCCGGGCGCCACCACCGCCAAACTCGCTTGCGTCACATTCGCCAAGGCACGGAAGGAGTTCATGATTCCCCAAACGGTACCAAACAAACCAATATAAGGACTGGTGGAACCCACGGTAGCGAGGAATGGCAGTGTGTGATACAAGCGATTTTGTTCCCGCTGTAATGCCACACGCATGGCGCGCTGAGCACCTTCCATTACCGCATCTGCATCACGGGAAGTTTTGGTTAAACGAATAAACTCCTCGAAACCCGCTTTGAAAATAGCACGCTGCCCGCAACTGGCCGCGCTGTCACCTTTCACCATTTGGTAAAGGCTGGCTAAATCATTGCTCGCCCAAAAATCATTTTCAAAAACGCGTCCGACTTTGCGCGCCTGCCCTATGGTGCGAAAACGCACCACTATCATTGCCCACGACATTACCGACAAGAGCACTAATAACAACATCACTGCCTGCACAACGAGGCCGGCGCCGCTCACTAGGCTCCAAATGGACATGGAATCCGCTTGCATTACTGCTACTCCTTTACGAGTGCCGTTTTTAATTGGGGCGGCAACCCCTGGGGTTTTAAGTTATCAGCCCGCACGCAGGCCACGGTTATTTGGGCGTGGCAAAGCTGCTCTTCGCCGCGCCATATTTGTTGTTCAAATTCAATGCGCGCTCCTTTTACTGCTGCCCGCACCGTCACTTGCAATACATCGTCCATGATGGCCGGTTTTAAGTAGTTAACCTCGCATTTTGCCACCACGAACTGTGTGTTTTCTGCTGCTAGCTGAATGTGATTATAACCTCGAGAACGCATCCACTCGCTGCGTGCACGCTCCATGAACTTAAGGTAATTCACGTAATACACGATACCGCCAGCATCGGTATCCTCGATGTAGACCTGCACGGGCAATATAAATTCCCTTGGGCTCTCAGCATCTTGCGCCATAGCTTGCACCATTAGTCGGTGGTTGCGGAAGTAATAGGTTGTAAACCAAAGTGCCGCCACGCCAATTGTGTGACCTGCCGCCCACGTGGGGTGCGATGGATAAAGCCTTGTTGAATAAGGTAAGGCTCCACCACTTCCTCGAGCGTGCCAGCATCTTCATTCAAAGCAGCCGCTAGACTTTCTAGGCCCACAGGACCGCCATCAAATTTTTGCATCATGGTATTGAGCAAGCGATGGTCGGTACCATCAAGTCCCAAGGCATCCACTTCCAACATATCGAGAGCTTGGCGCGCCATATCAGCTGTAATGGTGCCATCCCCTTTGACTTCGGCAAAATCACGCACACGGCGCAATAAGCGGTTAGCAATGCGTGGCGTACCACGAGCACGACGAGCCACTTCCCGTGCACCTTCCGATTCCGCTTGAAGCCCAAAAATACCACAAGCTCGCTCCACAATATGGGCAAGGTCGTCGATACTATAAAAATCTAAACGCTGCACTATGCCAAAACGGTCGCGCAGCGGTGCCGTCAACAAACCTGCACGAGTGGTAGCACCCACCAAGGTAAAAGGTGGCAGCTCAATTTTAATTGAGCGCGCCGCCGGTCCTTCACCAATCATAATATCGAGCTGGTAGTCCTCCATGGCGGGGTAAAGGATTTCCTCCACCACAGGCGAAAGACGGTGGATTTCATCCACAAATAGCACATCGCCTTCTTCTAGATTGGTCAAAATGGCAGCCAAATCTCCGGCTTTTTCTAACACAGGGCCTGAGGTACTTTTTAGCTCGGCCCCCATTTCGCGAGCAATAATATGCGCTAGCGTTGTTTTACCTAAACCGGGCGGACCAAAAATTAAAGTGTGGTCTAGGGCATCACCGCGCTGACGTGCCGCATCAATAAAAATTTCTAAACGTTGGCTCACTTTGGGCTGACCACGGTAATCCGCCAAGCTAGCTGGGCGAATGGCCCCTTCAATATTTTCTTCTTGGGTACCGGTGAGCACGGGGGAAATCATTCTATCCATTTATCGGCCTGCTAATTGCTGAAGTGCGAGACGAATAATAGTAGCACTATCAAGCCCTTCCGCATCAATTTTTGCCACCGCAGTTTCAGCCGCCTTGGTTCTATAGCCTAGAGCCTCAAGGGCTGCCACAGCATCTTGTATGGGTGCAGGCGCCTTGGTGATAGGCGCAAGAAGCTCTGGTAAATGCGCAGCTGCACCCTCGAGTTTTTTCACCCTGTCTTTCAGTTCGATAATCAAACGCTCAGCAGTCTTTTTACCAATCCCTGGGACCTTCATAAGGCTCACGGTATCGCCATCTTCTAGGCATCGCACTAAACGCCCTGCTTCAATGCCTGACAAAATACCTAAAGCTGTTTTAGGCCCCACGCCGCTCACGCGGATCAACTCTTGGAATAAGGCTCGCTCAAAGGTATCCATAAAGCCGTATAGCAGTTGCGCGTCTTCGCGTACCACCATGTGGGTATGAATAATAATTTCCTGCCCCACAGCCAAGTCGCCGTAGAACGTTGGCATGGTAGCTTCCACTTGGTAGCCCACACCGTTGACATCAATCAGCAACCAAGGCGGCTGAATTTCCACCAAGGTGCCACGTAATCTCGCTATCATAAAACTCGCTTGCCTCGTCTCGCCGTTGCGCCTTGAATGCGCGCTAAAGAAGTCCCCATGTGGGCATGACAAATGGCCACCGCCAACGCATCAGCGGCATCGCCCCTGGGTGTAACAGTAAGCTGTAAAATATATCGCACCATTTGTGCCACTTGTTCCTTGGTGGCGCTGCCGCGGCCAACTAACGCTTGTTTCACTTGCCGCGCCGCATATTCAGCCACGGGTAAGCCTTGGTCAACCATGGCGACAATGGCCACACCACGGGCTTGCCCAAGCTTTAAAGCCGACATAGCGTTTTTGGCCATAAACACATCTTCAATGGCTGCTTTTTCGGGCCGATACTCAAGTATCACATCACGCAGCACATGAAATATTTGCCCTAACCGCTGAGGAAAATCATCGCCACGGGTAGCAATAGCCCCACTGGCGACATACACAGGCTTATTATTTTGGTAATCGATAATGCCATACCCTGTAAACCGCGAGCCGGGGTCAATCCCTAGAATGCGCCCCTTCACTGGCGGTGATTGCATAATTTACTCCTTAACCATTAACGGTATAAATAACGCCAGCGTTCAGGCTGCAAACGTTCGTACTGTTGCCAATCCACCACACAGTCGTTTTCAAAATACACATAATCCCGTGCCACATCAGAATGATGGTACGACCAACGCTCGCCACGGCTACTACGAATAATACTGGTTGGCCGCCCCCAAGCACGCTCAACATCGTTGGGTTTCATGCCGTGAGCGACTTTCTTTTCCACAATATAACGGCGCAAGCGTGTGGTATTAATATAAGGACAAGCGTCTGTGGCAGCAGGCGGGGATTTGTGCGGTATTGGCGTGTACGAAGGCGGTACAACAGTCGCATCGAAGCTGCCGCCAATATGAAATGGGTCCACTGTAATTTCCACAGCATTATCGCCACAAGGCGTATCAGAAAAAATAACTTCGCCCCGATTATCACACTGATAAACCGCTGCTTGAACCGCAGCAGGAAAACATAAAAGCAGCGCTATAAAATACCAACAACGCATTTTCACCTCCTGTGCACCAACTCCCAACAAATTCTCCATGCACGGATATCATAACAGGTTAAAAGCCCCGAGCCTTTGTCTCTTATTAACAGTTCTCCTCCTGAAAACGGCGAAAATTATCCTCGATACCGGCTTCTAAAGGTACCTTGGCATTAATCAAAATGCCCGCCACCATTTCGTAGTGCCCCACCAGAGTAAGGAATTCTACTATTTCTTTATGAGAGTGGATTTTAACTAACTGCTGCCAATGCTCCTCCTCAATGGGCTCTTTCGCGCACAAGCTATCGCAAGCACCATAAAGCGCGACACTATAAGCATCAGGCTGGTCTATTAATGGTCGTGAGGCTTGCAATATCTCTTGATCGCTCACCCCCACAGATTGGGCTATTTCTAGGTGCTGAGCCCACTCATAACGGCTACGGCAATTCCATGCTACTCGTAAAATAACCTTCTCACGCAAGGTGGCTGGCAAGCGTCCAAAAGGCATAAGCCGTGATGCAAAAAACAGCCAAGCCCAAAATAAACGTCGGTTAGTGTTTAGCACTGGAAAAATATTAGGCAGTTCCGAGCGGCCAAACAAATGAGACACACCGGAGAAGCTACGGAACAATACGCCACGCTCTTGAGCTCGCGGCACAGGCAGTCGTTCCCCTACTGGGATGGCCCAGCCCTTAGGGGGTTGCAAGCGATCTTGATATTGCATTGTTATTCTCTTTATTAGTGGATTAACCCAAATGCCAAGACAAAGGCGCCAAGGCCAAAACATTTAAACAAAAGTTATGACACTATAGTCCAACTTCTCTAAGAGTATAAACACTATGAGCTATTTCAATAATAAAAAATGTTTGATTACTGGTGCTGCTAGTGGAATTGGGCGAGCCACCGCCCTGGCTCTAGCAAAACAAGGCGCTGCACTAGCGTTAACTGATATCAATGCAGATGCCCTTCAAGAGGTGGCAAATGAAGCACGCACCTTAGGCGGTCAAGTACTGGGAATATTCCCCGCAGATATTTCTGACTATAACGCCATACAACAAATGGCCACTCAGCTCCATAGTGAGCACGATGCCATGGATGTGATTATGAATATTGCTGGCATCTCCACTTGGGGCAGCATTGACAAGTTAACGCATCACCACTGGCGCCAGCTGGTTGAGATAAATTTGATGGGGCCCATCCATGTGCTAGAGCTTTTCGTGCCTCCTATGATGGCAGCTAAGCGGGGCGGGCATATAGTTAATGTCTCCTCCGCTGCTGGCTTGTTTGGGCTGCCCTGGCACTCAGCCTACAGCGCCACCAAATTTGGGCTAAGGGGTATTAGCGAAGTGCTGCGGTTTGACTTGCGCCAATACAAAATTCATGTGAGTTTAGTCTGTCCAGGAGCAGTCAATACAGGATTGGTGCAAACAATTAATATTGTTGGTGTTGATCGCGAACACCCGAAAGTAAAACGGCTTGTGGGTCGCTTTCAGCGCCATGCAGTCACACCAGAGCAAGCTGCAGTAAAAATCCTTAAAGGCGTGCGCAAAAAGCGCTATATGGTGTACACCTCTTGGGACATAGCCTTTGGCCATTGGTTTACACGTAAATTTTCCTGGCCTTATGAAATTGTAATGCGGGTGCTTAGTAACGTTATAAATCGTACCGCTGAAGCCGTAGAACGAGACGCAAAAAAACAATAAACTGACTCTCGCGCAAATGAGATGTGTTATCATCGCCACCTGACCTTAGGAGGCAACCTTGCGCAACAAAGCTCCCCTCGTTCAATCTTCCTTGTTCCTTATTATTGGTATCTTACTTATTGGCGCCAATCTACGTGTCCCCCTTACCTCGGTTGGCGCCTTAATTCCTTTTATTCGTGAAGATTTAGCTATCAGCAACACCCTAGCTGGCGCTATCACAACACTACCTCTGCTAGCCTTCGCTTTACTTTCACCTTTCGCGCCCCGTCTGGCCCGCTATTTCGGTATCGAAAGGACGCTAGGTATTGCGCTCGCTCTATTGCTACTCGGGATAATATTGCGTTCAGCTGCTGGCATTAGCCTGCTTTTCGCAGGTACTTTGTTTATTGGCTTAGCTATTGCTGTGGGCAATGTGCTGATACCCGCTGTGGTGAAACTACGCTTTCCTTTGCGAGTGGGCTTAATCACTGGCTTTTATGCTGTAGCCATGAATGTCTTTGGTGCACTGGGCTCAGGCATAAGCGTACCCATAGCAAACACAGGTCTAGGTTGGAAAGGTGCCCTCGCAATTTGGGGGCTGTTAACCCTTTTTACTTTGCTCATATGGTTGCCGCACACATCCTCAGCGCCCACCGCTTCTGTGGAATCACCAAATCAAACTAATAACCTGTGGCGCTCGCGCCTTGCGTGGCAAGTCACTCTATTTATGGGCTGCCAGTCGCTGATTTATTACACTCTTATCACTTGGCTACCAGATATTTTTGGTGCCAAAGGGTACTCCGAAAACACCGCTGGATGGCTTGTTTTCTTAATGCAGTTAGCGCTAATCCCAGTTACTTTTTTAGTTCCCTTGTTGGCAGAGAAATTCACTCAGCAAGTGGGCATGGCCTTAGCGGTTGCCAGCGCTTTTATGACTGGGCTGATAGGACTTTTGCTGCCCGCCAGTGTTTTCGATTTTGTTTGGGTAATTTTACTAGGTGCTGCCGGCGGGGGTGCTTTTGGACTTTCGATGATGTTCTTTACTTTACGTACTCAGAGTCCACGGCAAGCGGCAGAGCTTTCTGGCATGGCGCAGTCTGCAGGATACTTATTTGCCGCCACCGGCCCTGTATTAGTAGGTGCTTTGCAGGACATATCTGGAAACTGGCTAGCGCCCATCTCACTATTATTAGGAATAGCTGTACTGGTGCTCTTAAATGGTATTGCAGCGGGACGCAAGCGCTGGGTATAACCCAGGCTTGCACCTGTTGTAATCAATGCACGATTAACACGGGACAATGAGCCGCTTGAGATACTTTATGGCTCACGCTGCCAAGCAACAAGCCTTTAACACCTTCCAAGCCGCGGCTACCAATCACAATCAACTGATAATCGTTTTTTTCAGCATGGCCTAATAATTGCAACGCAGGGTCGCCCTGCAAACGAACAGTATCCACTTGTACGCCTGCCGCTAGCCCTTCTTTCAGCTCTTCCGCCGCCTTGTCTAGCACACGCTGGTTATTAGCCGCATCTTCGTTAAGGACATTTTCGATTAAATCTCTTGAAACATAGGGATACGCTATCATGGAGCTTATTTTACTCACATGGGCAAGTGTTATTAGCACCCCTTCTTGGGTCGCCACGCTTTGCACTGCTTTAAGCACTCGTTCGCGAGCTGCATCTTCATCCACAGCAACTAAAATTCGTTGAAACATGTGTGACTCCTTTATTTAACTACATCACCATCCATGGTAAAGGCAATAACATAAGCTTGTATACCATCTAGCTCAATAAACTAATCACTATACCCACTGGGATTATTATGCTGCCAACGCCAAGCGTCTTCACACATCTCAGCCAAACCTCGAGTGGCTTTCCATCCCAATAGCGTTTCCGCCAAACTCGGGTCAGCGTAGCATTGCGCCACATCACCAGCCCGGCGATGGACGATGTCATAAGGCACTGCTCGGCCAGAAGCCTTTTCAAAAGCATCAACCATCTCTAGCACCGAATAACCCACCCCCGTACCTAGGTTCACCGTCAAAACGCGTGGTTCGATTAAAGCCTCTAGTGCTTTAAGGTGTCCAAGGGCTAGGTCCACCACATGGATGTAATCTCGCACACCGGTACCGTCGGGCGTGGGATAATCTCCACCAAAAACACTCAGCCGCTCCCGTTTCCCCACAGCCACCTGAGCAATATAAGGCATTAAATTATTGGGTGTCCCCCGGGGATCTTCGCCAATCATTCCACTAGCATGCGCTCCCACCGGGTTAAAATAACGCAACAAGGCGATACTCCAAGCATTATCGGCTTGGTATAAATCGCGCAGCATTTCTTCAATAAAAAGTTTGCTGCGACCATAGGGGTTAGTTGCTGATAAAGGAAAATGCTCTTGGATAGGAACGCTTGCGGGGTCGCCGTACACTGTGGCTGAGGAGCTGAACACTAGGCGGCGGCAATTATGCCTTTCCATGGCTTCAAGAAGACGCATTGTGCCCACAATATTGTTGTCGTAGTAGCGCAGAGGCTCAGCAACGGATTCGCCCACGGCTTTTAAGCCCGCAAAATGAACCACGGCTTCGATATCGCCAAGAGCAAAAGCTCGATCCAAGTCTGTACTAGAACGAATGTCACCTTGCACGAAGGTAACGGCTTTGCCAGTAATTTCCTCAACTCTTAGCAAAGCTTCACGAGAAGCATTGCTAAGGTTATCGAGCACGACCAGTTCATAGCCTGCGGTAAGCAGCTCTACACACGTATGAGAACCGATATAACCTGCGCCCCCAGTTATTAAGCACTTCATGGTTGTGTCCTTTTACGTAAACGAAAGCGTTGTAGGATAACAGCACCGCCAATGTATTTGCCGATAAAACCGATATTTAACCAAAGCGCGCTATACAATGAAACTTTAGGCAAGTGGCCCACAAAGCATCTAACAAAATTTAGACATAAAAAAACCCTTGATTTCTCAAGGGCTTACAGATGCGTATGGCGGTGAGGGAGGGATTCGAACCCTCGATACGCTCTTAACGTATACTCCCTTAGCAGGGGAGCGCCTTCAGCCTGCTCGGCCACCTCACCTAACACGAAAACAAAAAAACTAACGTGTTTAGGTTCCATTTTCCATCGGAACGGGGCGCATCATACCACCTTTAAAAAAAATTCCTAGTGCTTTTTTTAGGCTGTGCCTTCATCTGCTTGTTTTTCGTTCTGAATTCGCAAATAAATTTCTTCACGATGAACAGAGATGTCGCGCGGGGCATCAACACCGATACGTACTTGATTGCCTTTAACACCTAATACAGTAACCGTGACGTTATCGCCTATCACTAAAGTTTCGCCGACACGGCGAGTTAAAATTAACATTGATCCCTCCTGGGTCCTTGCGAAGCACTAACGAGTAAGACTCTTCCTTTGACCGTTGGTTAATATTTTTGTTCTCGAGCCTTAACTATACCGGGTGCATTATGCGGTAACTTGGCGCGGTTGTCTCACAACTGCGCCTATTACACATATAGCTAAATGTAATATTACACTTGGTCCAACTCAAATGCGGTGTGCAACGCACGAACAGCCAATTCCAAGTATTTTTCCGCAATAACTACTGAGATCTTAATCTCCGATGTGGAAATCATCTCAATGTTTATGCCCTCTTCTGCCAAGGCGTGGAACATTTTGCTTGCTACGCCTGCGTGTGAGCGCATGCCTACACCCACTAGAGAAATTTTCGCTATTTTATCGTTAGTAATAACTTCGCGTGCACCGAGCTCTTTACTAATGCGCTCGAGCACTGCTTTACCTTTCTCAAGATCGTTGCGATGCAATGTGAAGGTGAAATCAGTCAAGCCATCAAGACCGACGTTTTGCACTATCATATCTACTTCGATGCCTGCTTCGCCCACAGGACCTAAAATTTTCGAAGCAATACCAGGGGTATCAGGCACTCCACGCAATGTAATTTTTGCTTCATCACGGGTAAATGCAATCCCGGAAATTACCGGCTGTTCCATATCCACCTCATCATCAACGGTAATTAAAGTACCAGGGCCATCCTCAAAACTTGATAGCACTCGCAAAGGCACATTGTATTTTCCTGCAAACTCCACTGAGCGAATCTGCAATATTTTTGAGCCCAGGCTCGCCATTTCGAGCATTTCTTCAAACGTAATACGGTCTAGGCGACGCGCCTTTTCCACCACGCGAGGGTCCGTGCTATAGACGCCATCCACATCGGTGTATATTTGGCATTCATCCGCACCAAGAGCCGCCGCCAATGCTACAGCCGTAGTATCGCTGCCGCCACGACCAAGCGTTGTAATATTGCCTTCTGGGTCAACACCTTGGAACCCTGCTACTATAACCACTCGGCCTTTATCTAAATCCGTTTGAATGGGTTGGCTATCAATTTCTTGAATACGGGCTTTCCCATATGAGGTATCCGTTAAAATCTTAACTTGGCTACCGGTATAAGAACGGGCGTCGATACCCTTGTCTTGGAGGGCCATGGCTAACAAAGCAATGGTTACTTGCTCACCTGTGGAAACAAGCACGTCCATTTCGCGCTCGTTAGGCTTGGTGGCCACTTCGCTAGCTAAGCTGATCAAGCGATTGGTTTCGCCACTCATGGCTGAAACCACCACCACTACCTGATCGCCCTGTTGATGGAAACTAGCCAGTTTATCGGCCACCGCTTTAATTCTGTCTGGGTTCGCGACGGAGGTACCGCCGTACTTTTGTACAATTAGGGCCATATCACACTGTCGGTTATTGAAGGAAGAAATGAGGCAACACTGTAACATATTTGCCTCAACCTACGAAAATATTACTCGCGTTCAGACACCCATGTCATCACACTTTTTAATGCCTCTGGCAATGCTGCTGGATTATTGCCGCCTCCTTGAGCCATGTCAGGGCGACCGCCGCCTTTGCCATCGATTTGTTCTGCCACGTGGCGAATCAAATCACCTGCGGGATACTGTTTAGCAATATTTTTAGTAGCGCCCGCCACGAGAGAGACCTTTTTGCCCTCTGTGGCAGCCAGCACAATTACAGCGGAACCTAACTGATCCTTTAGCTTATCCACTGCCATACGCAGCGCCTTGCTATCTGCGCCATTAAGCTCAGCAGCCACCACTTTAACACCGTTTACCTCTTGTGCTTGGCTGCGTAAGTCTGTGCCACTTCCGGTGGCAAGCTGCTGTTTTAAACGCGCAAGCTCTCGCTCCTGCTCGCGGCTACGCTTCACTAGTTGCTCAACACGCGAGCCTACCTGCTCTGGAGCCACATTAAGTTGTGATGAAATTCCAATCAGAGTGGCTTCGCGTTGCTGCAAAAAAGCAAGCGCATACTTACCACACACAGCTTCAATTCTACGCACACCCGCAGAAGACGCTCCTTCGTGGGTAATTTTAAACAAGCCTATTTGCCCTGTATTCGCCACGTGGGTTCCACCACACAGTTCTTTCGAGAAGGCTTCTTGCCCCATGGTGAGAACGCGCACTTGGTCATCATATTTTTCACCAAATAGCGCCATGGCACCTGCTGCTTTTGCCTCCTCCATGCTCATGAGCTCAGTGGTAACAGGGGTATTAGCAAAAACCTGTTCATTGACCAAATTCTCCACCGCTGTAATTTCTTCTGCTGTCATGGCTTGATCATGGGCAAAATCGAAACGCAGATAATCCGGCGCCACTAAAGAACCTTTTTGTTGCACATGCTCACCTAGCACTTGTTGCAAGGCTGCGTGCATTAAGTGAGTGGCTGAGTGGTGCTGCATAATACTTAAGCGCCGCGCTTCATCTACTTGGGGACTCAAGCGTTGCCCCACGCTTAAGCTGCCTTGAATCACTTTGCCCACATGAACGATGGCATCTTGGCGCTTACGCGTATCTGTCACTGAAAACTCAACACCATTGGTTACTAGCACCCCCGTGTCACCGGTCTGACCACCCGCTTCCGCATAGAAGGGAGTTTGGTCGAGCACTACCAAGCCATCCTCGCCAACAGTTAGGCTATCCACAGCCTCACCGTCTTTATACAAACCAAGGATCTGAGCCTCGGGCAAAGCAATTCCGTCATACCCCGTGAACTCGCTCGCCACGTCAATCGCCAAGCGGTCACTATAATCGCTTGCGAAAGCATCTGCGCCACGAGCGCGTTCACGCTGTTGCTCCATGCAGGCCTCAAATCCTTCCATATCAATGGTAAGGTTGCGCTCACGCGCCACATCAGCGGTTAAATCTGGTGGAAAGCCATGGGTATCGTAAAGAGTGAACACCACTTCCCCTGGTAACATCGTGCCTTGCAAACCTTCAATCGCTTGCTCTAGCACACGCATACCTTGAGCTAAGGTGCGAATAAACTGCTGCTCTTCATTAAGCAAGGCGCGCTCAATGCGGGTTTGCTGCTCCACCAAAATAGGGTACGCCTCGCCCATTTGCTCAACCAAAGCGGCCACCAAGGTATGGAAAAAAGGCTCATGATGGCCAAGCTGGTGACCATGGCGCAAAGCACGACGAATAATGCGACGCAACACATAGCCACGCCCCTCATTAGAGGGCAACACGCCATCAGCAATTAAAAATGCCGAGGAACGAATATGGTCAGCGATAACTCGCAAAGACTTTTGTGTTAAATCCGTGGTACCAGTGGCTTGGGCCGCTGCTTTTAGTAGGGCTTGAAATAAATCGATTTCATAGTTGGAATGCACGCCCTGCATTACTGCTGCAATACGCTCAAGACCCATCCCTGTATCCACAGAAGGCTTAGGTAAGGGCTCTAAGGTGCCATCGGGCTGGCGGTCATATTGCATAAACACAAGGTTCCAAATCTCGATATAACGATCGAGGTCATCGCCTTCAGAACCGGGTGGGCCGCCCGGTACATCCTCTCCGTGGTCATAAAAAATCTCTGAGGAAGGCCCGCAGGGACCTGTGTCCCCCATTTGCCAAAAATTATCTTCGTCTAAGCGGGAAAAACGCTCTGGGCTCACTCCCATCTCTTTAATCCAAATATCCGCCGCTTCGTCATCGGAAACGTGCACAGTGACCCATAGCTTTTCTTCGGGCAGGCCTAGCTCTTTGGTTAAAAACTGCCATGCAAACTGTATGGCCTCGCGCTTAAAGTAATCGCCAAAACTAAAGTTACCAAGCATTTCAAAAAATGTGTGGTGGCGCGCTGTATAACCCACGTTTTCTAAATCATTGTGCTTTCCACCCGCTCGCACACAACGCTGGCTACTGGCGGCGCGTTGATAATCGCGATGTTCACGACCTAGGAACACATCCTTAAACTGGTTCATCCCCGCGTTGGTAAACAACAGTGTGGGGTCGTTGTCGGGAATTAACGAGCTAGAAGCCACCACTTGGTGACCTTGGCGGGCAAAAAAATCAAGAAATCGTTGTCGTAATTCAGCGCTATTCATAATCTCACTGCTTATATTTGGATACGGAATGGCGGAAGTATAACCGCCAATGAGTTTAGATTCGATGCTTCTATAGGTTTGCGTAAGCTATAAGGCTTATTGCCTTACTTAAACGGCAATAGCGCTGCAAATTCCTGTTGCAGCTGTTGTGCCAATGCCAGGTGCTGCGCTTGGCGCCATCCATCGCGCGGCGTTCTTAGTTTGCCCCATGCGCACCACTCAGGATGCGCACGAGCTTGCTCGATGGGCTCCGGCATTTTAGCCACTTGCCAAGCCTCTTCGGCTTGTTCAGGCAAAACGATAGCACCCTGAGCGCCATGGCCACGACGATTAAGCTCACCTATCAATAGGTATAAACGCAATATTAAAGCTCGCAATAGCACATCCTCCACTGTAAGCACGCGTTTGCCCTCCCACCATTGCTGCAACCGAGACCCATAGTGGCGCCACGTTTGCGCACCTGCTCCTAGCGTGGCGCCAAGCACAGTGCCCACACCCAGTGACAAACCTCCTGTGGCCACATCAAATCCAGCGCCAAGCGCAGCACCTGTGGCAAGCCCTTTGCTAGCTTTAATGCCCATTATCTGCAAGGTAGCGGGATGAAAGAGGTCCTGCTGCCAACGGCCTTCTACTTGGGCATAAAAAGACATTTGAAGCTCGTTGTTAGTAAAGCCGTATAAAGCTAATAAGTGCTCAATGGTCTTTTGTTCTGCCTTGCGCACCTTTTCTTTGAGCTGCTCGAGCGCTTCACCTTGTTCGCCCTCATAAATCACCAACCGATAAGCCGCAGCATTTATCACTAGCTCGGCCACATACTCGCTCGCTGTTTGCCATCGTTCTTGCCCCTGCTCCTTAATGAGTTGCTGCCATTGCTGCAATACTGTCGCATGGCTCTGAAGCACAGTGGAAAGCGTTTGATACAAGGTGAACTCACCTGAAACAGGTGGGGCACTTGCATCAAATGCCACCACCGAATGCAGATTGACGCGTGTTAATTCTTGCCGCCACAGGCGCTCTTCATCAGGGTGGTGCAGGGTAAAATTAAGTACTGGCAATACAGGCTTGCCGCAAAGCTGCAATAACGCCAGCTCATCAAAATACTTTTGCAACACAGGCGTGCGCACATCAATCACAAACAACACTGCATCAGAATGCATAAGTTGACGCAGAACTTTGGCCTCTTGCTGAAAATCATACTGCGCGCGCGTAGAGCTTAAGAAAAGCTGTACTTTTTCTTCGCCTTGCCAGTGTTGCAGCCCTTTTTGGCGCGCCAGTTCGTCCATATGTTCACGCAGCGCCATAGCATCTTCGAGCCCGGGGGTATCGTAAAGCACAAGCAAATCTTCTCGTTGGCCCAGTGGTAATGCTTCCACATGTTGAGTAGTGCCGGGGGCATTCGCCACCTGCCCAAAGGCAGCATTGCGGCCCAACGTTCGCATTAGCGAAGTCTTGCCCACATTGGTATGCCCTGCCACCATCAAGTGCAGTGGTTGTGCCATGTTATTCCTGCCTTAACCAGTCGCTTCGTTCTACCCATTCAAGCTGCATTGAGTCCACTTGCTCACGCCACATATGCTTTTGCTCTTGATTTGACGTGGCAATCAACATAAGCCCCACAGCTTCGCTATGTATTCTCAACTCGGCCGCAAAGCGTTTTAACCCTCGGTCAGGCGTTAAGTTGGCATCGCAAATCAGCAGTATCTTGCGAGCTCCATGGGGCAATGCTGCTAAATAAGATAATACCTCCACCTGCTGCTGACGCCCATCTACCTGAGCAAAACCCTTTGCGTCCTCTTCAAATTTGTGTTGCTGTACCAGATGAGGCGCTAGTTCATAGCCCACCCAAACAAGCTCACCCTGGTTAAAGTCTTTCTCATATGGAGTGGCAACCAATGGATGTGAAGCTCCCCTGCCGCGCGCGTCGGTGATGGAAGTTGTTCTGGCGTCGAACCATGCTTTAACAGACAGCCATTCTGGCGGCAACGGCAGAGGCACGGGCTTACGCAGCTGCCACAGCCTCTCCATGGCAAATAACAAAAGCAGCAACCGTGGCAGCCAGCCCACTAAAAATACCACCCACAAAAGCCAAGCACCCCATTGATAGCGCGCCAGCTCAGCATATTGCACTCCCTCACCTGTAGCACGCACTAAATCTGCATCGGGCAAAGCTAAGCCCAGCCAAGCGGCTGGCTTGCCCAGAGCCACTACAACAGGCACTATGTGTTCACTAAACAACAGCGTGGAGCCCCAATAAAAACCATAGTCCTGGGTGAGTAATTTAACTCCAAGGCCGAGCCAAACGCCGCTCATAAAACTCAACCAAAAGCCGTGGACAACAACACTTGCCAACCAAGGCGTAGCTTTTGGCGTTGCAGAAAACTCAATAATCCATCAACCAAGTGGGCGCTGTTTTTTTTGCCACTGACCCATTGAACAATTTGAAACAACCACTCACCACTATTGCGCTTTCTGCCAACCATCATGGCAACCACCCAAACCCCAATGGCGAGGAAATTAATGCCAAGCAGCAATAGTAGCGCCCACAGCAAGTTTATTTTTTCGTTATGGTCAGCCAAAAAACCCAAACTGGTGGAGCCGCCCAAAAAGAAAGCCAAGAACAATAAAACAACCAAACAACGGCGATACCAATCTAGCACCACCTCTTGCTGATGCTGGTAACCCAAGTCATTAGCCAACAAAACAGCCCTGCGTGTTAAAACGTCATTGCCTGACCACGCTTCTGCAACCACTCGTTGATTCACTACTGCATCATCAAAACACCCACTTTCCGCCTCCTGCAGACGCACGGTCTCAGCAAGCCAAACCGCTCTCCATGAACTCGTCAATGGAAACGCAAACCAACATAAAAACTGCTTAATTACTTTCAACAGCTTCTCTCTTCTTATTCATAAGCTCTGTTATTTCGACAACGACGCAGTACAATGCCACCCAACACACTCGCAAAAGGACGCATCATGGCCAATACCATTAGTTTAATCGTCGCCACCGCAAACAATAACGTGGTAGGGCTTAATAATCGCATGCCGTGGCATTTACCAAAAGACTTACAATACTTTAAAGCAACCACGATGAAAAAACCCATGATAATGGGGCGTAAAACTTGGGATTCCATCGGTGGTCGCCCCCTGCCGGGGCGCCCGCATTTTGTAATCAGTCGCCAAAAAGACCTGGTGTTGGAAGGTGCGCAGCGAGTGGCGAACCTAGAAGAGGCGCTTGTTGCTGCCAATCAGTGGATTGTGGCCAATCAAGGCCCAAAAGAAATAATGGTAATAGGTGGTGGGGAAATTTATCGCCAAGCGCTACCCTTAGCCCAGCGCGTTTATCGCACGTTAATTGAGCTTGATGTGAATGGCGATACATTTTTTCCAGAACTCAAAAGTAGCGAATGGGAACTGGTATCAACACAGACGACACTCCAAGAAGGAGATTTTCCTGCTCACCACCATCAAGTGTGGGAAAGAATCTAAACGACTTTACTCTTTATATTGTGCTTGGTGCCTTTCAATAGCAGAAAAACACTCCTCAGCATTAAAGCCACGATACTGAAGAAAGCGGAGCTGCCGCGCCTTATCCTTGTTATCAGTAATTGGGTAGTTAGCAAAGCGCCTTTGGTGCGTATCAAAGGCATGCTCAAACCAATCAATTTGTGCTTCGTCAAAAATCCGTTCTATCAGCTCTGGGCTCAAACCTTCTTGTTGTAGCGCTTGGCGCACGCGAATTTTGCCTTGCCCGCGCCCCACGCGATACCGAAACAACATCCCACCAAAACGTTCATCGTTAAGATAGTTCTGCTCAAGTAACCATTCCAGGGTTTGACTAACATCACCTGGTTCGGCATCTGGGAAACGGCGGTAAATGCGCTCTCGCATACCCTTTACCGAAAACTCGCGCCGCCCTAGCCAACCCAGAGCGGCGCGCTGTAAGTTAGCTAAGGTGGCGTCAGTAGAAGCCGTTGACATTATTCTGCGCTAACGGGTTCTTTTTCGGCTTCTTCCTCTGCAGGTGCTTCATTACCCACAGGACCCACAGGCGGCAGCAACTGCTCGCGAATTTGGGCTTCCACTTCGTTGCGAATATGTGCGTTTTCATCTAAATAATCGCACGCATTTTGCTTACCCTGACCAATTCGCTCACCTTGGTGGGAATACCAAGAACCTGCTTTATCAATCAAGCCAAGCTGCACACCCATATCTAGAATTTCGCCCGTATTATTAATACCGCTGCCGTAAAGGATCTGGAACTCAGCTTGTTTAAAGGGTGGTGCCACTTTGTTTTTTACTACCTTAACGCGAGTTTCGTTACCCGTAATTTCATCGCCCTGTTTTACCGCACCAATACGGCGAATATCTAAGCGCACAGAGGAATAGAACTTAAGCGCATTACCCCCTGTGGTGGTTTCAGGGTTACCAAACATCACGCCAATCTTCATGCGTATTTGGTTAATAAAGATCACTAGGCAATTCGCATTTTTTACTGAACCAGTGATCTTACGTAGTGCTTGGCTCATTAAGCGCGCCTGCACACCCACGTGATGGTCTCCCATCTCACCTTCAATTTCAGACTTAGGTACAAGTGCTGCCACCGAGTCCACCACCACTACGTCCACAGCGCCAGAGCGCACTAACATATCAGTGATTTCCAAGGCTTGCTCACCGGTATCAGGCTGTGAAACAAGCAAATCATCCACATTTACGCCGAGCTTTTCTGCGTAATTAGGATCCAGTGCGTGCTCAGCATCCACAAACGCACAAGTTGCTCCCTGTTTTTGGGCTTGAGCAATAGTGGATAGTGTCAGCGTGGTTTTACCTGAAGACTCAGGGCCATAAATTTCTACAATACGTCCCTTAGGCAAACCACCAATACCAAGAGCGATATCGAGCCCTAAAGAACCTGTGGAAATAGCGGGGATACGCTCACGCTTTTGATCCCCCATGCGCATTACTGAGCCTTTACCAAATTGACGCTCAATTTGTGCCAATGCAGCACCTAGCGCTTTGCTTCTATCATCATTCTTCGCCATGAATCGCTCCTAGAAAATTACCCCTGCATAAAGCAGCACTGTTATTATGGACAGTATTATGGTCAGGTTATTGGATTAGTGCAACACCTAATCCTCCGTTTCATCTATTTGCGCAAGCAGCCCCCGCAAAGCTTGTACCACTGTGGCTTGACGCACCTGGTGTCGCTCGCCAGCAAATATAAAGCGCTGTGCTGAAATACGTCCTTGGCAATACCAAGCAATCCATACTGTACCCACCGGCTTTGCTTCACTACCACCGCCTGGGCCTGCAATACCCGTTACTGCCACTGATACATCTGCAGCTGCGTTCACCGCCGCTCCTTTTGCCATAGCTAAAGCTACAGGTTCGCTCACAGCACCATGCTCAATCAATAAACTCGCCGGCACCCCAAGCTGCTTTTGCTTGGCTTTATTTGAATAGGTTACAAAACCACACTCAAATACATCTGAACTGCCGGCAAGCTCAGTAATGGCTGCAGCAATCAAGCCACCAGTGCAAGACTCAGCGGTGCTCACACGCCATTGCTTGCGCCTGAGCTGCTCACTTAACTGCTTCACCAATACGGCTTGTGTTTGCATAAATCACCATAACAAAACTTGTTGCCACAAAGGCACTGTGAATAGTGAAACCAACAACCCTAGCCCCACCATGCGACTAGCAACAGCAGGGGCAAACCCATGCTGTTGCGCCATTATTCCGCCTGTGACCATGGGCGCCATGGCTCCTTGCAAAACAACGACTTGGGTGGTTTTTGCATCTATGCCAAACCACAATAAAAGAGCCCACACCACTAAGGGCGCTAGCAATAATTTCCAGCCCAGACCAAACAAGAGAGGTTGAGTGTCGCCGCCAGCGCTCCTTATTTTGAGTTGTAATCCTACAGAGAATAGCGCCAAAGGTACCATGGTGGCGCCCAAAGTATCCGTCAGCGCAAAAAACACCGCGGGCAATGAAGGCAAGCGCCCCAACACAATAGCAGCTAACAGGGCAATAAATGCAGGAAAGGTTAATAGCCTCTTAGCTACCCCAGCCCATCTTAGCTGTTGGCCAGAGTACACTGCCGTTACCACGGCACCCATCACGGATAACATTAAAAAAGAACCAAACTGGTCGGTGATTACCGCGATTCCGAGCCCTTCTTTACCCATAAGCGCTTCGATTAAAGGGTAACCCACAAAGGCAGTGTTCCCTAGGCCGGCGGTGAGCACCATGCAACCCACCAAGCCGCGGGACCACCCCAACCATGACCCCACCAAGGCCATTAAGCCCCAAGCACCGAAAAATACTAACCACATGCTGATGCCAGGCAAAAGCAAGCTCCAACTAGGCTCTAGCGTTACGATTTGCCCCAACACTAGCGCCGGAAGCGCCACATACACCACCCACCAGTTTAGCGACTGTGCCAGTCCTTCTGGATGGTTCACACGGGCTGTTAACATGCCCGCAGCCACGCAAAACACGATTATGGCCAATGCTTCCACAGTAAATACTCACACCTAATTTTAAAGGCAGCCATTGTATGCCTCGCCCCCGAATGGTGCAAAGCAAAAGCAAGGTGGCACACCCCTTAAGACATAGGCAGAATAGAGCCTCGCATTTCTCCCCATACCCTGAACAATGAGGCCCCATGAGCAACACAGATTACAGTGCTTACACCCCCATGATGCAACAATACTTACGACTAAAGGCGGAGCATCCGCACCAGTTGATGTTTTATCGTATGGGCGATTTTTATGAACTGTTTTTTGAGGATGCAGAAAAGGCAGCACAGTTACTCGATATCACCCTAACCGCACGCGGCAAAAGCGGCGATAACCCCATTCCCATGGCTGGTATTCCGCACCATGCCGCCGAGGGCTATATCAGCCGTCTTATTCGCCTGGGTGAGTCCGTGGTAATTTGCGAGCAAATCGGCGACCCCAATGCCAGCAAAGGGCCTATGGAGCGCAAAGTAGTGCGCATCGTAACACCAGGCACGGTCACCGACGAAGCTTTTATGGAGGAACGGCGAGACAGCCTGCTCTGCGCCATTGTGCGAGCAAGCAAAGGTTATGCTGCAGCCAGTTTAGATGTGGCGGCAGGCCGCCTTGTGGTAACGAGTATTAGCAATGATGAAGCGCTATTTGCGCTCATTGAACGATGGCAGCCAGCAGAACTGCTTTACGGCGAAGATGCGCAGTTGCACCACAGCATCCTAAAGCGCAAAGGCGCCCAAGCACGCCCGCCCTGGGAGTTTGAAAGCGAAGCAGCCGAGCGCCTCCTATGCCAGCAATTTGGCACCCATGATTTATCGGGCTTTGGCTCCCCTAGTAGCGCCGAAATAGCCGCTGCCGGCGGCTTACTTACCTACGCTAAAGAAACGCAGCGCACCGCACTTCCTCACATTCGCGGCATTAAACGCGAAGAGCTCAGTGGCAACGTTCAAATGGATGCTGCCACTCGTCGCAACCTTGAGCTCACTGAGACTCTGCAAGGCAAAACCCAACACAGCCTTGCCTGGGTGCTTGATTCCACTTGCACAGCCATGGGCGCCCGCCTTTTACGCCGTTGGTTACACCAGCCTTTACGCAACAAAGACGCGCTTCTGCGCCGCCAAACATTAGTGGCCCGTTTTCAGCAAGACTACTTATTTGAAAGTTTGCGCCAGCACCTCAACGCCATTGGCGATATGGAGCGCATTTTGGGCCGTGTGGCCCTTGGTAGTGCTCGGCCACGTGACCTTGTGCGCCTAAAGGATAGCTTACAAGCCCTACCCGACCTGCATAATTTACTCGATACAAACGATACCGCACTGCAAGAGCTGCGCAGCGCCATTACCCTATTCCCAGCACAAAGCGAACTCCTCGCCAAAGCCATCAAAGATAACCCCCCCATGGTGATTCGCGACGGCGGCGTCATCGCCGAAGGTTACAGCGCCGAACTCGATGAGCTGCGCAATATTAGCGAAAAAGTGGGCGATATCTTAATGGATATTGAAAACCGCGAGCGCGAACGCACCGGCCTCAGCACCCTAAGGGTAAAATACAACCGCGTGCATGGTTATTTTATTGAGCTCTCACGCCGTGAGGCAGAAAGTGCCCCAGTGGAATATGTGCGCCGCCAAACCATGAAAAACACTGAGCGTTTTATTACGCCAGAGCTAAAAGAATTTGAGGACAAAGCGCTTTCTGCCAACTCCAAAGCGTTAGCCATCGAAAAGCGTCTTTATGAGGAGCTGCTAGAAACCCTGCAGGAACATATAGGGCCGCTGCAAGACACCGCACAAACCGTAGCCGAAATGGATGTGCTCGCCTGCTTTGCCGAGCGCAGCCTTAACCTTAATTACTGCTTGCCTGAGTTGGTGGACACGCCCACGCTGCACATTGAGGAAGGCCGTCACCCCGTGGTGGAGCAAGTGCTGGAAACTCCCTTTGTGCCCAACGACCTTAAGCTAAGCCACCAAGACCCCATGCTGATTATTACCGGTCCCAACATGGGAGGTAAATCGACTTATATGCGCCAAGTGGCATTAATCACTTTGCTAGCTCATATTGGCTGCGGTGTGCCCGCAAGCCGTGCCGTCATTGGCCCCATTGACCGTATTTTTACCCGCATCGGCTCCTCTGATGATTTAGCCGGTGGGCGCTCTACCTTTATGGTGGAAATGGCCGAAACAGCCAATATTCTTAACCATGCCACTGCTCAAAGCTTGGTATTGCTTGATGAGATTGGTCGCGGCACCAGTACCTTTGATGGTCTATCGCTCGCTTGGGCAGCAGCACATTATTTAGCCACAGAAATCAAAGCCTACACGCTCTTTGCCACGCACTATTTTGAGCTCACGCAACTCGCTCAAGAACTAAAGGGCGTACGTAATGCTCACCTTTCTGCCACCGAGCACGAACAACGCATTGTTTTCCTTCATAAGGTGCAAGACGGCCCTGCTAGCCGCAGCTATGGTTTGCAAGTGGCTTCTTTAGCAGGTGTTCCAGCCAGTGTTATAGCGCAAGCCGAAAATAAACTATTAGCCTTAGAAAGCAACGAATCAAATTCCACTGCAAACGCTACTCCTGCAGTGGCTGAAAAGCCTCAGCAAACCGATATGTTCTTTCAGACACCCTCGCCTGTAGAAGAAGCGCTTAGTGCTATTAACCCTGATGAACTCACACCCAAAGAGGCTTTATTGCTTATTTATGATCTAAAGCAAAAATGTTAGTTTGCCACTTAGAGTGCCAATCGCTACACTAGGCGCGCTCAAAAGAAGCCCCAGCCGAGGATATGACGAATGACTTTCGTAGTAGGTGAAAACTGCATTAACTGCAAACACACAGACTGTGTTGAAGTTTGCCCGGTGGACTGCTTTTATGAAGGCCCTAACTTCTTAGTAATCCACCCAGATGAGTGCATTGACTGTGCCCTGTGTGAGCCAGAGTGCCCTGTGAGCGCGATTTTCTCTGAAGACGAACTACCAGAAGATCAAGCTGAGTTCTTAGAGCTCAATGCGGAGCTCGCAGAAAAATGGCCTAACATCACTGAGATGAAGCCAGCACCAGAAGACGCTGCGGAATGGGACGGCAAGCCCAATAAGCGCGAATTGCTCATTATGGACGCGCCTGAGTAAACCCAAGCAGCCAAAGCATGCAATAAAAGAAGCGACAATCGTCGCTTTTTTTATTGCGCCTTGATTTCTATCGGCGGTAACATAGCGGTTTTATTTGGCCCCGGTAGCTCAGCTGGATAGAGCAAGCGCCTCCTAAGCGCTAGGTCGGACGTTCAAGTCGTCTCCGGGGCACCAAACAAAACAGAGATACTTGCACTAAAACAAGAAGATAAGTAAGATACGCCGCACCCTAGGACTATAGCTCAGTTGGTTAGAGCGCTACCTTGACATGGTAGAGGTCCCCAGTTCGAATCTGGGTAGTCCTACCAATACTCTTCTATCTTCTTATAAAACCCTCACCACACCGCCATTAGCCCATAAAACCCTACTAAGCTCACCACCACCGAAAGCAGCATATTAGGTATAAAATAAGCACAAGCGACGCTAAACAATGTGGCGTACACATAAGGGTTGCTTGGCAGTGCAGCAAGACCTCCGCCGTTTAAAATAATAGGGCCACAAATAGCAGTGAGCAAACAAGGCGCTGAATAAGTTAGGGCTTGGCGCACTAGGCCTGGAATTACTATGGGCAGCTTAGGTTCTAGCAATAAATAACGATTCGCGAACACCACCGCCATTAAGCAAAACACCAACAACCATGTCATGTGCTACTCCCCTTACCGGTAGCATCACTCCAGCGCTCCATCGCCACCGCACACGCCATACCTGCTAACCCTGCCAACACCATGGCGCCACCCACATTAGCGCTGTTTAACACCAAAGAAAGCACCAAAGACACCAATACACCCACCAAAGTGCTCCAGCTCTTAATCATGGGCACCACAATGGCTACAAAGGTGGCTACGATGGAAAAATCCAAATGGTAATCCGCTAAGTTAGGCACATTAGCCGCAAGCACAACCCCAGCAATAGTAAATAACAGCCAAAACAGATAAAAACATATTCCCGCCCCAAGCAAATAAGAAAACCCAAACTCTTTTTTACCCACAGCTAAAGCAAACAGCTCATCAGTCAGCAAAAAACCGATTGCTAAGCGCTGCCTACGCGGCATGGTTGACACTTTTTCGCGCAAAATCAGCCCATAAAGCAAGTGCTGTGCCGTAATAATGCCAACAGTGAGCAAGATGGCTAAAAAACCACTGCCCGCTGCCAACATACTAATCGTCACCAATTGCGCTGCGCCAGCAAAAACAAACACCGAAAGCCCAATGCCTTGCATAGGGGTTAGGCCCGAGTTCACTGCCATGGAACCAGCCAACAACCCCCAAGGCAACACAGCCAAGCACAAAGGCAAAATATGAGCAGCACCACGCCAAAAATGAGATGTCCTCATGGCCACAACACGCTCTCTTTAATAAATGAATGTCTCGATAAAAGAAAGCTAGCACTGAAAGCACCAGCAGAATTTGAGTGCTCAATCTTAACCGCCCGCATTGCAAATGCAAACGGCTCTTTGTATTCATTAGCGCCTCAAGTTACGGCTTAATGACCTTAACTAAAATAAGCAGAACAGGACACAACCAAGCTAACGATATATTTCTGTATCAAGAGTGTGATATAGGCTTTCTAAAAAAACCTAGCTAAGCTTTAAGCAGTCCCTAAATTTTCAGTACACGCACCAGCACGTAACGTGCGTGATTACACACCCTATTTATAGGTTCACCGTGAGAGTGTAATCGCGCACAAGCCATAATTGGTTTGTGGGGCTCGCAGGTTTTTCTTCAGGGGTTAAATAAAAGTGCTTGCGCTCTTGCAAGGGCAAACTTTGGTGCTCGCTATACACTTGAAACAACCAAATATCCGCCTGCCACGGGTGTTCTTGCTGCTGCCAATATTCCATGGCGCTCAGAGCTTGGCCGGGTTGTTCCAGCGCGGTGAGATAAAAGGCCTCTGCTGCTTGCTTCACTTGGCTGTGAATCAACGCAATATCTTCCACTTCGCGCTGTTCCACTGCCACGGCGGCTTCCGGTATGGCCACCTGTTGTGAAGCACGAGGCAAGGCGGCCACTAACTCGGCCACCCGTTGTTGGTGCTCTAGGCGCTGTATTTCAGGATGGCTTGGCAACGGCAAAGGCGCGGCCACATTCAGCAGCGCTGGCACTTGGCTGCGTTTGGCATAAGGCTGCCACTGATGGTCCACCTTGGTGCGTAAGTCTTTCACCATGCCGCGCACTAGCTGAGCGCTCGCTTGCTGTTCACGGAAGCGAGTAATCAGTGCCACAGCCGTTCTTGCACCAAACGCAAGCTGCTGTGATGCTCGCTCATTTGCTGTTGCCATTGGCTGACTAGCAAGCGTCGCAAAAACCCGTGGCTGCCTGCGAGTTCAATCCATTCGTTAAAATCAATCATTTCCAGGCCATCGAGCAGGCGTTTGACTTGCTGCTGAGCCCTTTCGTTCTCGCGAATTTTTTCCGCCAACCCTTGTACAAAACCAAAATCGCTGTTCAAGCGCTGCCATAAGGTATCGGTGGCATCAGCAAAACGGCTATTAAAATCATCCACCGCTGCGGTGAGCAACACGCGCACATGTTCAAGCTCCACATAGTCGCCACGGTTTTGCGCTTCTAAATAGCGATTCGCCAAACGTCGTAAATTATCCAGCAGTTCCGCCATATCGGTATTGATGTGGCGACGCTGTTCGTCTTGCAGCATTTCGGCCATAAATTCGCTTAAGCGGTGGCTTATGCGCAAACTGCCATCGGTGTCAGAACGCCACAGCACACGGGCGCCGAGCAGCTGCTCCACCCCACGGGGGCCAAAATCCTCGTCGTGCAACGTCAGACCTGCATACCCTCGCATCAAGGCCTTGCTGTGTTGGTTCAGCAAGCGCAGGCGCTTTATCCCAGCATCAATTAGGTGGTGCTGTTCGCTCATAAGGGCATGCCCTCTTGCACCGCCACTTCTTCTTCGATGGGCAGTTGCTCTTCATCTTTTAAGAAGCGCACCAACTCCACCAAGTAATCCATTTTGCCTGTTACCATTACGTTTTGGCGTTCACGGCTGGGCTGAATCACATAGCCATGCTCCACTAAACGGCGAAAAATTTGCCGCACTTGCATGGTCACATCGTGAGAGGCGGAGTTAAAATAACGGTCTTGAGCTAATTTGTTCAAACGCTCACGCAAGCTGGGGTTATCCTCACAACGCTGAATAATGTCAGCGAGTTTCAGGATATCGCCCGCCGTCATCAGAGCGTCGCCTCCCGACACTTCTTGCACCAGCAGCATCCATTCCAATAGGGGTAATAGGCTTTGGTGCACCTGCGAAATGTGCTGTTCCAACCCGTCGCGCACGGTGTCGTTGAGGGTGACCCATGCCAAATAGGCCACTGTGCGGTCTTCGTTAAACGCCACATAGCGGTTAAGGGGCGCGAGGTAATGATTCACTTGCTCAAGCACCGCCTCGTCTTGAAGCTGGCGATAATAAGTGTCTTGCGTGATGGCGCACACAAAGTGCCCTTGCAATAAATACTCGATTAATGGGCCGTATTGGTTCATTGCAGCGCCTCCCGTTGTGCTTGCAGCTTAGCAGCTAAAGGGCTGATATGGGGCTCGATGCGCTTTAAGCGGCGCACTTCTGAGTTGGCTTCTTTTTCAATTAAATACCGATGGGTAAACAGTCCGAGCACATCCGACTCTGGGTTGGGGAAAGCCCCCAGTATCACAATATTATTCGCCGCACAGGCACGAAAGAGCTGCTCCACATTGGCATAGGCCAAGGTGCCAATTTCATCGATGGGCCAATGGATTTTTACCTGCGCTGAGCCACGCAGCAAGCGAGTAAAGGCCAACAAGAACTGACACAAAATCAAATACGCCATGCCGTGGCTTGAGGATTCTAATAGCTGCCTGTCATTACGAATCACTAGATTATGGCCACCCTCCGTAAGGTGTAGCTCAAGCTGCAAGAGGTTTTCAAACCGGTATTGCTGGTCTTGGCGCAACAGTTCTGCCACTTCACCTAGAGCGTTTAAATATTCTTCGCTCGGGATGGCCTCGCCGCTGTGCTCCCAATCATGGTGCAAATCAGAAAAACGCTTGAGCGGCTCCCAAAAATCCAGCTGGTCGATGGTGGATTCAATTTTCACCTCCGCACGGCTGATGCCATCAAGGTGCATTTCATGGGCCACTTCTTCGCTTAAGCGGCGGCTTTGAGCATGAATACGACGGTTTAAATCACGGAAGACGGTGAAGAACTTATTTAAATCCCCGCCCATATTACGCCCTTGTTGAAGCAACTGGGTTTGCTCATCGCGCAGGAGTTTAAGCATGCCTTCATAGGGCGCCAATTCATGCAGTATATGCGTATCCGCTTGATGCTGTTGCTGTAAACGCAAGCGTTCTTGGTGCAAGCTTTCCCTAAAGTTTTCATCCGCGCCTTGGGTTAATTCCCCATCAAAATGGCTGAGCGCTTGGCGTAATTTTTGCTCTTGTTTGGCGCGCTGTTCCAGTAAGTGGCGGCCTCGCTCAATGCGCTCTGCTTGTGCGCCTAGCTCGCCCAAGGCCACCTCTTGTAAATGCTCGCGCACCTGGGGCAAGCGCTTTAGCTGCTCCAATAATGGGGTGAGCGCATCCAAAAACTGCTGTGATGTTGCTTGCTGTTCACGCCACTGCTGGTGCTGCTGCTCTAATTTTTGCCGTGCTGTTTCAAAACCGTGCTTGGCATTATTGAGCTGGGTGTTGCCTTCCAACACCAGCGCTTGCAATTCAGTTTCACGGGCCACTAGGGTGGGTTTTTGCGTCCAACGTACTCGCATAAAATGCTGATAATCAGCTAGCTCATCACGGCGACTTTCTGTATCGCGGATTCGTTGCTCTAAACAACGCAAGCGCTCTTCAGCAGTTTTAATCACTTGGGTATTCACGCCTTGCTGTTCTAGCTCTGCATGGAAACTAGCAGCCAGTTCATCGAGGGCGGTTTGTGCATCTTCTTCTTGCTGTTTTAGACGCGCATCCACCGCAGCCAGACGCTCTTCTTCGCGCTGAATATTATCTTGGCTGTCGGCTTGTAGCTCTAAACGTTTTTGCTCGAAGTCTTGTTTTAATTCCTGCAAGCGTGCTTCGCGCTCTTCTGCTAGCAGCGCTTGGCGCTCTTCTAAGGCAGATTGTTGTTGGCTTAGCTCGCTGCGGCGCTGTTTGATTTTGGTGTTTAATTCTTCGCGCAGGAGATCACGGGCTTGGGTGGCAAACAAGACTTCTTGCTCTGCCTGCTCTGCTTGGTGTTCAGCCTCGGCCACTTGTTCTGCAGCTAAACGCACTTGCTGTTCAATACGCTGAGCGGTTTGCGATAGCTTTTCTTGCTCCGCTTGCGCGCTTTGCACGTCACTTTTTGCTAACTCTAACGCCGCCAGCAAGGCTTGTTCGTCCAAAGCAAAATCAGGGGCAGCAAGACCACTCACATCTAATTGCAAACCGCCAAAACTGTTGGGATCCCCGCCTAATTGCGGCGCCAAATCAGTGCGTTCTAACACATCTTCGCGAATAAGCTTGCCCAGATGCTGTTCCCACCCCGGCATTTCACCACGTAAAAAGTGACGTAAGGTACCGCTATCGGGGTTGAACTGGCGTTGCAAGCGGTGCAATTGGCGCTCTTTTTCTGCCAATTGCTGGCTTTGCTTGCTGTGAGCATTCAGTGCCGTTTGGTGTTCTGCTTTTATCTTTTGATGCTGGGTTATGCGCGCCTGCACATGGCGCTGTGCATCGGCACTGGCTTGGTGATTACGCTCCACCCGCAGCTGCGCTTCTTGCTGGCTTTCCCATTCGGCTGGGGTATAAAGATTGCCGCGCAACTGGGTGAGCACCTCGGTAATGCTTTGCTTGAGCTGAGCGTCTTGCTGGCTAAAGTTATGTTGCACTTCCTCACGGCGAGTTTGATAGCGGTTTTGCTCGCTTTCACGCAGGGTTTGGAATTCTTCTTTTATTTTATCTAAGTCATGCTGAATGGCGTCTTTGCGCTTTGCTGCTTGTTGGCGCTGCTGGCTAAGGTTTTCAACAATGGCTGTTTTATGCTGCTGAAATTCTTGTTCCTTGTGGCCGTATTCCGCTTTTAGCAACGCCAAGTGCTCTGCTTGCTGCGTTAAATCCGCGCGCCAGCTCGGCAGTTCCTCCATCTGAAGGGCTAAGGCGTCCATATCCTTATCTAAAAACGCATCGTAGCGCTGTTGAATATCGTCCAATTCACGCTTGATATTCTCTAGTGCTTGTTCATTATCCAGCTTTTTACCAAGAATACTTTCACGCTCTTCTTGGTAGCTGGCTTTCAGCGCATCTAATTCACGCTGCAAATGCTGCACTTTCTCGGCCGCGTCCGCATGGTGGCGCTGTTGTTGGCTAGCGTCTTCTTTTAGCACAGGGGTTAATTGATGCAAGCTGCTTTCGCTGTGAGCCAGTTCGCTAGCCAGTGTCTTGCACTGAGAAAACAATTCGTTGAGGTGGGATAGCCGCATAGATTGGCGCATCTTGCTAATCCAACGGCGCGCCTCTTGGCTACGCAAGCGGGTAACGGGCAAGGCCACACCATCTTCTTCAAAAATGGCCGCTAGCATGGTTTTGAGAGTATCCATTTTGCCTTCTTTGGCATGCACCGCCGATACCAGCTTTTCTATGTGGCGCAAACGGTGCTGCGAGCCCGCCAAACTATACTGAGCCGCCATTTGATACAGCCGCTGGTTTTCACGGTGCCGCCCACGCAACTGGGTAAAGTCATTCTGAATCACGCTGCGGTATTCAGAAGTGGCTTCAAGCTTAGCGCTATAATCCACACCTGCTTGGCGAAAGCGCGTGGTAAACTCCTGATACCCCACACCACGCGGCCCCTCGTCGGTTTGTTCCAAAAAGAACTCGGGCTGATAGGCGGACTTAGCAAAACGGTATTCCACCCCGCCTTGATTATGGCGCGTTAGCACCACCATGGCGGCGTCGCCAGATTCACGCACATACTCATAAATCAGGTAAGAGTTTTGATGGGGCAAATAAAACTCATGGAAGCTTTTGCGGGTACGCGGCACCACACGGTTTGGCAGTTCGCCATAAAACACTGGTATTAGGCGTTGTAGCGTGGTTTTTCCTGTGGCATTACTGCCACAAATATTAGCGTCCGCATCGAGAAGGAGTTCTACCACTCCCTCAAGATGGGTATGAATCAGAATAATTTGGCGTAAATGGCCCATAAGGTTTTAACTCAACAACGTGTAATCAAAGGTTGTTTGCTCCATCCATGGAGCTTATTTTTGGTTTTAGTAAAGCGACAAGCGGTTTAACCCATTGAGCGCTGCCACACGGTACGCTTCCGCCATGGTGGGGTAATTAAAGGTGGTGTTGGCGAAGTATTCAATGGTGTTATGGGGCGCGGGCTGCGCCATTATCACCTGCCCCACGTGCACAATTTCAGTGGCTTGATAACCAAAGCAGTGGATACCTAGCAACTCTAAGGTGTCGCGGTGGAACAATAGTTTTAGCATCCCTGTACGTTCACCCGTAATTTGGGCGCGGGCTAGGTTTTTGAAAAACGCTTGGCCCACTTCATAGGGTATTTTGGCTTCTGTAAGCTCTTGCTCAGTGCGACCAAGGGAGCTAATACCTGGAATCGTATAAATCCCCGTGGGCACGCGGCTTAAACTGCGCACATTTTCTTCACCGCAAATGTAACCTGCACAGAAACGGCCTTGGTCATAAGAGGCGCTGGCTAACGAGGGCCAACCAATTAAATCGCCCACGGCATAAACGCCTTCCGCCTCGGTTTGGTATTTTTCGTTCACCCGAATTTGGCCACGGCTATCGGGTTCAATGCCGACGGTTTCTAAGCCTAAGCCATTGGAGTTGCCGCTGCGGCCGTTAGACCAAAGCAGCGCATCACCGCGCAGACGTTTACCTGATTTAAGCACCAGAGTGACCCCCGTATCATCGGGCTCTACACTGGCATAATCTTCGCTGTGGCGAATGGTGGCACCTTGTTCACGCAGGTGATAACCCAAGGCATCCGAAATCTCTGCATCCAAGAAATCAAGCAAGCGCTCGCGACTGTTAACCAAGTCCACACGCATGGCAAGGCCCGTAAAAATACTTGCATACTCACACCCAATCACGCCCGCACCATAAATAATTAAATTACGGGGCGTGTGATTCATACTCAAAATTGTATCGCTGTCATAAATACGGGGATGGTTGAAATCCACATCCGCTGGGCGATAAGGGCGCGAGCCCGTGGCTAAAATAATATTGCGCGCTTCTAATAAGGATTCTCTTTCATGAGCATCCACCACGCGCACACGGCCCGGGCCATCTAAGCGACCACGGCCAAAAAACACCCGCACCCGATTGCGGAAATAAAAACCAGAACGCACTTGGCTTTGGTTGGTCACCACCTTACTCATGCGTTTAACCAAATCAGACCAGCCCATGGCGGAATTAGAATTGATACCGCGCAGCATCGGGTTTTGTTGCTGACGAATCACTTGGCGTACTTGGTGACGCAAGGCTTTGGAGGGGATAGTACCTAAGTGGGTGCAACTGCCCCCCACTTCTTGCTGATCTTCAACGATGGCCACGTGCAAGCCGCTTTTGGCAGCGCGCATAGCAGCGGCTTCACCGGCGGGGCCGCTACCAATAATAACAAGATCCCATGTGGTTGAGGCGACCATATTAACTCCTTACTTTTGGCGGGGAGGTGCAATTAACTTAACGCTTGGCGAGGTGTTTCCTTGCCCAAGCAATAAGTGCTTATGATAGTCAGGAATACTCAAAGTGGCTATAAAGAAACAAAAAAATGCGGCAGGCCAAAAGCCACTGCCGCACTAGGAGAAAACCTTAACTAACACTAGGCTGCTTTAGCGGTTGCCCACTTGCGACGTATGGCACCGCCCACCACCAAGAGCAAGGTCAGTGCCCATGGCGCACTGCCCCCTTCATCATCGGCACCATGGAACTCAATGCGTATGGGCACGATAGAGCTAGCACCACAGCTATCGGTTACCTTAACGCTGAAGGTATCTGCGAAGGTTTTGGTCACATCACCGTGGTGATACGTCACGGTGAGGTTTTCTTTATCGAGGAACAACCCCGTGCCAAGCACTTCATGGGTACGGCGATTATACAGTGCGAATTGCGGTTCTTTTTCTAAGGTCAGGTTCTCGATTTTGATGGGTCTCTCATCATCTACACCGCCTTCGATGGGTTTTACGCCATTATCTTTAAGATCAATGGTGATTTTGCCACCTGGGTCTATGCGGTACTTAATGCCCTCGCGAGGCACTATGGGAGGGATGTTATCGATGGTGACTTGGACGTAGCCGGTAAACGTTTCCTCTGCCACTTGGTCTTCCCCAAACTCTGGCAATTCATCTTTATCTAAAGGCTTTGTGGAATCATATTTCCACGCTTCAACGCTATAGGCGAAATAATCTTCGAAGGGTAAGTCTGAGCAAAGGTAGTTTTGAGGTGCTTCATAGAAGATAAGGCACTCTTCGTCCTTATCTCTATCTTCTCCTGCGCACTGAAACTTGGTCTCAAAGGCTCTATTCGCGGACTGTTCATCTTCTCTGCCGTCGGCGTTGATAATAGTAATATCATCGTAGTATTGCGGCACTGGGTCTTCGCCTAAGCCTAAATCAGCACCAGCCACCTCAGCTTTAACAACAACGAGTTTCCCTTTTGTTTTACCTTGCTCTAGGAACTTAGAAAGCTTCTCGTTCTTATCGCCGAAATGTTTTTTTAGTGCTTGAGCGTGCTCGTCTTTTTCATCGCCAGGAACTATTTTAAGCTCTATAGATTCCAATGTGCCGGAACGTATCCACATATTATCACCAGGGATATCATTGCGTAGCACATTGAGCAGCGCCGTACGCGAGCGGCGGCTAGTGTTATTTCCGATATCTGGCATGGCAGTATTTATTTGGGTTTCATAGGCGCCGCGATCACATTGGCCGCCCGCTTCACGGGTTTTACCACGCATATCCGTAGTGCGGCAATTCGCTGGTGTGCTTACGCCTGTTTGTAATGGGGCTGGGTTGCCGCGCTCTAGAATACAGTGAGCTGGCTTTTCCTCTTCTGTACCATCTTCGTTTTTCACTATTAGTTCGCATAACTTAGATGATTCATCAGCATCATGCTTTTCATCAACCTTTAAATAAGGCACAAACTAGCGCTTTTGTTTCAGGCAATCCTCGTCGTCGTCTTCAACGCACGGCTCCATTTCTGTAAGGCTGGCTTCATGCAGCTCTGTACGAATCCTACCCGCAGCAAGAAACTCATTATTATCTGCCTCTCTAGCACAAAACTCTGAGCTACCACTGCTGCCAACGCACTCTAAAGCACTAGCAAGCAAGTTATAACCCGCTTGTAAATTGCGCGAGCCACTTAGGGTGCCTTCTACTCCATCGCTCACCACACTGTTATGAAGATCGATACGCGCCGGCTCTACGCCAAACTTAAAAGCAGTATCGTTATCTATAAAAGTGCTATTGAGCACATGAGTGCTGCCGCTGTGGTTACTGAAATCCACCGCTGCTTTGTTCCCGTTTTCGTTTTCAAAAACAAGCTATTAATAATATTAATGCGAACGTTCTTGCCGCTAGCGGTGGCTATGGCATTGCCACTTGCAGTAGCTTTGTTTTTTGTAAATGTGCTGTTGGTAATATTAATAATGTTACGCGATGGGCCACCAATGGCATCCACGTAAATAGCACCGCCATTGGCGCCTTCTGCCTTATTACCCTTCACGTGCACGTTACTCATGGCCACCCACTGCTTTTTGCCAAGTAATAGCCTCAACGGCCTCTTCCAACGTACATTCGGGGTTATCTTTTAAATTATAGTATAGGTGGTACCCAGCGCTGACGTTGAATACACAGACGCCACAGCACCTAACAAAAGCAGTTTCCAGCCACACTGATACATAAAAGGTTTCTCCGAGGTTGGCTTGTACTAAGCCATCATTTTTATTCTTGCTGTTTGTTTTTATGCCAGAGCCCGCTTATCGCAGCGAGCTCTAAAATTCTCTTATTCTTGTGTACCCATTACCACTCAAGCACTTCTCTCACAAAAGGTATGGTGAGTTTGCGTTGTTCCACCATAGCTTTTTCGTCAAGTGTGTCTAAAAGTAACACTAAGGCATTAGGAGCTCTCACACCTCGATGTATGATATAGGCTGCCACCTCATCACTCATTGGCAAGCCTCGCTGCTTTGCTCGGCACTGCAGCAACTCCACCAAGTCTGCATCACCCAAGGCTTGCAACTGGTACACAGGCCCCGCCCCCAAGCGGCTCACCAAATCCGCTAGTGCTAAGCCTAAATTCCTAGGTTTAGCATTAGCGGTAAAAAGCATGTGATGGCCAAGTTCGCGGCAACGATTGTATAAATGAAACAAAGCTTCTTGCCATTCAGGCAGCCCCACAAAGCTATCCACATCATCCACGGCAATAAGGGAATATTGCTCTATTCCCTCAAGCACTTCGGCTGGCATTTGCAGCAATTCTTTGCTTGGTAGCAAACACAGGTTCAGCCCAGAATCTTCTGCCGTTTTGGAAGCCGCGCTCAACAAATGCGAACGACCACTGCCCTCGGGCCCGTAAATATAAACCTGCTCTAACTCACCACGCGCCCATGCCGCCACCGCCGCTACGGCGGCTTGATTGGGGCCCGCAATATAGTTCTCAAACAAAAAGCCATCTTGCTGGCGCAAGGCTAAGGTGAGCTGTGTATTCACTGATACCCCTACTTTGTTTGCTTTAGCGCCAGCACAAGGTTAGCGCGGCTTCGGAATCGCTTGGGCATGCAGATAACTCATTGCGAAACACTAGCACTTGCTTTAACTGTTCCACTGCACCGGCATATTCCACGGCGAGCAATAATCGCTCAGCCTCCAAGCGCCTGAGATTAACGCTTTTTACCCCCGCCTGACCCTGCAGTATGGTCTCAAGCTGGCGCCACTCTTGAAGTGCACGCACCCCTTTCACGACCACAGCAAAGGCTTGCAAATCACCACCAGCCACAGCAAAGTGCTCACCCAAGGTATTGGCAACAATGTCGCCCAACTGCTTACCAAGGTGCTCTTCATCCCCTGCCGTGATAACACCACTATCAAGCACCTGCTGCTTATTGAGGAGCTGCCAACGCAAGCGCTGATCACTCTCTTGCAACACTGTTACGGCAAGCGCGGTGCTGTAATTTTCTGTTGCCCGTGCAATTTGTTCGTTAAATTGGCCACGAATATCCGATGCCGCCACATAATCTCTATCCCTGCTATCCATCGCAGGAAAACGCAACGGCACTCCTCTACGTTCAGCCTGTGCAAGCAGGCTTTGGTGGACGTCCTCCACCGCTTCGCCCTGCGCCACCACATCGCGATGTTGCTTCACCCACCACACAACTACCTCTGGCCGCACCTCGCTCCACAAAGGAGCGCCGATATCAGCGAGTTCATCACGCAATTGTTTTTCATCGAACCCAAACAACAAATACTGTTGTCCATCTTCTTTTTCATAGCTGTATTGATCCACCCAAGCGCTAGCATTGCTCAAAATGGTGTCCACACCAGCAATATGGCGGGCATCGGCTTGCCCAGTAAGGCGAACTAACATTTCTTCAAGGGCTGTTTTTTCTGCTTCAGCACGCGCCTTATTACTTCTGTCTTCCACAGGCACCTTCACCGCCTGCTGATGAGCTTGCACACTGGCACTAAATATGACGAACAGGACGAATAAAAATATCTGTTGCACCCATGGTTTTTGACGAGTTTGCATCATGACGTTCACTTATGAAGTTTCGCAGAGGGCTACATTATCCATATTTCTACCTTTGTGGGCGAACACAAACACAAATTTATGCGTAATAGCTGCCAAAATGCTTACAATGCACTAGAATGCACGCCCTTAAAGATACAAGCTTACTACGCCCTTACTAGGTGCTGTATAACGCAAATCATAGCGTCCTTTTGTTGCTGGAGCACAACCATGAGTCACACCAAGCGCCCTTTAACCTACCGTGATGCCGGAGTGGAT
The DNA here is from genome assembly GCA_027324795.1 of Alcanivoracaceae bacterium. Classification (GTDB taxonomy): domain Bacteria; phylum Pseudomonadota; class Gammaproteobacteria; order Pseudomonadales; family Alcanivoracaceae; genus CALEAR01. The sequence goes on from DAHVSB010000007.1 coordinate 39,662, forward strand.
ATTGATGCCGGAAACGAACTCGTCCACCGCATCAAGCCCATTGCCAAACGCACCCTAAGACCCGAGGTCTTGGGCGGACTAGGCGGCTTTGGTGCGCTGTGTGCTATCCCGCAAAAATACCAAGACCCCGTACTAGTAGCGGGCACTGACGGTGTAGGCACCAAATTACGCCTCGCCATTGACCATGGCCACCACGATACCGTGGGTATTGATTTAGTTGCCATGTGCGCTAACGATTTAATCGTAGGTGGTGCAGAGCCTCTATTCTTTCTAGATTATTACGCCACTGGCAAGCTTGATGTAGATACTGCTACTGCGGTGGTTCAAGGCATTGGCGAAGGGTGTGAACAAGCAGGCTGCGCATTAATTGGAGGTGAAACCGCCGAAATGCCAGGTATGTATAACGGCGACGACTACGATTTAGCAGGCTTTTGTGTGGGCGTAGTAGACCGTAATGAAATCATTGATGGCAGCAAGGTCTCCGCAGGCGATCAACTCATTGCCATTGCCTCCTCGGGCCCCCATTCCAATGGTTATTCTTTAATCCGTCGTATTTTAGAACAAGCGGATAACACGGATATCACTCTTGATGGCAAGCCACTCATGGATGCGCTCATGACCCCCACCCGCATCTATGTTAAGCCTGTGCTTGAACTCATTGATGCACTACCAGTGCACGCACTTTCCCACATCACGGGGGGCGGATTTATTGAAAACATCCCTCGCGTACTGCCTGAAAACACCCGTGCCGTTGTGAACACTAAGAGCTGGGAATGGCCTGAGGTATTTACTTGGCTGCAAGAACAAGGGCAAGTGGATACCCAAGAAATGTACCGCACCTTTAATTGTGGTGTGGGCATGGTACTAGTAGTGCCAAAAGACTATCTCAATGCCGCTCTAAAGCATCTACAAGAAGCTGGAGAAAAGGCATGGCATTTGGGCCATATTGAAGCCCACCAAGGTGAAGCAGAGCTAGTACTACAATGAGTCACAAGGTCGCCGTTTTAGTAAGCGGCTCTGGCACCAACCTACAAGCCCTGCTTGATGCTCAGCAAGCGGGGCATTTGCCCGTTAGCTTTAGTGTAGTGCTAAGCAACAAAGCCGATGCTTATGCATTGGAGCGCGCTCGTGCCGCAGGTATCCCTACCTTAGTGGTGGAACACAAAGAGTTTCCTAGTCGTGAAGCCTTTGATCAAGCCATGATCGACGCTCTCGCGCCCTACGCCATAGATACTTTGGTACTAGCTGGCTTTATGCGCATTCTCACCCCTGTGTTTGTGCGTCAATTCGAGGGGCGCTTATTAAACGTACACCCTTCGTTGCTTCCCTTGTACCGCGGTTTAAACACCCATCAACGCGCCCTCGACAATAAGGATAAATTCCACGGTTGCTCTATACACTTTGTCAGCGACGAGCTTGATGGAGGCCCCCTCATTGCCCAAGCGCAAGTGCCTGTGCTTGCCACAGACTCTGCTGACTCACTAGCGCAACGCGTGCATCAGAGTGAACATTTACTTTATCCCAAGGTCTTATTGTGGCGAGCAAAAGAACAGCTCACTCTCACAGACAAAGGAGTAACACTCGATGGAAAGCTTCTTCCCAACCAAGGGTGCCAGTTTTCCCTTATGGAAGACACTAATCGGCTTGAGCTTATTAGCGCCACTGCTAGCTAGTGCCGAAGCTCCAAAAGCGTTCTCCTACCAATACGGCTTTACAGGTGCAGGAATTCCTTTTTCTATTTCAGCCACACGCAGCCTGCGCGCTATTGGCGACAACCAGTGGCAAACGGAGCTTAGCGCCAAAAACTTTCTGGGCAGTATTCGCGAAACCAGCACTTTTCACTGGCAAGGCTGCGTACCCATTACCACTCATTATGAGTACAAACGCAAAGGACTTGGGCGAAGCCGTTCAGCTCAGCTCACACTTGCCCAACAAGACGCCACCCCCAATGCTGTATTAACCAAAGAAGGCAAAATAAGCCGCGAGTTTGATATTGCTTCCGACACCACAGACATTCTTGCTCTGCCTCTAGCCATCCAGTGCCGCTTACAGCAGCGCGGTGATAGCGCGCCTTTGGCATTCAACGTTGCTAGCGAAAAACGCCATGAAACGATTAACTTTCGTATTATGGGCACAGAAATGGTAAAAACACCTGCAGGTCAATTTAACGCCATCCGAGTTGAGCGCCAACGCAATGGCAGCGCCTCGCGCAATACCTTAATGTGGTTTGCACCAGAGCATAATTATGCACTCGTACGCATGAAGCAAGAAGACGGCAGCAGCACCTACGAGATGAAGCTCAACAAGCTTGGTTAAATAAATAGGATTTCTCGTGAAGCGGTTAATTATTACAATAATGCTGTTTTTTGCGGCACCTACAATGAGCGCGGAACTTTTTCAGGAAGAAAACTTGGTGCCTTTTTCTGTGGGCTACCGCGTTAACGTCAGTCGCATTCCAACAACCATTAAAGCAGAACTCACCTTGGCTCCATTGGGCGACAACCGTTACCAGTTAAGTTTAGAAGCCAACTCTCTGTTGTTAAAAAACAAAGAAGAAACCGCTTTTACTTGGGATAGCTGCTTCCCCCACACCGAAAGCTATTCGCATTATTTCAAGGGATTCCGCCGTGAACGCAATTACCAGATGACGTTTATGAACGAGCCGAGACGCGTGCTCAACCTAACCCATGAAAAGAAAAAAGACAGCCGCAGCAAAACATACCTCATAGAAGACGACACCTTGGATGAACTGTCGATGATGCTGCGCGCACGCTGTTTGATTAAGCCCGACAAAACTGAATATGAAATCACCACCGCTTATGGCGACAAGCTACGCACCCACCATATTCGTATTGCTGGTGAAGAAGAACTAAAAACACCACTGGGTGTGCTAAATACCATCCGCATCGAAAAGCGCCGCCACGCCGACAGCAGCCGCAGCACTGTTTTTTGGCTCGCGCCTGAAATGGACTACATGCTCATCCGCGCCCGCCACATCGAAGCTCCCGGCTTGTTTGGCGAGCTACGCATGATTAGCTATGAAGGGCCTTTCCAGGATAAGCAGGTTAGTATGGAGGAGCGCTAGAACCGCGGTGCCCTTGTGCCGGGCGGGCAAAGTGCCCTAGCACCGGGCAGGTGCCACGCAACGGGTTCTAAATTAACATCATCGCTAGCAAGCACCGCGAAATCACTATTTTTTTGCGGAAGAGCACGCAAAAGAAATAGTGGTTTCGCAGCGCCTCCCACCGGTGGCTCTAAGATAAATCGGGTTGGTGAAAATTGGAGGAGTTTTGGTGCCACTAAGCGAGCTGCTAACAAGAAATTAATTGCGTGATCTGAACAGCAATTTCGCACAAAGCCAACATTCTCACACCTCACCCGCACCCGATTTCTCTTAGAGGCTCAGTGAATAGGCTGGAAGAAATGGGTCCCACCAACATGGTTTTCGTTGGTGGGACCCATTTCTGCAAGCTTGCTCGGTATAGTGGTTATTAAGAATTCTCGGTAGCGGGAACCCCGCGCGGTTCTAGCGCACATCGCAGTGCTTATTGCTGATGCTGTATGTTAAGAACTCGTTGCGTGGTGCCCGCCCGGTGTAAGGGAAAAACCAGCCTTGTGCTAGGTCCTCGGCAAGGTCACACCTGTCTGCCCCATATATTTGCCACCTCTATCGGCATAAGAGGTTTCGCAGACTTCATCTGACTCAAAAAACAACATTTGCGCCACGCCTTCGTTGGCATAGATTTTTGCGGGCAAGTTAGTGGTGTTAGAAAATTCTAGCGTAACGTGCCCTTCCCACTCGGGTTCCAGCGGCGTGACATTAACAATAATGCCGCAACGGGCATAAGTGGATTTGCCTAAGCAAATAGTCAGCACGCTACGAGGAATACGGAAATATTCCACAGTGCGCGCTAGAGCAAAAGAGTTCGGTGGGATAATGCAATAATCGCCGGTGACATCCACAAAACTGCGTTCATCAAAGTTTTTAGGGTCCACAGTCACCGAGTGAATATTGGTAAACACCTTAAATTCATTAGCGCAACGCACATCATAGCCATAACTCGAAGTACCATAAGAAATAATACGGCCGTGCTCGTTTTCGCGCACAAGCTCTGGCGCAAAAGGCGCTATCATACCTTGCTCTTCGGCCATGCGACGTATCCAATGGTCTGGTCTAATGCTCATGCTTGCTCCCACCAAAATTCAAATGGCTTGAATAGTACCTGTTCCCACGCCTTGGTGCTAGGGATTGTGCTGCATCACCATGCGTGCAAAGGCAGGCGGCTTGGCTGCATCACGCAACGACAAAGCTCCCGCTAGACGCCTTGCGCCCACTTGGTATAGAGCAGCCTCGGCGCTATCGGGGGCAGCCAATACTAACGGCGTACCCGCATCCGCATGCTCACGTATCGCAGACACTAGGGGCAAACTTGCTAGTAGCTCTGTTTGATACTCCTGGGCCAAATGCTGGCCGCCCTGATGGCCAAACACTGCATCATGGTTACCGCAGGCGGAGCACACATGCACCGCCATATTTTCCACCACACCCAACACATGCACACCCACTTTATGGAACATCTCTATGCCTTTACGGGCATCTGCTAGCGCCACCTCCTGGGGAGTAGTCACCACTACGCTGCCGGCCACAGGAATACGTTGCGCCACGGTGAGTTGAATATCACTGGTGCCTGGGGGCATATCCACAAAAAGATAATCCAAATCTCCCCAACGGGTTTGCTGCGCTAGCTGCAGTACGGCACCACTAGCTTTAGGGCCGCGCCACACCACAGGAGTTTTTGCTTCATCCACCATAAAGTTAATGGACATCACCTCAACCCCATGGGCTTTTGGTGGAATAAAGTTTTTGGCCTCATCATAATCTGGACGTGTACCTTCGGGCAGCCCCATCATCAACGGTAAGCTAGGGCCAAATAAATCCGCATCAAGCAAACCCACTTTGGCTCCCTCTGCTGCCAAGGCCAAGGCCAAGTTAACTGTGGTGGTGGATTTCCCCACCCCACCTTTGCCTGAGGCGACCAAAATCACATTTCGAACCGTAGGAAGTGGTCGCGTTTGCCCCTGAGTAATGTGGGCTTTTACCTCCCAATCCACAGTAAGTTGCAACTCACGCCCGCCTAAATAGGGCACTAACAGTTGTTCTATACGGCGTTTAAACCCTACTGCCACTGAAGAAGCAGGAAAACCAAACTGCACATGCAACACCACCGATTGTTCGTCACAGTGCAATTGTTTCACCGCACCGGCGGTGACAATATCTGTGTCCAAAGCGGCAGGATGTATTTGGCGTAAAGCATTTGTAATTTGCTCAACCAATGACTTCATGTATCTTCCTAATAGTGATTATAAAGGTGACAGTGCCCTTAGCACTTCTTAGAGTTAACAATGTCTCACAAAAGGTAACTTAAAAAAACTCACATACAAAATAAGGATTTAATTATGCGAACAAGGTTCCGACCCACCGCCTTAGTACTTATCAGCAGCGCCATGCTACTCACCGCTTGCGGTTCTGGTGTGCCCAAAGATGTTGAGCAAGCTATACAGGTTTCTGGCCAAGGCGAAGTTACTGTGGTTCCCGATCAATTTCGCGTGGGTGCTATTTCCTCGCGCACTGGTGACGATATCACCGCCATGAAAAGCGATGTGGATGAGGAGATTAACGCCGCACTCAACCTCGCCAAGAAACTCAAATTAAAAGACCGCCAAATTACTGCCACTGGCTTTACTGTACAACCAGAGTGGCAGTGGCAACCTGAAAAGAAACTTATTGGCCATCGCGTTCAGCGCGACATTAGTTTCACCGTACAAGGTGTGGAAGACTACGCCGAATTACTCGAAGGCCTTAGCCAAATCGGCTTCACACAAATATCCAACAGCACGGCCGAATTAAGCGACCCAAGCGCTGCACGCACCGAAGCACTCCAAAAAGCAGTGGCCGATGCTAAGGAAAAAGCACAAGTGCTCGCTAAAGCTAGCGGTAGAAAGCTAGGCGCGGCGGTACTTATCAATCAGCAAGGTGGCGCCAGCCCCATGCCGCGCATGGTAATGCAAGCTGCTGCCGAAGATAGCAGCTACAAGCAAGCGCAATATGCGCCCGGCGAAATTACCATTACCGAGCAAGTCAACATTCGCTTCCACCTGAAGTAATCCCATCAGGCGGCACCCTCTTGTGCCGCCAATCTCACAACGCGTTTCGCAGTGACTACAAATGCCACCAAGCAGGCGCTAGGGTGATTGCATATAAGCATAGACTTCACGCTATACTGATAACCAACTACAGAGTATGACTATCATTTTGCTTGTTGCCGTTTTATGCTACAGGCTCGCAGGAGTAAAACATGAAGCGTGTTCTTCGCCATTTAGAAGACAAAATACAGTATGCAGAAGATTATGCTAGTTGGCGCCAAGCCTGCCTTGAGCACGACCAACTTTCAGGTGCGGAGGAATGGAAAGCCCGTGACCGCTCAAGCGATTACGATTATCAGCTAATACGTACTCGCATCCAACACATAGAGCGCACTCGCGAGCGTGGAGATGTGCACAAACTCGTGTTCCATATGCATGAGGGGCTGCACGGCAGTTTAGGCAATATCTCCAATCCGAACCTATACCTGCGCAGCAAAGCAAGCACCAAGCATCTGATTGAGCGATACCTCACCACGGTATGCGATGCACTTAACTATATTTGCGACACAGAGTTTGACGATTTCACCCTTGCCGACAAGCTTAATTTTTTTAACAAAACGGGCCGCGCATTCGGCCAAACCGCCCTTATGCTTTCAGGCGGTGCAGCCCTAGGCTTGTTTCATATTGGCGTTTGTAAAAGCTTGTGGGAAGAAGGCTTATTACCTAAGGTAATTTCCGGCTCCAGCGCGGGAGCCATTATTGCCGGCGTTCTAGGCACCCATAGCGATGCCGAACTTGCAGAAAAACTACAGCCTGAAAGTCTTTATTTAGAAGCTTTTAAGTATGTTGGCTGGCGCGGTGTTTTAAAAGGCACGCCTGTGCTAGATGGGGATTACCTCGAAAAATGCCTCGATGAAAACATTCCCGACATGACTTTCCGCGAAGCCTACGAGCACACGGGTCGAGAGATTAACATCCCTGTCAGCCCCTACGACCGCCACCAGCATGGTCGTCTACTCAACCACAAAACCTCTCCGAACGTATTGATCCGAAAGGCAGTGCTGGCTTCTTGCGCGATTCCAGGGATTTACCCACCGGTCAGCTTATGGGCCAAAAATATGGAAGGCCAAAAAGTGCCTTATATTCCCGGCCGTAAGTTTGTGGATGGCTCCATCAGTGATGACTTACCTATTCGCCGCCTATCTCGCTTATACGGTATCAACCACTCTATTGTAAGCCAAACCAACCCCCACGTGGTGCCATTTATGTCGCGCTCGCAAGCTATCAAACAAGGTGGTGTTTTGCCTATTACGCGCACTTGGATACGCCGCAACATTGCGATGAACGCTTCGTTTGGCTTAGACCTCTTGCACGATCGCGTGGAATCCAACGATTTAGGTCTAGTGGTGGATAAAATTCGCAGCGTACTAATGCAAAAATACGACGGCGACATTAACATTATCCCCCCACGCAAGCCGCTTAATGTATTACGAGTGCTAGCTAACCCAAGTGTAGAAGATGTGCGTGAATATATCCGTAACGGTGAGCGCACCACTTGGCCGCGCATGGATATGATTCGCAACACCACCATGATTAGCCGCACTTTCAGGGATTGCATGCACCGCCTGAATAAACAAGGCACAGAACGCATTAAAGCAGGTGGCCAGCCACCAACATCGGCAAACAACGTGGTGACACTAGACCAAGCCAACAAATAAGCGAGACAGTAATGGAAATCAATAAAGATGCGGTGGTGGCTTTTCACTACACTATTTTTGACGATAACAACCAAGAGTTAGAAAGCTCTCATGGGCAAACTCCCACGCTATATCTCCACGGCAGTGAAAGCGTGCTACCGCATCTGCAGGCAGCGCTTAAAGGGCACAAAGCAGGTGACAAAGTAGAGACCACACTTCCCCCTGAGCAGGCTTATGGTGAGCGCCAAGATAACCTCACTCAGCGAATTTCTGCCAAGTATTTGCGCCACCTAAAAAAATACCAAGTGGGCGATGTGGTGCCAGTAAATACAGATAAAGGCCAACAGTGGGTAACCGTCCTTAAAAAAGGCCTAAAAACTGTAGATGTGGATGCTAACCACCCTTTCGCGGGCAAAACGTTGCGGTTTGTGGTGGAAATCGATAGCGTGCGTGCAGCCACAGAAGAAGAGCTTGCACACGGCCATGCCCATGGCGCAGGCGGCGTAGAGCACTAAGCTCTACGAGCCCGCCACACCACAAAACGATTATTCGTGGCAACCCTCTCTAAATAATTAAAGCTTTGTCTCAGTATAGGCTCATAGGGGAGCCCGTGGTTAGCCACCAACCACAACTCCCCGCCCGCCTTGAGATAACTCGGCGCCTTGTGTATCAACGCTTCTGTAACCGCAGTAGTGCGCGTTATGCCCTCATGAAAGGGAGGGTTGGTAACGATATAATCGAACTCCGAGCTTAGCTCACCATATAAATCAGCCACTTGCACATCAGCTTCTTGTTGGTTAAGCGCCAACGTGGCTTGCGTGGCTGCCACCGCTGTAGCACTCACATCACTGGCCGTCACTTTGGCTCCACGCTGAGCGAGCTCAAGGGTTATCACACCCGACCCACACCCCATGTCTAAGGCTGTTTTTCCCCTAAAGTCAGTGGGCAACTGCTCTAACAACAAGGCTGTGCCTTCATCTAATCGCCCATGGCTAAAAACACCTGGGTAACTGATGTAGGTGTTTTCGCCATGCCGCCATTGCTGGCCAAAGGCTTCCAAATCCTTTTCTTTTCTTGGCTCCAGCATAGCGACATAGATACGGCAATGGCGCGCCGTGTCTACCAAATCCACCACACCTGCTTGAGCGAATGGTTTAAGTTGTTTTAAGGCGCCTTTGATGCCCCCTTTGCTCGGGCCCACTAACCATAATTCTGTTGCTTCGCTAATAGACTCGCTTAAGGCGGTGAGAACAAGCTCTAAGCGTTCTCGCGATTTAGGTAGTATCACCACAACAAGATTCGCAGTGGCTGGCACTTGGGGCCAAGGTCCCCGTTGCTCTGCGGGAATAAAGGCAAAGTCTGAATGTAAAAATAAAGCTCTATTAGGTAAATTTACCAAGCTTGGATCATCAGCCTCCACCACAAAGATTTTTCTATCTGCTAGGGTATCTTCTTGGCGCCAAAGTATTGCTGTGGTGTTTTCCATCTTATGTTATCTCGAAAAATGAAGCATTATAGCAACTTGTTCTCAACCAAGTTGTATTGGTTGCAGTGATGACTAAAACTTAACGGCCTATGGAATGGAGTTTGCCGATGCGTGTATTTTTACTGATTCTTGTGGCCCTCAGCTGCACGACACTTTCTGCTTTTGCACAAGACACCCTGCTCACTCCCACCGCCAAACAAGTTTCATTGGCTAATACTGCATTAGAAGCTGCACGCAAAAAAGATTTTAGCGAACTGGACCAACAACTGCAGCAGCTGGACAGGCATCCGTTAGCTGCTTATTTCGATTATCACAGGATTTTGGACGCCCTGCCGAAAGTGAATGTGGATGAAATCAAGGCGTTTAAAAAACAATACGCCGACACGCCCCTTGCAAATAGCCTGCATAATGTAGCACTTAACGCCTTCGGCAAGGCTAAGCAGTGGGAAGCGTTATTGGCTCTACAACCCACACCACCTAACGATAACACAGCACAATGTTACTACTGGCAAGCTCAGTATCACGCATCTCCTCAACAGGCACAGGAAGCCATCCCTAACTTATGGCTGACGGGCGCTTCTATGCCCAACGCCTGCGACCCTTTGTTTATTGCTGGACACAAGGACGGCATTATTACAGAGGAACTTGTATGGCAGCGTTTTTTATTGGCCATGGCCGCACAAAGCACTGGGTTGATGCGCCACCTGGCCGTCGCACTAGAGGGTGAACACAGCAAGCAAGCTGAGTTTGCCCAGGAACTTTTCGAAAACCCAGAACGAATTTTGATACTACCAAATGCTTGGCCCGAATCCTTAAAAGACAACTTCAAAAAAACAGCGCTGTTAATACAAGCACAGAAAGACACGGGCGCAGCCATCACACTACTCCAGCGCCTAACCACACCGCCCGCAGCCATGGGCGAAAAAGCTCGCCACGATGCTGAGCACAAGATTGTTTGGTACGTGCTTATACGTGATTTAGAAGACTATTTGCCTTGGGCGGATCAGTGGCTTAACCGTCATGGCGATGACGAGCTCCTCCAACAACGCGTACGCTTAGCCATCCGCCAACAGGACTGGCCACGCGTGGTAATTGCTATTAACAAATTCAGCGAAGCCAAGCAAAACGACCCTCGCTGGCAATACTGGCTGGGCCGTGCTTTACAAGAAACAGGCAACAAAAAGCTAGCACGCTCAGCCTTCGAAAAAGCAGCACAGCGCCGTACCTTTTGGGCATTTTTAGCCGCAGACCAAATCAAGCAACCTTATGCACTTAATGCTCAAGCTCCCCTTACTGCAGCGCAGCCTCCTAACTCTGAACGCCTAGCGCGAATTCATTGGTTAATGGCCATGAATGAAACAGGTTTGGCGCGTAGTGAGTGGTTACTCTGGATGCGCCAAGAACCCAAACAAAGCGCGGCGCTTGCTAATTATGCGCTGCAACAAGGCTGGCCAGGCTTTACCGTTGACGCAGCTATTCAAATGAAAGATGTGAATACCTTAAGCTGGCGCTTTCCCTTGGCGCACAGCGCCGAGTTTCAACAAGCGGCGAAGCAAGCAAAGCTCGACCCTTATCTGCTAATGGCCATTGCTCGTCGCGAGAGTGCTTATCAACATCATGTGGTTTCACACGCGGGCGCAGTTGGCTTAATGCAAGTGATGCCCGCCACCGCTAAGCAAGTGGCTAACTGGCGCCAAGAAAAGCCACCAACACAAGCAGACTTAAAAACGCCCAAACGCAGCATTGAGCTTGGCAGCACCTACGTGGAACGCATGCTTGAGCGTTTTCACAACAACCGAATTTTGGCACTCGCCGCCTACAATGCTGGCCCCCACCGCGTGGAAGCTTGGCTCAATAGCCGCGATATGCCTTTTGATGTATGGATAGAAAGCATCCCTTTTTATGAAACACGGGAATATGTACAAGCGGTGCTCACGTATCGCGTGATCCTAGAGGCGTCTGCAAAACAAGACTCAGGCCCAAAGAACAGCCTGCTGACCCATGCAGAAAAGAAAATGCGTTACAACCAAAAGCTACTGAAAAAATAAATTCTCAAGGCTCGAAGCCATAGGTTTTGAGCCTGACGCCGCTCGCTGTTACCAGCACACCTTCGGCCTGCAACCGTTCTTTTTGCTGAGGCGCCTGTTCGCCAGCTAATGCGCCATCGCTGCGCACCACGCGCCACCAGGGCAGTTTGCTGCCCTTGGGCAAATTCGCCATCAAGCGGCCCACGAAACGTGCATGGCGCGGATGCCCAGCCAAGCGCGCCAGTTGCCCGTAAGTGGTAACTTGCCCTTTGGGCACTGCCATTAGCCACGCATAAACTGTTTGGGCAAATTCACTTTGTGGTGAGGTGTCGAGCGCCATGGCATCACCTAAAACAGCTGTTTGCTGGTGTATCGTAAACGGCCCAAGTCCATTTCTAGCGCCAACTCTTGCCACTGTTTCACGCGTCTTAATAGGCTTTTGCTGCTAGCACTCTGGCGGCTCCAAGCCACCACCGCATTATGGCAATCAGGTGTAGATAAACGGATACCACTGGCAAAGCCTTGGGGTTTAGTGCTGGCATCGCTGGCTTTAAACTCAAACTCATCACCAAAATTCATTACCAACACACCTTTAGGCGAGACCAGTCCTTCCAACTGCTTTAACCAACGCTTTTTTGCTGGCACAGCACGCGTTACCGTCACATTAGCGGGAGAAAACAAATCTTCAATCACCAAATCAAAGGGAGGGCCTTGGTAGTTCTTCACCCACTCAACAGCATCTGCGCAATGGGCCTCTACGCCCATCTCTGTGACCTTGAACTGCTCGCAAGCTACTTCTAAATGCAGCGGATCTAGCTCCACCGCTACAATGTCTTCAGGGTCGAAGAAATGCCGCAACGGTGGAATGGAGCTACCGCCCCCTAGGCCCAAAATTAACACACGTTTAATAGCCCCTTCTGCCGCCATAAAAGCAGGCAACCACAACAAGTCCCAAACGCTGCCTGTTACCATGCGCGTGGCATTAAACTCTGAATGCTGCACGCCATTGGCATACAAACGCATGGTCTCTTCTAACTGGCGTACTTCATATGCCACGCCCTCGTGCCAAGCACGCCAAACCACTGTCATATCTTGCTCCCAAGCTAATTCTTCAAGTTGCCAAGGCTTTACACCAAAGCTCCACTGACCCGATAATAAAGGCCAAACTCCACGCCAAAGCATGTTACCCTTACGCCTTTGATTTTTTGAGCTGCGTAACCACTTCATAACATTAAGGAGCCCTTATGAGCACATCACCCAACGCTGTGATGAAAGTTTACCAAAAGCTTGCTGCTATCCCCGGTGGCAAGGCCTTGTTTGCCATGGGTATTTGTCGCAAGGCCCCCTATTTTGGCACCGTAAAACCACGTCTCAACGAATTGCGCACCAACTACTGCGAAGCGGTGATTAAAAAGCGCAAAGCGGTGGAAAACCACATTGGCACCGTGCATGTGATCGCCATTTGTAATGGCCTTGAGTTTGCCATGGGCGTAGTAGCAGAAGCGTCCATCCCCAACCACTTGCGCTGGATCCCCAAGGGCATGGACGTGAAGTATACCGCGAAAGCGGATTCAGATATCCGTGTGATTGCCGAAGTGGAAGATGGCGCTTGGGAAAATGGCCCTGATCTACCCGTACGCGTGCGTGCGTTGCGTGACGATGACACCGTGGTGGTGGAAGGTACCATTCATTTGTGGGTAACGCCAAAACCTGAAAAAAAGTAAGCCAAACTCGGGGCTACCTATGGTGGCCCCGCTTTATCTTACTTGTGAGCGCATAAAAGAAACTGCTGCAAACGCCGCTTGTTTCATTAATTCTGGCTGTGTTAACCCACTGGCTTTGCGCGGCTTAAAATCATGGTCACCATCCTCTAGCCACACCAGCTCCACATTGCCATTTAGCGCATAGCTCAACACTTCATCCTGGGCACCAAAAGCATCCCGAGTGCCTTGCACAACAAGCACAGGAGCCTTGCTTTGCTGCAAGGGCGCTAAACGCAAACTTTCTGTTTTTTTCACTGGGTGAAAAGGATAGCCAAAGGCCACCACCCCACGCACTGCTGCGGATGCTTCCGCAGCGGCGAGTATGGCAGCTACACGCCCGCCCATGGATTTCCCACCCACAAAACAAGGCAGGTTTTCTTCCCGTTGCAGGGACAGCAATTCAGCAAAATAATGTTGTAATTGCGCCACGGGTTGCGGTGGCCTACGCCTACCCGTTTCCCGCATTTGCTGTGCATATGGGAACTCCGATCGCCGTACCCAAACTCCTTGCTCTGCGAGGTGTTGGGCCATGGTATTTAGCCATGGATGGTCCCAACCTGCACCAGCCCCATGGGCCAAAAACAGCTGTGCCCAAGGCCTTGTGGGCTTGTTGTCTAAACAGTGAAAATGAGGCGCAAATACCATAATTCTATTAATGCGGTGTTTGATAACGAATGGTGACGGTACGTTTGCCCCAATCAAGAGCTTTTGCTACATCACGGCCCATAAAAATATCGATTTTATTTTGCCATCGCCAATGCATTTTATCGCGCACTACGTAAATGCCTTCTAGGCCTTCGATAGTCACTTCTGTACCATGGGTTAGCCCTTGCTCAATCAAGTCGCGGGAAACGGCGATGGCTTTCATGCCAGGCTTTAACTGGTCCCCCCAAGCCGCCAAACCCACATTGCCCACTTTCGTTTCGGACTCACGCAGGGTGTAAGCGGTGGCAGTGACTTCGCGGATGGTTTCTCCAGAGGCATGGGTTGCTTGCGCACCCAAACATCCTCCTAGCAAAACGGCTCCTAAAACATAGCGCATCATTGGTTTCGCTTAGCCACGCCAAGTTGTTCGAGCTGATTAATCATGTCTTCAGCTGAGGTAGCAGGGGTAATGTTTTTATCAATAGCAAGAATGCGGCCATCTTTGCCAATATAGAAGGTATGGCGCTTAGCCACCCCCAGTACACTCAATACGTTATAGGCTTTCGCCACCGATTTATCCTCATCGCTTAGCAAGGGAAAGTCTGCTTCCATTTCAGTGGCAAAACCACGATTTTTGCGCAACGGGTCAACACTTGCCATAAAGTAGGTCACATCGTACTGGCGTATTTTATCGCCATTATCTGCCAAGGATTTACACTCAATCGTACAACCATAGGTATACGCCTTTGGAAACCAAGCAATCACCACCGCTTGCTTACCACGGTAGTCAGACAATTGATGAGTATTCCCATCCGTACCTGGCAGGCTAAAATCTGGCGCCATATCACCCACTTCTAGGGCGGAAGCAAATGTCATGGCCAACAAGCCGTACAACAACAGAAGAGGTTTTATGATACAGATTATGCTTTTATTCATAGGGCTAGCCTCACTAGATAAGATGACATGCCACAGTATCGGAGAAGGCGTTATACTTGCCAACCCTAATCACGTAAATACTGGTTTATGAATACGGTACCGTTTTCTGCGCTCGCTTGCCCTTTGGATGGCGAACCGCTACTTCGCGAGCCTTCCCGATGGTGTTGCCCACAAGGACACTCCTTTGATATTGCTCGCCAAGGTTATGTCAATCTGCTCCCTGCGCAATTCAAAAGAGCCAAAGAGCCAGGCGATAGCAAAGCCATGGTGACAGCACGGCAACACTTCCTCGCACGTGGGCACTACCTGCCTATTGCAGATGCCTTAGCGCAGGTGATTACTGACTTTTCACCCACGGCAGAACACTTGCGGTGCTTAGATGCTGGCTGCGGCGAAGGATATTACTTAGACACCCTTGCTCAACACACCGAAATTCCACTGGAATTGGTAGGCGTAGATATTTCTAAATGGGCCATACTCGCTGCCGCCAAACGCAACGCACACGTTAATTGGATTGTGGCGAGCAATGCACGTTTGCCCATACAAGATGCAAGCCTTGATTATGTGTTTTGTTTGTTTGGCTTTCCTGTATATGAAGAGTTTGCACGTGTGCTCAAGCCCCAAGGCAAATTGGTAATGGTGGACCCAGCGCCAACACACCTTTATGAAGCGCGCAAGTTGCTATACCCCCGCTTAAAGGCTGAACAGGCGAGCTCGAACACAGTACCCACCGGCTTCACCTTGGTTGAAAAACGTGAAATCCAACAAACTTTTACCCTCACTAGCTCTGAGCAAATCCAAAACTTGCTGCTTATGACGCCTCACTGGTTTCGCGCCACCCCAGAAAAACGTGAGCAAGTACTCACACTCGCTGAGCTTAATACTCAATTGGCTGTCACCATCAATCTATTTCAACAAACGCCACAGCGCCGCTAGCCGCTTTTCAGACTTCCGTGCATACTAACCGCTATTTTAAAGCTCTGGCGCATCACAAGAAGGCATTATGATTACCGCACTCAATAATTTTCGGCAGGTATATTTTCGACAACCCATGCTGACCTTGCTCTTCTTAGGTTTTGCCAGTGGTTTGCCTGCACCGCTGGTATTTAGCAACCTTTCTATTTGGTTGCGCGATGAAGGGGTCAGCCGCACCGACATCGGCTTATTTGCGTTAGTTACCACGCCCTATGCCATTAATTTTTTGTGGGCGCCACTGATTGATAAACTGCGCTTGCCCTTTTTAACGGCTTGGTTAGGCCAACGCCGAAGCTGGATTTTATTCACACAAGTGGCTTTGTTCGCTGCCATTTTGTGGATGGGCTCTTTTTCTCCCGGTGAGGAGTTGGCCATGGTGGCTTTAGGGGCCCTGCTGGTGACGATTGCCAGTGCCACACAAGATATTGCCGTGGATGCGTTCCGTATCGACAGCCTAAGCACCGAAGAACAAGGTGCAGGTGCTTCTGTGGCTATCTGGGGGTGGCACCTTGGCGGCACCTTAGTAGGTGGCGCTGGTGGACTTTACCTAGCTAGCGCCTATGGTTGGCATATTGCTTACTGGGCATTAGCTTTTTGTTTAGTGATTAGCATGCTCGCCGTGCTGTTTGGCCGCGAGCCCGAGCGTAAAATTAACGCTGCCACCGAGCAACAAGAAGCCCAAGTGGCGCAGTTCTTCAACCACCGCATGCCCCGTATTATTGCCAATACGGGGGCTTGGTTAGTGAATACCGTCATCGCTCCGTTTTATGATTTTATGAAACGCGATGGCTGGTGGCTGACCCTCCTTTTTGTATTTATTTTCAAGTTTGGCGATGCCATGCTAGGTCGCATGTCGGGGGTTTTTTACCGCGAAATGGGATTTAGTTATGAGCAGATTGCCAATGTGGGCAAAGTGTATGGTTTTATCGCCAACATGGTGGGTATTGCCATTGGCGGCTGGCTCGCTAACCGCTTGGGATTGGTACGCGCTTTATTAATTTCGGGCTTCTTAGCCGCACTCACCAACCTCACCTATTCCTTACTCGCTCAGCATGGTGGCTATCAGCTTCTGGTGTTGGCTGTGGTGTCGGATAACCTCACCAGCGGCTTGGTGACCGTGGCCTTTGTGGCTTATTTATCCAGCTTATGCAACGTGGCTTACAGCGCCACGCAGTACGCCTTACTGGCATCGTTGGGCAATTTATCCCGCATTTGGCTTTCCGCTTCGAGCGGTTATGTGGTGGATTCTTTGAATGGCGATTGGAGCCTGTTTTTCCAAATCACCGCCCTGCTTGCCTTGGCTGGCCTGCCATTATTATTGTGGCTAGCCCACCGTTATCCCACCGCCATTCCTGGGCATAAAAAGCCATGAAAAAATGCTACCTCTTGGGTGCGGGCAGCATGGGTACATTGGCGGCTTACTACTTACAACAAGCTGGGGTAGATGTGTTAGCCGCTAACCGTCCTTTGCTTACACGAAGGTTATTTTGGCCTCAAGGCACTCATAGCGCGTCGTTATCTTTAGGGGCTGATGATAATCAACCCATTGCATTTCTTGTGGTGGCCACCAAAGGCCCCGATACCGCCACAGCTCTGACACCACTGCTCCCACGCCTTCACACTGCGAGTACTATTATTTGCCTACAAAATGGTATGGGAACGCTAGATAATATTGCCTTACCCCAAGGCACTACCGTGCTTTACGCTGTTACCACCAATGCGGCTTGGCGCGAACAAGGGCAAGTGCATATCGTCGCTGAAAACACCACCTTGCTTGGTGGTGAGTTAACCCAAGCTCCTCCTTGGTTCGCAAAGCTTACTGCTCATTGGCCAGGTTTGAGCTGGTGCGATGACATTGTTTATGAGCAATGGCGAAAACTCACGGTTAACGCCGTGATCAACCCACTCACCGCCATTTATCGCTGCAAAAATGGTGAACTTCTCACGATGCCTAAGGCCTTTGAGCAAATGCAATTTATTGCCGCACAGTGCGACCGTATTGCTAGCCGCATGTTTCCTCATTGGCCCAACGACACCTTAGAGCGCGCCATCCAGGTGGCCAACGATACTGCAAAGAACACCTCCTCCATGCTTGCCGATGTACTTGCAGGACGTACTACGGAGTTTGAGTTTATTAACGGCTATTTGATAAAGCACTAAGGCGTACGCGGAACCGCGTAGGTTCCCGCTAC
>DAHVSB010000080.1 GCA_027324795.1 Alcanivoracaceae bacterium
GGCGCGGGCCTGATTTGGATTATCATTGGCATTGCTTATACAAAAGCAGGCTTGCAGGATTTAGCGAAAGCAAACTTACAGGCAACACTGCTTGAATTTAGCGAGTTGATGCTCTTCTTGTTAGTGGCTATGACCTATATTAACGCCATGGAAGAACGTCGTATTTTTGAAGCATTGCGTGCATGGATGGTACGTAAAGGGTTTAGTTACCAAACATTGTTTTGGCTAACAGGTATTTTGGCTTTCTTTCTTTCTCCCGTTGCCGACAACTTAACCACGGCGTTGCTGATGTGTGCTGTGGTCATGAAGGTTGCTGAAGGACAAGGCCGTTTTATTACCATGAGCTGTGTTAACATTGTGGTAGCGGCTAACGCTGGTGGTGCTTTTAGTCCTTTTGGCGACATTACAACCCTAATGGTTTGGCAGGCGGGTAAAGTTGAGTTCTTAGAGTTTTTGCACTTGTTTTTCCCCGCAGTGGCCAACTTTGTCGTGCCGGCAGTGATTATGAGCTTCTTTATTCCTAAGGGTAAGCCCGCGAGCGTAAACGAAGAAGTTGAGATGAAGCGCGGTGCGCGTCGTATTGTAGTGCTTTTCTTGCTCACCATTGCCACTGCTGTGTTAGGTCATAGCTTCCTTGGCTTGCCACCAGTGCTCGGCATGATGACAGGTTTGGGCTATTTGCAGTTTTTCGGCTATTTCTTGCGTCGCACGCTACCAGCTTCCTTAGAGAAAAAGCGTCGCTTAGCTGAGAAAAACAACGATAAGGAGCGCTTGCACCGGTTGGGTAGCGTGGTGCCTTTTGACGTGTTTAGCCGTGTGGCTCGCGCCGAGTGGGATACCTTGTTGTTCTTCTATGGCGTTGTGATGTGTGTGGGTGGTTTAGGCTTCTTGGGCTACCTCTCCATGGTATCTGGCGTCTTGTTTGAGCAGTGGGACCCAAGCTGGGCGGCCTTCGCCATCGGTATTATTTCAGCGGTGGTGGATAACATCCCGGTGATGTTTGCGGTACTCACCATGTCCCCTGAAATTAGCCACGGCCATTGGCTAATGATTACCTTAACGGCGGGTGTGGGTGGTAGCTTGCTCTCCATTGGTTCTGCCGCGGGTGTGGCATTAATGGGAGCTGCACGCGGTCACTATACCTTTATGAGCCATATTCGTTGGTTGCCAGCCATTTTCCTTGGTTATGTCGCCAGTGTATTGGTGCATGTTTGGTTAAACGGGGCTGACTTCACCGTATTCAACTAATACGGCAGCCGCTACAAAGAGGCGCCTTCTCAACTGCCCCCATTTATTGGATAGGTTGGTGATTAGGCGCCTTTTTTGTGTCTGCTTAAACCTGCATTTCTAGCACATGTACTAAGGGGTTGCCGCGATTTTCGGGCAGTGATAAGCGCGCATAATAATCTTCAGGGTTATGCACTCGTACTTGGCTAAAACCGAGTTCTTGATAGTGGGGAGCAATGGCATCGAGGCTATTGAAATGAAAATTCACATTGCTGCGCGATACCCAACCGAGTAAGCCGCTGAGTGTTTCCATTAAGGCTTTGTTGGGATCATTATCCAAGAGAGGGTAATTATCGGTAAGGTAATAGCCTTGCGGGAATTGTTGTAACAGCTGTGCTAGCTCTTGCCAGATAGGCGCAAGCGTAGCGAGCTCAAAGTAGTTAATTAGCCCTTCAGTAATCACGAGTACAGGTGCCTCGTGATCAAGATGCTGCGCGAATAAAGCCCTAAGACCCAGTTCATCCTGTCGGAAAAAATCCAAAGGCAAAGCAAAATGACGCTGTGAATAAGCGCCCACTTTTTTTAGTAGTTTGTTTTTGCGTTTTGCCATGGCGGGCAAATCGGCTTCAAGGTAGCGAAGCTGCGGGTATTGTTGGCAAAAACGTGTGCCACGAGGGGATAAACCGCAGGCGATTTCCACCACTTGTAACTCTGGGTGGCGCTCTAAGGCTTGGTGTAGAAGGTGGTCGATTATCAAGTGGCGTTGCAGCAGAAAAGTGCGGATATTGCCGCCAACGATACGCTTTCCAACCCATTCAAAGGGGCTGAGCGCGTGATATGAAAGTCGGCCAGTGGGTGTTTGCCACTGCGGGTTTGATAATCCGTTTTTGGCCCACACTTGGCCTGTGTAATGTGCCGTAAAGCTGATCGAAGAGGTGTCCATAAGTCACTTACGCCTAAATGCGCTCGTGTTGCCGGCTAAGCGGACGGCCGCAGAGGCGCAATACTAAACTTTCCAACGGCTGCCAAGCATCGCCGGGCAGCAGGCCCTTGAGGGCTTGGTCCACCAAAGCAGTTTGCGCCATGGCTTCCATAAGAGTACGCGCGCCTAAGCGTTGCGCCACTTGTTGGTATTTATTTTGCTTAGAAAAGTGCACATAATCTGATGCTTTGGTGCCACTGGCAAGGGCCAATAATACGCGGCAATCCCGCCGCAAAGCCCATAGTACTAAAGGCGGGGCTTCTCCTTCTTCTTCTAAGCCTCGCAAAATGCGTAATGCTCTGGGAGCGTCCTGAGCCAATATAGCATCACTAATATCAAAGCTATCGTAACGGCTACTCGTGCCCACGGCTGTTTGAATATGCGTGGGGGTTATCTCTTGTTGTGGAAACAGTAACGCTAGCTTTTCCACTTCTTGAGCGGCGGCGAGCAAG
This sequence comes from Alcanivoracaceae bacterium, assembly GCA_027324795.1. Classification (GTDB taxonomy): domain Bacteria; phylum Pseudomonadota; class Gammaproteobacteria; order Pseudomonadales; family Alcanivoracaceae; genus CALEAR01. Next base: position 2,662 of record DAHVSB010000080.1, read on the forward strand.
TTGCCCTCATTGCGCTCGGCCAGTAAAGCCAAGGCATCTTGGCTAGCAGTCAGTTGATGCTGACGTAAGCGTTGCTCTAGCCATTGTGGTAGCTGCGTGCTGCTGATTGTTGGCGTTTCGAGGGTGGCACCGTTTTGCTGCAGTGCTTGATAAGCGCTTTTCTTTTTGTCCCCCGCTTTAAGCTGCGTGCTTGAAATTAATAGCACTGTATCGGGGGCGGCATTGCTAATGATGCCCTCAAGGATGTCGTTGCCCTGGCGGTCCGGACGGCGCGTGCCAAGATGAACCTCGATGAGTTGCTGCTGGCTAAACAATCCCAGACTTTGCGTTAGGTTGTACACCTCGGCCCAGTTAATACCCGTGTCGGCATGAAAGCTGTGTCTTTCGTTGTGGCCGCGCTGAAGAGCGGTTGCGCGGATTTGGTCGGTGGCTTCTTGCACGAGCAAATGCTCGTCGCCACTGACCCAGTAAGCAGGCAACAAGTGGCGAGAAAGATGCGCTGAGAGTTGCTCAAGTTTAAGGTTCATCGTCATCGGCTTCGTTGGTGAAGAGGTAGGCGCTAGCGGCATTGAGCTGGCGTAAAATTTGCCAAGCTGCATCTTGATACATGCTATCTTTGATGGCCCTTTCTTCATCACTGGAAGCGGTGGCGTTAGTGGGGTCCACATGCACAGTGCGTGTGAGGCTGATACGGCCTTTTTCAGTTAAAGGCGTGCCGTTTGCTTCTAGCAGCACCCAACTAATGTAGTAATCCAGCTCCGTTTCGGCTGCACGGCCTTGAGCATCCACGGCCACGGTACGGCGGTCGAAGCGCTCGTCACTTAACTGCAGCTGGAACTCGCCGCCCTTATGCACATCGACCTTGCTGCTTTCTAAGGCATCCACGAGCAAATCGTGAATGTCGAAACTGCCACCGCGCACATCCACGCTGCCTAAATCAAACAGCAACGGGGAGCCGCGCAGCTGCCAGCCACAAGCGCTGACAGCTAAGCCGAGCAATAACGTAATGCTAAGCGTGCGTAGCCATTTCATTAGCTCACCACTATATTCACAAGTTTGCCGGGTACCACAATGATTTTGCGAATGGTTTTGCCATCGGTAAAGCGCTTCACGTTTTCAGAGTCCTGCGCCATTTGCTCTAAAGTTTCTTTATCGGCATCTGCAGGTGCTTCAATGCGTGCGCGCAACCTGCCGTTAACTTGTACCACTAACTCTATGGTGCTTTTAACGCGAGCGGCTTCGTCCACTTCCGGCCACTGCTCATCTTCAATGTGACTATCATTGCCCAACACCTGCCATAGATGGTGGGTAATGTGTGGCACCACAGGGGCGAGCAGTAATAAGGATGAGGACAGAGCTTCTGCCACCGCAGCTTTGTCTTGCTCTTCTTTAAGTAAAAAGCGGCTAATGTGGTTGCACAGTTCCATCACTGCGGCGATAGCCGTATTGAAGGTTTGGCGGCGACCATAATCATCGCTCACCTTAGCGATGGTATCGTGGGTTTTTTGGCGTAGCTCTTTGGCTTTGTCAGAAAGCGTATCCACTTTAAGCTCAAGGTTGGCGGTGCCTTGATATTCGTGCACCAAGCGCCACAAGCGGTTAAGGAAGCGGCTGGCGCCTTCCACACCTTCGTCGTTCCACTCTAAGGATTGCTCGGGTGGTGCAGCAAACATGGTAAATAAACGCACCGTATCGGCGCCGTATTTATCAATCAGCTCCTGCGGGTCCACCGTGTTGCCCTTGGACTTAGACATTTTAGCGCCATCTTTTAGCACCATGCCTTGAGTGAGTAAGCGTTTAAAGGGCTCGTCAGATTCCACTAACCCTAAGTCGCGCAAGAGTTTGTGGAAGAAGCGCGCATAAAGTAAGTGCAAAATAGCATGCTCAATGCCGCCAATGTATTGGTCCACAGGAAGCCAGTAGTTAGCTTGGGCTGGGTCTAGCATGGCCTCTTTGCTAGGGCTGGCGAAACGCGCGTAATACCAACTTGATTCCATAAAGGTGTCAAAGGTATCGGTTTCACGGAGTGCGGGTTGGCCTTGGTAGCTAGTTTTGGCCCATTCAGGGTCCGATTTAATCGGGCTGTGCACGCCATCCATGGTCACATCTTCGGGGAGTACCACAGGTAAATCATCTTCGGGTACGGGCACTAAATCACCGTTTTCTAGGGTGAGCATAGGAATAGGCGCACCCCAATAGCGTTGGCGAGACACCCCCCAATCCCGTAGGCGGTAATTCGTTTTACGCTCGCCTAGCCCTTTTTGCGCAAGCGCATCGGCAATGGCATCAAAGGCCTTGGCGGAGGTTAAACCATTAAACTCACCGGAATTAATTAAAATGCCCTCGTCGGTGAAGGCGCCTTCGCTTAGGTCAGGCTCGGTTTCGCCATCAGCACTAATCACGGCAAGTACAGGAATGTTGTACGCTTGAGCGAATTCCCAGTCGCGTTCGTCATGGGCGGGAACTGCCATTACAGCGCCGGTGCCGTAGCTCATGAGTACAAAGTTGGCCACCCACACAGGTACTTTTTTGCCAGTGAGAGGGTGAATGGCGGTGATGCCTGTGTCCATGCCGCGCTTTTCTGCGTGGGCGAGTTCGGCCTCATTGCTTTGTTCTTGTTTGCATTGCTCAATAAATTTAGCCAGTTCAGGCTGTTGGCTAGCAGCTGCTTGAGCCACCGGGTGGGTGGGCGCCACAGCCACGTAACTCACCCCAAATAAAGTATCAGGGCGAGTGGTGTAAATGCGCACAGTCTCATTACTGTCGCTAATGGCAAAATCCATTTCCACGCCTTCGGAGCGGCCAATCCAATTCTTTTGCATGGTGCGCACTTGCTCTGGCCAGCCTTCGAGCTTGTCGAGCTCGTCGAGCAGCTCATCTGCGTAATCAGTGATTTTAATAAACCACTGGGGAATTTCTTTTTGTTCCACTAAAGCGCCCGAGCGCCAACCACGGCCATCAATGACTTGCTCGTTGGCAAGCACAGTGTGGTCTACGGGGTCCCAGTTAACGGTGGACATTTTGCGGTACACCAAGCCTTTCTCATATAGCTTGGTGAAAAACCATTGCTCCCAGCGGTAATAATCAGGATCGCAGGTGGCAAGCTCACGGTTCCAATCATAACCAAAGCCTAAGCGCTTCAGTTGGTTACGCATGTAATCAATGTTGGCGTAGGTCCACTTGGCTGGGGCTTCGCCGCGCTGCAACGCTGCGTTTTCTGCAGGTAAACCAAAGGCGTCCCAACCCATGGGTTGTAGTACGTTTTTGCCTTGCATGCGTTGGTAACGACTTACCACGTCGCCAAGGGTGTAATTGCGCACGTGGCCCATGTGTAATTGACCGCTAGGGTAGGGGAACATGCTAAGGCAATAAAATTTTTCTTTGTTGGGGTCTTCTGATACAGCGAAGGTATTTTCGCGCTGCCAAAATTCCTGTACTTCACGTTCGATGCTTTCGGGACGATACTCTTGTTCCATTGGGTCTCTTTAGGCTCTTTGGGTTGATATCAATAGGCGTGTATTATGCCTAGGAATATAAGAAAAAGTGAATTGCTATAGGATACAGTAGCAAACCCTTTCACGGTAGCGGATAACTTTATGAGTGGATTAATGGTGCTTTGGGGCATCTTGCTGTTGGCATCTCTGCCCGCTGTGGTGGCCTTTTTTTTGCCGCCGATGCCATCGTGGGCGGAGCCAATTGAATATGCTCAAGCTGTGGTGGTGCTGGGGGCGGGCCGTACCAACCGCCACGGAGGATATAAGCTTACTACAGCAGGATGGCAGCGCGCTGGTGCCGGTATCGCAGAAGCTCAAGCGTACAACTTGCCTGTGTTATTCACGGGCGGGCCAGCAGAAGGAAAGTCTGAAGCACGTTTGATGGCGCAGGCGGTTTATAATTATTGGCCGCAAGCTGAGGTATGGTTAGAAGAAGAGAGCCGCAATACATGGGAGAATGCCGTATTTAGTGCGCGTTTATTACAAGAAAAAGGCATTAAACGCATTATACTCGTCACGGATAGGGCGCAGTTGCCGCGGGCGCTTTATTGTTTTCGTGCTCAAGGAGTTTTGTGTAGCCCAGTAGCGGCTTCTAAATTACCAGAGCCAGGCTGGATGCCTTCCACCACAGCATTGGTGATGCTGCTTGAAGCTTATTATGAGTGGTTGGCTTTAGGCTGGTATTGGCTTAAATACCGATGAGTGCGGCGCCATAAACTTGGTAGGCAGCCCAAGAAAGCAAGCAGCCATATGGGCCAGCTACCCCACTTCACAAAAGGGGTTTGGCCACTCAATGGGGTAAAACTACCCAGTAGTAAGCCGCGCTCAAACTGTGGCAGCGAGTCCACGACTTTTCCTTTCTCATTAATGATGGCGGTAATGCCGGTGTTGGTACCGCGGAGTAGCCAGCGGCCCGTTTCTATGGCGCGTAAGCGTGCCATTTGGAAGTGTTGGTGTGGGCCTGCAGAGGTACCAAACCAAGCATCGTTACTCACCGTAATCAGCACATTACTATTGATGGCTTGCTGTGCCACTAGTTCGGGATACATGATTTCGTAGCAAATAGAGGGGGCGATGGCCACTTGCTTGGCGATTAAGTTGCTTTGGTTGGGCTCGCCGTGATCGAAGCTCGACATGTCCAAATCAAAAAACGGGATTAAACCGCGAAGCTGGTTTTCAAAGGGGACAAATTCGCCAAAAGGTACAAGCTTTTGTTTATGGTAATCCCCTTCGCCACCAGTGAGCACCTTAATGGTATTGTGGATGCGACCGGGCTGCCAGAAATCATAGGTATCATAGGTGGGGATGCCCACTACTAAGGCGCCGTTTTTAGCCGCTGTGATGGCCGCCCTTTCATCTAAAAAACTTTCAGCTTGATGATAAAACTCGGTGAGCGCGGATTCAGGCCAAATTTCTAGGTGATTGGGGGGAACTTGGTCACTTAAGTCAGCGTAAATATCACGGGTGGCGTGGCGCATTTGCGTAATCCAACGCAGATCTTGCGGAATGTTGCCTTGCAAAAGGGCCACTTGAACA
>DAHVSB010000081.1 GCA_027324795.1 Alcanivoracaceae bacterium
ATCTAAAGGTGCCTCAGCAAACTCATTAATGGCCTGAGTCAGTTGATTAAACGGCAAGGTATCGGCCTGTTGTGTGTTGCCAGCAACCCACGCTTGCACATCCACCATTTGCATGTGTTGATCACGCACCGCTTGCTTACGATGCGCTTGCAATACATCCCACGTCCATGCGGTATCTGAAAACCCAAACCACACCTTGCCAGCATCTTTAGCGTAAGGAATAGTCACACACCGCGCCTTAAACTCATCGTCTGTCAAATCGCAGCTAAACTCGGGCACTTCAGGGGGTGGAACGATGTCGCGCGAATCTTTTTCAGGATCATCCAAATCACGTCCTGACACCTTCATAAACTCATATAAGTAACCCTTCTCTGATACCGCGTACCCTTTCCATTCACCGCGCACTTCATTAAACACATACAAAAAACCAGCACGCAACAAGCGGCCTGAGTATTTAGCTGAGTTCGCTGGCAAAGTAATAGCGTTGCCTTTGTCATCTTTTAACCATTCGCTTTGTTGTAAGGCAGCTGGCAAGTCTAAAGCACTGCCTTTATCGGTACGAGCTACCGCCGCACGCATGGGTAAAATAGATAAGCCTTCTTTCGTGCAATAAGGGCACGTGGCTTGGCAGGATTCCATCATGACATCATCCTCTGTCGTTGTTGGTGCATGTCCGTCACAAATTGTTGGAGTGTGGTTTCGTCTAAGGGTTGGCAAAGCTGTGCGTAGCTTTGCCCTGCTTGTGCTTGTTGTATGCGCTCTTGCATGGCGGGGTGTTGATGCAACAATTCGCCGTAACGAAAACGTTGCTCCACGAACAGGCAGCTATCTTCTGGATCGCTCAGTTGAGCTTTGACAGTTTGTAGCCATTGATTGGCCTGAATAATGTGTTGCGTATTGCTTTCATCAAAGGTGGGCACTGTGTTAAGCCCTGCTAAACACTGATTCAGTAAGCCTAAGCCTCCTAGGTGCTGCCATTGTTCAGAGGTAAGGCGCAATACATTCATTGGGCACTTTTCGGGGCCTGCTAAACTCTGCCATTGCCCTTTCGCATCACACCAACTCCACTGCGTGATACCTTTCAACAGATAGTCCAACTGAATAGGGCGCAATACCCAATGCAAATGACGAAAAACACGCGGGTCGTAATAGCGAAAAAACGCTTTACCTTGTGGCCCGAACAGAATTAAACGTTCGGTAAGCCGATGCTGTAAGGTAGCCAGCGGCAAAACACTATCAATCAAAGCTGAAAAATAAGGGCGTTTGCTAGAGCGTTGCTGAGCAATTATATAATCTAGCAAGCCGATGCGAGCCTCTGTTTCCATGGCATCGAAGGCTACTAGCAAAGGCATTTGGTCGGCCTGTTCGGCCAACTCTCTTGGCACCAACGGCATGTGAGGCACGTCTTGCCACAGCGATGCTTCTACCTGTAAGGGATTAATCAGGCCGTAGTTATGCTGCTGCAAAAGATGATGATCAAACATGAGCATCCTATTTACCCTAGCGGCACAATGCCGTCTCCTGCGCTGTCAGCATTATTCAAGGCATATTGACAAGCTCGTTCTATCCCCCCTGTCGCCTGCCCTGTTGCCATGGCTGCTGTGGGCACACTGCCCCCACCCGGCCCTTCCAACTGCTTTATCGCCGCTTTAAACTCTGCCGCCCCAGGGCCACCAATTTCGATATTGCCGCCGCTGAGTTTAATGTAGGCATTGCCCGCATTAAGCAGCAGTTCATCGCTGCCGCCTAAGTTGACGCTGGCTTGGCTGCTTAAGGTCACGTGTTCTTGAGCGGCCAAGGTGGCGCTATCGCTTTGGGCTTCTATGCTTACACGGCCAGTGGCGGCATGAAGCTTGATGCCCGTGGCATCAATGCTGCTTTTGCCTTGCTTTTCGCCCTGGGTGTAAAGGGCAATGCCTTGGGTGGCCACGGCGCTAAACTGCCCTTGCACGGCAACGTTAAGGTGCTCACCCGCGGTAAGGCTCAGGGTATCTGCGGTACTGTAAATAGCGCTTTGGGGGGTGGTGGCCACAAGGCCTGCTTGCCCGTGAACAACAAGGTGCGGATCGCTCCAAGCGGTGGCGGTGCCTGTGCCCCCTTGGCCAAGATCAGTGCCTTCCTCGGTGGCGCTTAAGGCTTCCATCAATGGGGTGTGGGCGTGAATGGCGGGAAGGTCTTCGGCAGCGGGCTCGCCTTTAAGGTTGGCGCCTTGCTTGGCGGCCACATCAGCCAGTTGGGTAGCGAGCGCTTGGGCGTGTTCGTGCATGGCGACGGCGTTTTGGGCATCCATGGCATCTTGGCCGGCGGCACTGCTCAGCAGTAAGCCTTTGCCGGCGCGTATCGCGCCTTGGGCAGCGGTGGTTAAGGCCACGCCATAGCCTTTATCCGCTTCGCGGGCGTTATCGGGCGCATGCTTTATATGGCCTAAGTACAGGGCGGTGTCGTAATCGGTGGTAGAAAGTGTAATACCACTTTGCTGGGGGCTATCATCAAAGCGCAGTTGGCGATAACCGCCCGTGCCCTCGGCACTGGTGCTGAGATCTTGAGTTTTAAGGCCACTGAACACGCCGCCGTGCTCGTTACCACTAAACCACATGGGCGCATTGCCTGTGGCACCACTGCCCCCTTGGGTTACTTGGTTGTGGGGCGCATCCTCTTGGCCTTGGCCGTTATATAAGCTCGCCACCACCACGGGGCGGTCAATATCCCCTTCTAAATAGGCTAACCACACCTCTTGCCCCACCCGTGGGGTAAATACGCTGCCCCAGTTGCTGCCCGCCACCGGCGTGGCAACCCGCGCCCAGGTGCCGGGCACAGCTTCGGCCGTGGCGTTATCGCGCCGGTGCGGGTGCGCTAAGCGGCTGGCACTGAGGCTGCCGCGCTGCCAATGTTGCTGCACCATCACGCGGTGGTCGCGGTCGGTGTGCACAGGGCCTTCGGCCCCCACCACAATGGCGCTTTGCCCGCCCATTACGGTGGGCGTTGGCTGGTGGCGTAAGCCATGGCCTTCAGGCGTGCGCGGGCGATAGCTGTGCTTGGCATCTAACGCAGTAAAATGGTTTTGATAAAACGGTGGGGTGTCTTCTGTTGTGGGGTGGCTTTCCCACAATCGGCCAAGCAAGGTATCGAGCTGTTGGCGCATGGTGGCATCAAAATTGTTGCGCGCCTCGTGCCGCACCGATAAACACACCTGTGCCGTGGCGGCTTGGGTAGCGTGGCCGCTAAGGCTAAAGCTCATCCCCGGCGCTAAACGGCGCACCGTGCCTGCGCCTGTCACGGTAAACGCGGGCACTTCTTTGGCATCTAGGTGCTGCTGAATACGCTGCTCACCGTGGGCGTGGGTGGCATAGGCATAAGGGCCTGACATATCATCATCCACCGCCGGAGCAGATTGGCCAGTTGCTTGCGCCACAACTTGACGGTTCGATAAGGTGCGGTAATCCCAACTCGCGCGCTTCAGCTCGCCACCTTGCCAGCGGCGTTGGGGCTGCCACTGCTGGATAGTGTCTTCTGCCTCGGTGGCATCGGCGCGGTGAAAGCGTAAGGTTTTGGCTTTACCCACCGCAAAATTGGCATTGCTATCACTCAATACCAGCGTGTGCTTGCCCAAGGTGGGCGATTGCTTATCGCCTTCGTGTTCAAACCAATAAAAAATACCTTCTTCTGCCAACAGGCGGGTTATAAAGGCGAAATCTGTTTCTTGGTATTGGCTAGTGACACTACGGTTAAGGTAAGTGCCGCTGAGCGCCCAGCGCCGAGCTGGTACCACCACACCCTGGGCATAGTGTTCAAAAACACGTTCCACAATCTCTTCCACGGTGAGGTTGTGAAACGCGTAGCTATCGGTGCGGTGGTGCAGCAAGGCTAGCCACGGCTCCACTTGCAGCCGATAGCGCGCCACGCCGCCATTGCTGCCCGCTTGTTCACACGCGGTAATATGCCCGTGAAAGGGCCGCAAGTTGCGGCGAGAATCATCACACTGTAGTTCAATCAACACAGGACTGCCAAGCAAGGGCGCCAAGGGCAATTGGGCATCAGGGGAAAGGCAATCCACTTGAAAACGAAAGCCGCCTGCATCCACCGATTCCACACCGCTAAAGCGTTCTACCACTAGGGGCGCACCGTTGGGGACACTGACCGTTAGCAATCGGTTTTGCTGCTGGCCAGTACTGAGTAAAGCCCGTAGTTGCTGTAACAGTTCCATGTGTTGTCCTCTGTTCCGTGTTGCTACTTAATGTTGTAAGTAAATGCGCCTTTTTTGGTGGCTCCCACTTTAATCTGTGCGATGGGTTCGCCCTCTGCCATGCGCGCTAACACAGTGTCGGCCACTTCAGGCAACAAGGTGCCGTTTAAGATGTTGTCTACGTTACGCGCGCCTGAATCCACCTCAATACAACGGGCGAGCACTGCCTCTACCAACGCATTTGAGTAGCTAAAGCTGGCTTGGTGGTTAGCAGCAATGCGTTGCCCAATACGATCCAATTTCAAACGTATGATTTGCTCAAGCACATCATCGCTAATGGGGTAAAAAGGCACAGGTACTAAACGCCCTAAAAACGCCGCTTTAAAGGATTGATGCAAGGCAGGCATTAACAGTTGGTGCAGCTCATCTGGGGTAGGTAACTCTTCTGGTGCTTTGTTTAAGCACGCTTGCATCACCTGTGATGAGCCCACGTTACTGGTAAGAATAATCAAGGTGTTGCGGAAATCGATCTCACGGCCTTCGCCGTCTTCCATTACGCCTTTATCAAACACTTGGAAAAACACTTCGAGCACATCGGGGTGGGCTTTTTCCACTTCATCCAACAACACCACGGAATACGGGCTGCGACGCACGGCCTCGGTCAGTACGCCGCCCTCGCCGTATCCCACATAACCAGGAGGTGCCCCTTTAAGGCTAGATACCGTATGAGCTTCTTGGTATTCACTCATGTTGATGGTAATCAGTTTACGCTCACCGCCGTATAAGGCATCCGCTAGGGCTAAAGCGGTTTCTGTTTTACCCACGCCAGAAGGGCCTACAAACAAAAACACCCCTTTGGGCTTGTTCGGATCTTCTAGGTTGGCTCTGGCTGTACGCACGCGTTGTGCTACTGCTTCAAGCGCATGATCTTGGCCGATCACCCGCTCTGCCAAGGTGGGTTTTAATTGGCGCACGGTGTTAATTTCATCTTTCACCATCTTACCTAAGGGGATACCCGTCCACGAAGCGATAATCTCGGCAATCACATTGGCATCCACTTGAATAGGGATCAGGGGTGTTTCCCCTTGCAGCACGTTTAGCTCTTCAAGCGCGGCTTGCAATGCTTGGCGTGGATCATCCCCACCCTTTTCTTCATCTGTTTTATCATCATTATCAATAGCTTGCCGTAATGACTTAATGCGATTCACAAGCTCTTGTTCTTGCTCCCACTGCGCTTGATAAGCGCTAAGCTGGACGCTAATCTCTTGCTGTTCTGCCTCAAGTGCTTGCAAACGCGCTTGGTGGTTACTGCCGGCTTTTTCTTCACGCTTGAGTGCACCTATTTCAGCAGCTAAGCGCTCAAGCTGTTTGTTGGCATCATCTATCACTGCGGGGGTTGAGGTTTGTGCCAAGGCAACGCGTGCGCAAGCGGTATCAAGCACGCTCACCCCTTTATCAGGCAATTGGCGGCCCGCCACATAACGGTGCGACAAGCGACAAGCGGCGGTAATGGCTTCATCTAAAATGCGCACATTAAAGTGGGCTTCCATTAACGGCACCATGCCACGCAACATGGCAGCTGCCAGCTCTTCGCTAGGCTCTTCGACTTTAATAACCTGAAAGCGGCGGGCTAAAGCGGCATCTTTTTCAAAGTACTTCTTATACTCGCCCCAGGTGGTGGCAGCAATAGTGCGCAATTCACCGCGTGCTAACGCTGGTTTGAGCAGGTTTGCCGCATCCCCTTGCCCTGCTTGGCCACCAGCACCAATGATAGTGTGGGCTTCATCAATAAATAAGATGATAGGTACCGAAGATTTTTTCACTTCTTCAATCACGTTTTTTAAGCGGTTTTCAAACTCCCCCTTAACGCTTGCACCTGCCTGCAGTAATCCCATATCTAGCGTATGCAGCGCTACGCCTAACAGCGGAGGTGGCACATCATCATCCACAATTTTGCGTGCTAGCCCCTCCACCACTGCGGTTTTACCTACACCCGCCTCCCCTGTAAGGATGGGGTTGTTTTGGCGGCGGCGCATTAAAATATCAATCAACTGGCGTATTTCTTGGTCGCGGCCAATCACAGGATCAATCTTACCTTCGCGAGCACGCTCCGTTAGGTTGGTGGTGAACTGATCCAGTGCCGGAGTTTTGCTTAAGCCCTTGGCTGGTGCATCGGCCTCGCTAGAAGCAGCCTCTTGGTCATCCACCAAAGCCACACCTTCGCTTGCTTCCGCTGAGCCCTCCGTGGCTTTGGCGAAGTTATGCTTGAGCTCTGGCAAATTAAAGTTATCAAACACCGGAGAAACACGACGCGCGATTTGTGCGAGATCATCCAAGGTTAATAACGCTAATAATAAGTGGCCAGAACGAATGCGTGTGGTTTGCCTATCCAAAGAAGCAATCAACCACGCTTGCTTAAATAGCACCGGTAAACGAGAAGAAAACACAGGGGTGCGGCTATTGCCCGTACGAAAACTTTTCAGCTCACGGTTCAGGTCTTGCTCCAAGGGCTCTAGGCTCACACGGCTATAGCGCGCTATCACAGCAATATCGTTTTGTGGCTCTTCTAACAGCGCTAAAAATAAGTGCTCTAAATCCACCTCATAATGCCCCTGCGCCATACACAAGTTAGCGGCACGCTCGGTGGCACGGCGGCAAGTATCGTTGAGCTTACTGATTAAGGTTTTCAAATTGATACTCATCCAGTGAGTCCTTCTGTTTATTAATTGATTGTATTAATGAAATAATTAGCACCCACACGGTCTTTTTCGCTTGGTCGTGTACACAAATAACTGTCGTAACCTAGCCGCACTCCTTCCGCACCCGACAAGCTGCCAGCACGCACGTCTTCACGCTTTAAAATAAGTTTCACATGATATTCAAGGGTGTGACCAGTTAGAAGCCTCAGCCACTTCTTTAAGGCAGCAGCTGCCTCTCCGTTCGGTAAAAATTGATTAAACTGAGACTTGCCCAGCGGCCCAACCCACAAGCGCAAACGCAAATTGCGCTGCCATACACGCGTGCCTACTAAAGCGCTCTGCCCCAACTGCATGTTAGCCACACCTAATTTAGATCGTTGCGCTTCTGGAATGTCATACCAAGCACCCACAAACTGTTCTACTCGCACTGGCACACCAAAGTGCTCCTGCAATATACGTGCAATGGTGTTAGCGGCCACAGGCTTTTCTGCAAAAGCACCCGCATAATAGGCTAACGATTGTTCGAAAACCTTTCCTTTGCCCGCTGCCAACCCTTCCAATGAGTTTTTTGATGCTAGCCCCACCAATGCCATCAGTATTTTAAGGCCGGGTTGTTCGTCATTCGTTTCATATTGG
>DAHVSB010000082.1 GCA_027324795.1 Alcanivoracaceae bacterium
GGTGTTTATCTTTATGATTGTGCGTTATCGCTTATTTGGCGTGGTGGCCAACATCGCTCTGTTTGCTAACTTGCTGGTGCTGGTGGGAGTGATGTCCTTAATCCCAGGCGCTACGCTGACCTTGCCCGGCATCGCGGGTATCGTGTTGTCATTGGGTATGGCGGTGGACGCCAACGTGCTGATTTACGAGCGAATACGCTTAGAATTGCGCGAGGGTAAAACGCCTTTGCAAGCCATTGATGCGGGTTACGACAGAGCTTTTGAAACCATTTTCGATGCCAACCTTACTACGTTAATCGTGGCGGTGATTCTCTTTGCCATGGGCACAGGGTCGGTGCAGGGCTTCGCGGTAACCCTGTTTATTGGTATTACCGCTTCCATGTTTACTGCAGTAGTGGGGACTCGCTCTATTATTAGCGAAATCTATAACCCGCGCCGCGGCAGACCTGCCAAGCTAAGTATCTGAGGTGATCATGAAAGCACAATCAGTAGCAACAGATTTTAAGTTTATGCGTTGGGCAAAGCTCATGGGAGCCTTGTCTTTGGCGGCGGTGATTTTCTCTTTTGTTTTGCTCGGCACCAAAGGGCTTAACCTTGGGTTGGATTTTACCGGTGGTACCGTTCTGGAGGTTAAAGCAACCCAGGATATTGAGCTTGATGAGGTGCGTGAAGCCTTAGAAGCTGGTGGTTACGGCGATGCGGTGGCGCAGCATTTTGGTGGCGCTAAAGAAGTGATGGTGCGTATACCGCCACGCAAAGCAGCCGCTAAAGACGAAAGCGCCGAGGAAGCTGCTGCCAGCGCTGCCGCTGATAATGAGGGCGACCGCGTAGGCCAAGAGGTATTTGAGCTATTAGCTAAAGATATTGAAGGGCTTGAGCTAATCCGCAAGGAGTTCATTGGCCCGCAGGTGGGCGATGAGCTGCGCGACCAATCGGGTTTAGCTATCCTCATTGCTATGATCATGATGTCTCTTTACCTTTGGTTTCGTTTCACCAACAAGCTAGGTGTTGCGGCCGTAGTAGCTCTAGTCCATGATGTGGTTATTGTCCTTGGTGTGTTTGCTTTTTATCAAATACCGTTTGATTTAACCGTATTAGCGGCGGTGCTAGCGGTGGTGGGGTATTCTATTAACGACACCATCGTGATTGCGGACCACATTCGTGAGGACTTCCGCAATTCGCGCTTAAGCGAACCGGTGGAGTTAATCGACCGAGCAGTAAACCGCACCTTAAGCCGGACCATGATCACGGGGCTTACCACTCTGTTTGTGTTGTTTGCACTGTACTTCTTTGGTGGTGAAATGATTCGCGGCTTCTCCCTTGCTCTGATCATCGGGGTAATAGTGGGCACCTACTCATCCATTTACGTGGCGAACGGACTTCTATTACTGATGAAGGTGACCAAGGAAGACTTTATTCCGCCAGAAATTAAAGATGAAGTGGATGACATGCCCTAGTCTTTATTGAATGGCACCAACAAAAAACGGCTCGCTACACAACAGGGAGCCGTTTTTTTATGTCTGTTGTATCAAGCTAAAGTAAAGGGTGCTCAAAAATACACACATTGTTTACAGGAAAGCTGATTTGCCAGCCCCATTGCTCGGCAAGCCACTTAAAGGTGTCGGGCTGGTAAAAGCCAATATGAGTGGGGTCGCGGGGGTAATGCCACTGAGGGAAATCTGCTTTCGCCACACGCCAGCTGGTCATAATGGCGAGTAAGCCGCCTGGTTTTACTAAGCTGCGCAGTTGTTGCCAAGTGGTGGCGGGGTCGCGCAAATGTTCCACCACCTCGGTGGCTGTTACAAAATCATACTGCGAGTTAAGCAATATCGCATTTGGAAAAAACAAAGGGTCGTAATACGCACAAGTAAAGCCTTGCTGAGTCAGGCTGTGGGCCAGAGCAGGGCCAGGGCCGCAACCTATGTCTATACCTTTGGCGTTGGCAGGTAGGCGCTTTACTAAAGGTTCGCTTAAACGGCTAAGAAACTTAAGGTAGTGCGGGTCATCAATGCGGTTGTCGTGCAGCTGATAATGCTTGGCTTCTTCGCTTGCGGTGAGCCAATACTGTGGAGCTAAATAGGTGTAATGGCAGTGCTTGCATAACCAGTAGTTGCCTTGGGGAAGCTGGGCAAAAGGTTGGCTGTTGGGCTGGTGGCACAGAGGGCAGGTGTTGCCCTCTGTGGTGTGTGAGCTAGCGTTTGAGGCCATCGGTAAGGTGAGGCTGAATGGTTTGTAGCATGGCTTTAAATACCTTGGGGGTGGCGGCCACTATGTTACCGCTATCCAAAAAGCGATGCCCACCAGTGAAGTCACTCACTAGGCCACCGGCTTCAGTAATCAAAAGGGCGCCTGCAGCAATGTCCCAGGATTGTAGGCCATATTCCCAAAAACCATCCAAGCGGCCAGCGGCCACCCAGGCTAAATCTAAGGCAGCAGAACCCGCACGACGAATCCCCGCAGTGCTTTGCACCATATCGCGGAACATGCCCAAATAGGCATCTAGGTGTTGCATTTGTTCAGGGCGGAAGGGGAAGCCAGTACCAATCAAGGTACCTTCTAAACCATTACGTTTTGGCATGCGCAAGCGACGACCATTAAGCATGGCGCCGCGGCCGCGGCTGGCGGTAAACTCTTCTTCACGCATGGGGTCGTACACAACGGCATGTTCCACGCGGCCATCTTTAGCCAATGCAATAGATACAGCGAATTGCGGTAAACCATGAATAAAGTTAGTGGTGCCATCGAGGGGGTCAATAATCCACTGCCAACGGGCATCGTCGCCTTTGCCTTCCACAAGGCCGCTTTCTTCGGCGAGAAAGCTGTGGTCAGGGTAGGAGCGTTGCAGGGTATCAATAATCAGAGCTTCGCAGGCGCGGTCCACTTGGGTCACAAAATCATTATGGCCTTTTTGCTCTACGGCGATATGGCGGGCATCGTCAACGTGGCGGCGCAAAAACTCACCGGCCCGTCGGGCTGCACGCAAAGCGATATTTACTTGCGGGGCGTACATAGGCGTCTAGTATCTTAAAGAACAATGGGCGTGCAGCTGTGAGGCAGCACATGAAGAATCAGCGAACCTGCAAGTATAACGAGTTATCAGGGCGCTGCAAAGCTAGCATAAGGGGGTAAGTGTTTTGTACACTGCCCTTTTTTTATGGAGCAGACCATGGCCAACTTTCCTTTAGCCCAGTGCCGCATTGTGATGGTGGAAACCACCCATGCGGGTAATATCGGTGCCGCCGCTCGGGCCATGAAGACCATGGGACTCTCGCAATTACACTTGGTGCGCCCATTGGATTACCCCAGTGTGGAAGCCACAGCGCGCGCCAGTGGAGCGGGGGATATTTTGCAAAACGCCGTGGTGCACGACTCCCTGGAAGGGGCATTGGCGGATGTGACTTGGGTGTTTGGTGCCAGTGCACGCCAGCGCACTTTGCCTTGGCCCTGCGTGGCTCCACGACAAATGGGCGACATGGTGGCTGCACATCCAGCCGATGGTCAAATTGCTGTGTTATTCGGGCGCGAAGCCCGTGGCCTCACCAACGAAGAGCTTCAGCTTTGCCATTATCACGTTACTATTCCCACCAATGAAGAATATGGCGTGCTTAACATTAGCGCGGCGATTCAAGTGATTTGCTATGAGTTGCGCATGGCGTTAGTGGGAGCAGAGCTGCCGCCTGTGGAAGGGCACCTGATACAGCTGCCTGCGGTGCATTGGGATGAGCCACCCGCGGACCAAGCCGCCATGGAATATTTTATGGAACACCTAGAAAGGGTGTTGGTGAAAGCGCGGTTTTTAGACCCTCGTTATCCCGCTAAAGTGATGCCACGTTTGCGACGTTTATTTATGCGCATCCAAATGGACAAAACGGAAATGGGTATGATGCGCGGTGTTTTGAAAGCCATTGAGCAAGCGTTGCCGAAGGGAAGTTGAGCTTATCTCAATAGTTGACTGTTTTACTCGGGTTTAGGTATCATAGCAGCTCCTTTCGTGCCGAGATGACACATGCGTTTGACTACCAAAGGCCGCTATGCGGTCACAGCCATGCTTGATTTAGCCTTCCATGCAGAGGAATCCCCTGTGCCCCTGGCGGATATTTCTGAGCGCCAGAGTATTTCGGTATCTTATTTAGAGCAGTTATTTGCTAAACTACGCCGCCGCGGTTTGGTGATGAGCGTGCGTGGCCCCGGTGGCGGTTATCACCTCAACCGAGCTAAAGAAAAGATTACAGTGGCGGATATTATCGCTGCCGTGGACGAATCTGTTGATGCCACGCGCTGTGGTGGTGAAGGGGATTGCCAACAAGGCGTCATGTGCCTTACCCATTATTTGTGGTGCGAAGTGTCGGATAAGCTCCATAATTTACTGAGTAGTATCACCTTGGCAAGTCTTGCTTCTCGCGAGGAGGTGCAACGTATTGCGGAGCGCCAAATGCCTGCACCTAAGCGCGCCAATGTTATTCCTACAGCGAGTGCCCAACCTAATTAGAGCCTGCTCATGAAACCAGTTTATCTTGATTATGCTGCTTCTACCCCAGTGGCCCCAGAAGTTATTGTTGCCATGCAAGAGTGCCTTGGGCTTGAGGGAAACTTTGGCAACCCCGCTTCACGCAGCCATTTGTACGGTTGGCTAGCGGAAGAGGCGGTGGAGAATGCACGCGCGCAAGTGGCGGAGCTGCTTAACGCCGACCCGCGGGAAATTATTTGGACTAGCGGTGCCACAGAGGCTATTAACTTGGCCATTAAGGGTACGGCTTTTGCTGCCAAACGCAGTGGCCAAGGGGAGCATATTGTTACCTCCACTATAGAACACAAAGCAGTGCTCGATACAGTAAATTGGCTCGCGCAACAAGGCTTTCGGGTAACCAAGGTGGCGCCTAATAGCGCCGGCGAGATTACGGCGGAGGCGGTGCAAGAGGCTGTAGAGGAGGACACTGTTTTAGTGTCGGTGATGCACGCCAATAACGAAACGGGTGTTATTAATGATATTGCTGCCATCGGCGCAGTGGTGCGTGCAGCGAATGCTATTTTCCACGTGGATGCAGCACAAACCTTCGGTAAGCTGCCCTTGGATATGGGCACCTTAGCGGTGGATTTGTTGTCGGCGTCAGCTCACAAGGTATACGGCCCTAAAGGCATGGGGGCCTTGTATGTGCGTCGCCGCCCAGGCTTAAAAGTGGAAGCTCAAATTCATGGGGGTGGCCATGAACGCGGTATGCGTTCCGGCACTTTGGCCACCCACCAAATCGTGGGCTTTGGCAAAGCCAGCGCGCTAGCCCTCGAAAGCCAAGAAGCGGATAATCAGCGTATTGCTGCTTTACGTGAGCGCCTTTGGCAGCGAATTGCTCAGTTGCCCAATGTATCCATCAATGGCGGTGATGCTCAGCGCTTGGCTGGCCACCTTAATGTGGCGTTTCACGGAGTGAATGGTGATTTATTGCTAGCAGGCTTAACAAAAATAGCCGCTTCGTCGGGGTCTGCTTGCACGTCTGCTTCGGTGGCGCCTTCCTATGTGTTGGCAGCCATGGGGCTTAGCTCTCAAGATGCTCATAGCTCCTTGCGCTTTAGCCTAGGTCGGTACACCACGGAGGAAGAAGTGGATGCGGCCGCAGAGGTGATAGTAGATACCGTTAAAAGGCTACTTGCGAGCCAATAATGAATTTGCCAATATGCATAATTGTTTGACATAGTTCACACTTCCTCACAGAAGCCCCAAGGGAAAATGAATGATAATAAGGCAATTGGTTGTATTGGTGCTGGTTTGTTTCGCGGCTATAGCGCAAGCAGCGCCTATGGGGCAGGTAGATTTAGAACGCATTGCTGAAAAAGCAGGCTTGCCTTTATGGGCGTTTGCCGCGGCTATGGTGCCCGCCGATGGTTCCAGTAATGATGCTTTTTGGTATCGCCCCGATGCACCTATGAATCCTGCCTCTGCCATGAAATTAGTGACCACCTATGGCGCCCTTGAATTGCTTGGCCCTCATTTTCAATGGGGCACTTCTATTTACACCGATGGCAAACTTAAAGGCAAGAATCTGGTTGGTGATTTATATATCCAACTCACCGGTGACCCTAAGCTCACTGAAGAGCGTTTGTGGCGGGTATTGCGAGATGTCAAAAACAGCGGCATACACCAAGTGCTAGGCGACATAGTCGTGGATGATTCTGCCCTACGCATGCCGCAGCATCCAGTAGCGTTTGACGACAATAGTGGGCGTCCTTACGCGCCTTACTTGGTGACGCCATCGCCGGTATTGGTGAATTATAATTTGCACCATTTGCAAGCCCGTGTGGTGGGCGGAGAAGTCAAGGCTACTTTGTCGCCCGCGCTTCCTTCTGTGGAACTAGTGAATCAACTCAAAGTGTCAGGTACTTATTGTCCACCTGCAGATAGCGTTATTACTGTAGCCACCACTCGCCCAAAGAGTGGTTCAGTTAAAGTTATTTTGAGCGGCCGAATTGGCGAGCAATGCAAATTAAGCCGTTATTTATCTGTACTACCTCACACACAATACACGCAAGAGCTAATGGCTTACTTGTGGCAAGACATGGGTGGCACATTAAAAGGGAGGGTGCGTTACGGGGTTGTACCCAGTAAAGCCGAGGTGCTTGCGCGTAGCTATTCCGCGGATGTGGCGAATATGGTGCGTGACATCAATAAATACAGCAACAATGTGATGGCGCAGCAGTTGTTTTTAAATATTGGCGCTCAGCACCGTGAAGCGCAAGATGCTGACGATGCCGCTGCTGCCCGCCGTGTACTAGCTCAGTGGGTGCGCGATAAAGGAGTTAACGCTGAGGGTTTGGTGCTAGAAAATGGTTCAGGGCTTTCACGTTCTGAGCGTTTAACCGTGCGCCAAACTGCAGTATTGCTAGAACAAGCTTGGCAGAGCCCTTTTGCGGCTGAATTTATTGCCTCTTTACCTTTGGTGGCGCTTGATGGCACCCTGCGCCGGCGTATGAATAACAGCGGCTTAGAAGGTGAAGGGCATTTAAAAACGGGTGCATTAGCCAATGCACGAGCGCTTGCAGGTTATATTCGAGATAGCGATGGCAAACCCTGGATTTTAGTGTTTTATGTAAACCACGCTAATGCTGCTAAAGTATTGCCCGCGCTTGATGATGCCTTGGTAAAGTGGCATCACCAATCCCCTAATAAACTAGCTTTGAAAAATTAATAAAAGGGTCTCTTTGTGGATGTAGTGCAAAAGGCAAAAGATATTGTGAGCTTAATGAAGCTCACGCTTGATATTTGGTTGCGCAGCCAGTCATTTATTTTTGCAGGGGCGCTGGCGTTTTTTACGTTGTTCTCCATTGCGCCTGTGGTGATCTTAGCGGTGCATATATTGGGTTTAGTGCTGAGCACCGATGCGGCTATGGCACAAATTATGGCGCAGTTAGAAAACGCCGTGGGTGCAGAAGCCGCTGAAGCGGTGGCAGTGGCAGTGGAAAGTTCACGCTTAAGCCAAGGCAGTATTGTTGGCACCGTGATTGGC
>DAHVSB010000083.1 GCA_027324795.1 Alcanivoracaceae bacterium
CCCGCTACGCCTGCTTTCTAGTGGCGCAAAACGGTGATCCTCGCAAACCTGAAATTGCGTTTGCACAAAGCTACTTTGCTGTGCAAACGCGCAAGCAAGAAATTATTGAAGAACGCATGCAGTTACAGGCACGCCTTGATGCCAGAGAGCGTTTAAAGGAATCAGAAAAAGAGTTATCGCAAAATATTTTTGAACGTGGCGTGGATAACCAAGGGTTTGGGCGTATCCGCTCTAAAGGCGATCAAGCTCTATTTGGCGGCCATACTACAAGAGCCATGAAAGAACGTTATGGCATTGTGGCTAGCCGCCCGCTTGCTGACTTCTTACCCACGCTTACTATTGCCGCCAAAAACTTAGCCACTGAAATGACTAACCACAACGTGCGGCAAGAAAACCTATATGGCGAGCAAGCGATAACCTCTGAGCATATTCAGAATAATAGTAGCGTGCGCACCATGTTAGGGGAGCGAGGTATTCAGCCTGAAAACCTACCGCCCGAGAAAGACTTAACCAAGCTTGAAAGACGGGTACGTGCAGAGGAAAAGAGACTGGCAAAAAGTAATGCAGGGCTGCCAGCCATAGGGAGTAAAGGTGGCGATAATGACTGATCGAAATCAGAACAAGTCTTATGTTTGGGCATTGAAAATGAAAGGCGAAACACAGCAGTTTTTACAGGAGGGTGGTTATGCAGGTGCCTGAGGGATGGCAATTAACCAGCTTAAAAGAAGTTTGCAACAACCAACTGCAAACTGGACCGTTTGGCAGTCAGCTTCATTCACATGAATACGTTGATGAAGGAGTGCCTGTTTTAATGCCAAAGGACTTAATAGACTTCAGAGCAAATATAGAAACCGCTGCTAAAATCACCGAGGAACGCAGCAATTCTTTACAAAAACATTGGTTGCATCAGGGTGATATTGTTTTTAGTCGTCGCGGAGATGTTGCTAGATTTGCTTTGATTGATGAGAAAACCGGCTTAGCCATCTGTGGTACAGGTTGCTTGAGAGCACGCCCTACTGAAAACTATATGCCTAAATATCTTTCCTATTTCCTACAACTACATCAAACCAAAAAATGGCTTGAGCAAAATGCTGTGGGACAAACAATGCCTAATATGAATACAGAGATATTGGGTGAGCTACCGCTAAAGCTAGCAACTAATTTGGAAGAACAAACCAAAATCGCTGAAATCCTATCTACTTGGGACAAAGCCATCACCACCACCGAACAACTGCTCGCCAACAGCCAGCAGCAGAAAAAGGCCCTCATGCAACAACTGCTCACAGGCAAAAAACGCCTACTCGACGACAACGGCCAAAGGTTTACTGGGGAGTGGAAAAGAGCTGAGCTGGGCGAATTACTGGACTATCTTCAGCCTACCCCTTATCTAGTTAGCTCTACAGACTATGACGACGCGTATAAAACACCTGTTCTAACAGCAGGGAAAACCTTTGTTCTTGGGTACACCAACGAAGAAGATGGAATATTTGAAGAAAATTTGCCAGTCATTATTTTTGATGACTTTACTACAAGTAGTAAGTTTGTAGGTTTCCCATTTAAGGCGAAATCAAGTGCAATGAAAATTCTAACGGCAAAAGAGCATACTTGTATTAAATACGTGTTTGAAGCAATGCAAATGCTTCAGTTTGCTGTGGGTGGCCATCAGCGGCATTGGATATCAATTTTTTCATTTTTGGTAATACCTTTGCCAAGCCCTGAAGAACAACAAAAAATTGCCGCCGTCCTCACCGCTGCCGATGATGAAATCCGCACACTAGAACAAAAAATCGACCAGCTCAAGCAAGAGAAAAGAGCCCTCATGCAGCAGCTTTTAACTGGTAAAAAGCGGGTTAAGGTAACGTCTCTTGAAATGGAGGCATAACTTATGAGCGTTTTATTGGATAGTTTCACAGTGAGCGCAGAGGAGAGCGGCGATGGCGGACAATAAGAACTTATCGAACAGCACCGATCTTGCCCCCTTGCTGGGCATGCTGCGCCAGCTTATCAGCGATGCCCGTGGCCAAGCGTTGCGCGCGGTGGATGTGATTCAGGTGCAAACCTGCTGGCAGGTAGGCCGCCATATTGTGGAATTTGAACAGGATGGTGCGAAACGAGCAACCTATGGAAAACGCTTATTGCCAGTGCTAGCTGAGCAGTTAACAAAGGAGTTCGGTAGTGGCTTTGACGATCGTAACTTGCGTTATATGCGAGCCTTTTACCAAGCATTCCCAATTTGGAACGCAGTGAGTTCCGAATTGAGTTGGACGCACTACCGACTACTTACACGCGTTAAAAACAATGAGGCGCGCTTGTGGTACATGGCTGAAGCCGCCACCCAAAATTGGAGTACTCGCGCTCTTCAGCGCCAGATCAGCTCATTATTTTACGAGCGCTTACTACTCAGCCAGGACAAAGCGGCTGTAGCCGCTGAAGCTGGACAAAAGTTGGCTGCGCTGGAGCAAAGCCCACGTGCTTTTGTGCGTGATCCGGTCATGCTGGAGTTTCTGGGGCTACCCGGTAACCGTGCCTTGCTGGAATCCAGTTTAGAACAAGGCCTGATGGACAAATTACAGTCCTTTTTATTGGAGTTGGGCAAGGGCTTTGCCTTTGTCGCCCGCCAGCAGCGAGTAAGCACCGAAAGCAAAGATTTTTACATCGACCTAGTGTTCTACAACTACCTGCTCAAGTGTTTTGTGCTAATCGACCTAAAGACTACTGAGCTGACGCATCAAGACATCGGCCAGATGGATATGTATGTGCGAATGTATGACGACTTGAAGCGCGGCGAAGACGATAACCCTACCGTGGGTATTTTGCTGTGTGAGAGCAAAGACGAATCGGTAGCACGCTATTCAGTGCTCAATGGCAGTGAGCAGCTATTTGCCAGCCGTTACCAGCTGGTGCTGCCAAGCGAAGAAGAACTGCGTAACGAGTTAACCCGTGAGGCAGAAGCGATCCGCCTAGCAATGGAGCTCGATGAGCAGGTGGAAGGTGAAAGGTAGAAGTATGAAAAATAATCTAATCCTCTACACCACCGACGATGGTGAAACCCAGCTTGTACTGCGCGAGCTTGGTGATCAGGTATGGCTTACGCAGTTGGAAATGGCTGAGCTGTACCAAACCAGTAAACAAAACATTAGCAAGCATATAAAAGGTGTATTGGCAGAGGGTGAGCTAGCTGAAGAGGCAGTTGTCAACTCAAAGTTGACAACTGCAGCTGATGGTAAAGAGTACCTGACTCAGCTTTATGCTTTGCCCATGATCATTGCCATTGGCTACCGCGTTCGCTCAACCCGAGGCACACAATTCCGTCAGTGGGCAACTCGTACTTTGGCTGAGTACCTTACTAAAGGCTTTGCGATGGATGATGAGCGCCTGAAAAACCCACCCGTGGGTACATCCACTGCCCCCGATTATTTTGATGAACTGCTAGAACGCATCCGCGATATACGTGCTAGCGAGCGCCGCATGTATCTAAGGGTGCGAGAAATTTTTGCTCTAGCTGCCGATTACCAACCCACCTTAAAAGAAACCACACAGTTTTTTAAAGTGATACAAAATAAGCTGCACTTTGCCTGTTCTGGCCAAACGGCCGCCGAGCTGATTTATAGCCGTGCCGATGCCAGCCAGCCCAATATGGGGCTGAATACCTTTAAGGGCGCAGAGGTTCGCAAAACGGATGTCACCATCGCCAAGAATTATTTAACCGAGCAGGAAATCAGCGAGCTCAACCGAATTGTCAGTATGTGGTTGGATTTTGCTGAAGATCAGGCATCGCGGCGCAAACAAGTGTTTCTGAGAGACTGGCAGGAAAAGCTGGATCAGTTTTTACAGTTTAATGATCGCGATGTATTGGCCGGAGCGGGTCAGGTCAGCAAACGGCAAGCGGATGAAAAAGCATTTGCCGAATATACACGTTTTGCTGAACAGCGCCGCCAGCTGAAAGAGCAAACTGGTGAGCAGGATATAGCCGAGCTACTGCAATGGCAGCCGCCCAAGAAGTAAGGATTCTAAATGACGTATGTTGTCCCCAAATTCGAAGAAGAATACAGCGCCAAGTTACCCGCCCTAACATTGCTCACGCAGCTAGGCTGGCGTTTTCTTTCGCCTGAGCAAGCCTTGGCGGCGCGGGATGGTAAGCCAGATCAAGTGGTGTTGCGCCATATTTTGCGGGAGCAATTGCAAAAGCGCCGCTTTATGTTTGGTGGCAAAGAGCATGCCCTTTCTAACACTTCCATCGATAACATCATTGCCGAAATTTGCAGCCCCGCTTTAAACGAAGGCCTGCGCCACGCCAACGAACGTTTATATAACCATTTGATGTATGGCATTTCTGTTACCGAATTTGTGGATGGCAAACGCACCAGCCCTACGGTGGCCATTATCGATTGGCAAACCCCCAGCAAAAATAGCTTTACCTTTACTGAAGAGTTTTCCGTTACCCGTGCGGGCGGGGTAGATAGCCGCCGGCCTGATGTGGTGTGCTTTGTAAACGGCATTCCGCTAGTGGTGATTGAAGCCAAGCGCCCCGATGGCCAAAAAGGCCCCACCATTAGCGAAGGCATTTCTCAAACTTTGCGTAACCAAAGGCCCGATGAAATCCCACATTTGTTTGCTTATAGCCAGCTGCTGCTTTCTATCAATGGTTATGAAGGCCGTTACGGCACCTGCGAAACCCCAGAGAAATTTTGGGCGCTGTGGCGTGAAGAAGATATTAGCCAAGCCGAGATGCACGCCATAAAAAACCAACCCATTGCCGAGGATAAGTTGGCGCATTTATTCGCCCATCGCCCTGCAAAAGATAAACAATGGTTCGATAGCTGGGTGGGCGGCGGTCAGCTGGCGGTAACTGGGCAAGATGAATTGCTTATTTGCCTGCTAAATCACAAGCGCTTATTTGAAATGGTGCGTTATTTCACCTTGTTTGATAAGCGCATTGGCAAGGTGGTGGCGCGCTACCAGCAGGTGTTTGGCATTAAGCGTTTGCTCGAACGCATTAACACCCGCAACAGCCAAGGCGGCCGTGAAGGTGGGGTCATTTGGCACACCACGGGGTCGGGTAAATCCTTCACCATGGTGTTTTTAAGCAAAACCTTGATTCTTCATGATGAATTAAAACAATGCCGCATTGTGGTGATTACCGACCGCATCGATTTAGAAAACCAGCTTAGTGAAACCTTCAGCGCCAGCGGCGAACTGGCTAACAAACGCGATATTAAATCGGCCATGGCCACCACAGGGCGGCGTTTGGCCGAACAAATCGGGCAGGGCAATGAGCGTATTATTTTCTCGCTGATTCAAAAGTTTAACAGCGCGGCGCGCTTGCCCACCTGCCATAACCCAAGTGCCGATATTATTGTGCTCATTGATGAGGGCCACCGCAGCCAAGGGGGCGAAAATCATGTGCGTATGCGCCAAGCCTTGCCCAACGCTTCTTTTGTGGCGTTCACTGGCACACCTTTATTAAAAGACGATAAAACCGAAAACAAATTTGGCCGCATTGTGCACGCTTACACCATGCAGCGCGCGGTGGAAGATAAAACCGTTACGCCCTTGTTATATGAAGAGCGTATCCCTGAATTGGATGTGAACGAGCGCGCCATAGATACCTGGTTTGAGCGTATTACCGATGGGCTCACCGATGAACAAAAAGCGGATTTAAAGCGTAAGTTCACTCGCAAGGGCGAGATTTATGCCACCGATGATCGCATTCGTTTAATTGCGCTGGATGTGGTGAACCACTTTGTTAAAAACATAGATAACGAGCTTAACGCTCAGCTGGCTTGCGATAGTAAAGCGGCAGCCATTAAGTATAAACAATACATTGATGAAGCCATTGAACTGCTGCCTTTGGAAGACCGCTTTGAAGCTGCGGTCATCATGAGCCCGCCAGATACCCGCGAGGGCAACACTGAAGTGGATGAGGCTAAAAGCCCGCTGGTAACCCAGTGGTGGAAAGCCAACCTAGGCACCCGTAATGAATCGGAATACACCAAAGAAATGGTGGCGCGCTTTGCTGATGATGCCGATTCGCTGCGTATGTTGATAGTGGTAGATAAATTGCTCACAGGCTTTGATGAGCCGAAAAACACCGTGCTTTATATTGATAAGCCGCTAAAAGAACACAACCTGATTCAAGCCATTGCGCGGGTAAACCGTTTGCATCCAAAGAAAGATTTTGGTTTGTTGATTGATTATCGCGGCATCTTAGCCGAGCTTGATACCACCATTAGCAAATATCAGGATTTAGCCTCGCGCACTCAGGGTGGCTACGATATTGATGATATAGCTGGCCTATACGAGCAAATGAGCACCGAGTACAAGCGCTTGCCACAGCTGTATAAAACGCTGTGGGCTATTTTTGGTGGGGTGCAAAACAAGCAAGATATTGAGCAGCTGCGCCAAGTGTTGGTACCACGTTTGGTGGAGCAAAACGGGGAAAGGGTGGATGTAAATCTAAAAACCCGCGAGGATTTTTATGAAGCGCTTTCTAATTTTGCCAGTTGCTTAAAAGTAGCCCTGCAATCCGCCACCTTCTTTGAGGATAAAAGCTTTACCGAAGCCGATCGCCGCCATTACAAAGAAACCGTTAAGCAGCTTTCGAGCTTGCGTTTATTGGTAAAGCAAGATGCTGGCGAACGGGTGGATTACGATCAGTACGAAGAGCAGGTGAAAAAACTGCTGCATAAGCATGTGGTGGGCATAGATGTTAGAGAGCCTGGCGGTGTTTATGAAGTGAACCGCATGGGCCAACAAAAGCCCGAAGAGTGGAGTGACGAGAAAACTCGCAACGAAACCGACATCATTAAAACCCGCGTTACCCGTATGATTGAACAAGACCTACGCGACGACCCTTATGCGCAAGAGGCGTTTTCTAAGCTATTACGCCAAGCCATTGCCGAAGCCGAGCAGCTGTTTGAACACCCGCTCAAGCAATACATGATTTTCCGAGAGTTTGAAGAGCAAGTTGAAGAGAGGCGCCTAAGTGATATGCCCGAGGCATTTCAGGGCGAACCCCATGCGCAGGCTTACTATGGTTTGTTCAAACAAACCTTTCCCGCCGTGTTTGAAAATACGGCAGAGCTGGAGCAAGAAAAATGGGTGCAGCTGGCGTTTCAAATTGATGAAGCAGTTTCCACCTCGGTCGCTGAAAACTCTATTAATCCACAAAATATCGAGGCGGATATTCGTAAAAAATTACTGCCTTTGCTGTTTAAAGAAGCCCGCCAAGTGGGCGCAGGTATTGAGCAAGTGAAGCCGCTGGTGGAGCAAATCGTACAAATTACCCGCATTGGTTTAAGTGGTATATAAATGAGTACGCACAGTTTTTTATA
>DAHVSB010000084.1 GCA_027324795.1 Alcanivoracaceae bacterium
CCCGTTGCGTGGTGCCCCCTCGGCACAAGAGCTGCCGGGAACCCACGCGGTTCCGCGTACTCGCAGTGCTTGCTAGCGATGAATTTAGCCCCCGGTGCTAGGGAAACCCTCTAGTCTTCTTTGGTTATACTGTGGTACGATTGTCCCAACTTCCCGGAGGGGCTATGAAAAAAATAATATATGACGCCATTATTGTTGGGTCTGGCGCGGGGGCGGGGCCGCTGGCTTATTACTTATGTCGCGCGGGCAAGCAGGTGTTAATGCTTGAGGCGGGCAGGGCTTGGCGGGCTGAGGAATACCCCGATAATGAGCTGGATGCTAACCGTTTGCTCGCCTGGAATGGCGGCATGGATCCCACTCAAGATGCCAATACTATTATGATTCGCGGCAAAGCCTTGGGTGGCGGCACCGTGCTTAACCAAGCGTTATTGGACCGTTTTGATGAGGAAGCTTTTGCTGCTTGGGCTTCTTTTTCTGGCATTAAGAGCTTTAACACCAAGGCCATGGCAGCACATTATGACGCCGTGGAAGAAGAGTTAGCGCTCCACACTATTACCGCCGAAGAACGTAATCGTAACGCTGACCTTTATGTGGAAGGGTTCGAAAAGTTAGGATACGGCTGGACACCTTTACGGCGCGGCCAATCCCATTGTGATGGCTTTGATTGCATACAGTGTTTGGGGGGCTGTCAACGCCAATCCAAGCAAAGTATGGTGAATAATTTTTTGCCTAAGGCTGTGGAGCATGGGCTTGAGATACTCACCCAATGTCACGTGAAAGGCGTGGTACACGGTGCCCACCAAGTGGCTGTGCAGGCAGAACATCAAGGGGAATTCCATACTTTTTATGCTAAGCGCTGCGTGTTGGCTGCGGGTGCCATTGGTACCACGGAATTACTCCTTAAATCGGGTTATGGTTCACAACTTCCCGCCCTGGGTCAGGGGTTTTATTGCCACCCACAAATGATGACCATGGCGCTGTACCAAGACCCTGTGGACGCGCATAAAAAAAGCTTTCAAGGGGTAAAGTCTGACGAGCCACGCTTTCGTGAACAAGGCTTTAAATTAGAAAATGTTTTTGCAGGGCCGGTGGGTGCGGCTTTTTTATTGCCGCACCTTGGTCTTGAACATCAAAATATTATGGCGCGATACCGCCACTTGGCGTGTATTGAAGTGGCGGTGCGTGATGTGACGCCTGGCCGTATCTACCTTAATCGTAAAAAGCGGCTAGTGATTAATAAGCCCTTAGGTCAGCCTGAAAAAGAGCGACGTAACGCTGGTTTAGCGGTAATTCGTGAGGTATACGCTGCCACAGGCGCAGAACGCGTGTTGGAATCCCCCATTAATATTTCAGTTCATTTAATGGGGGGTGCCAGCCAAGGCATTACTAAGCAAACTTCTGTGGTAAACCCCGAGTTTCAAGTACATGGCTTGCCGCGTTTAAGTGTGGTGGATGCAAGTTTATTTCCCAGTGCGCCGGGGATTAATCCATCACTCACCATTATGGCGTTATCACATCAAGCTGCAGAGCAATTATTGGCGAACGCCTAGGGATGTTTATGGACAGAGAAAACCGAGCATTGAGCCGCTTAGAAAAGCGCAGTTGGGAACGGGTGGGGCAGGTGCTAGTGCCCGGTAACGCTACTTTGCCAAGGTACGATTATGCAGGAGCCAGTGCCAAGATTCCCGCGGTTTTAGCCGCCAGCAATCAAGAAGACGAAGAGCTAATTCGGTTTGTCGTGCTGTGTTTAGGTTGTTTGCCGCTGCCGTTGATTCGCGCCCTGCTAACACTCATCAGCAAATGGGCTTACGGCACGGGAGCCTTTGGCACTTTGCCGCGCTTACTGTTAATCGGTATTAAAGGGGTGATTTATACCACCTATTACGCGGGAGTGGATACCACCAAACAAGTGCACGACGGCATGGGGTTTGCACTGCGCTGTGAGCCTTCGCCAAAACATATCAACCAACAAAAGCCTTCAATTACTGAAAATAAAAGCGCAACCGCCGCTATTGCAAAGGAAATCTCATGACAACTGCAGAATCCATTATTCATACCGCCCGTGAGGCGCAACGCCAAGTGGCAAAAGCCAGTTTGCGTGAGCGTTTAGATGAGCTTAAACAATGGCGCTTGCGCATTGGCGACATGCGAGAAGATATCGTCAATACGATTACCGCAGAAACTGGCAAAGCAAAAACCGACGCCCTTGTGTCTGAAATTTTAGGTGTGGTGGATTATATCGCTTGGCTCGTTAAGGCAGCACCTAACGCCTTGGGTGAGGAGAAAGTGAGTACGCCCTTGGCGTTAATGGGAAAAAAATCCCGTATTTGGTATGAACCCAAGGGTGTAGTGCTGGTGATCAGTCCTTGGAACTATCCGTTTCATATTGCTGCCACTACTATTGCTGCGGCGTTTGCTGCGGGTAATAGCATTGTATTAAAGCCTTCTGAGTACACCTTGATGCGAGGTTTGTTTGAAAAAACGGTGGCAGGCTTACCCTTATTAAGCCGCGCCCTGACCGTAGCTTATGGCGATGGAGCGCTTGGTGCAGAACTGGTGGCGGCCAAACCAGATTATATTAGCTTCACGGGCAGTGCTGCCACGGGGCGCAAAATTGCCACCACCGCAGCGCAATTATTAGTACCTGTGGATTTAGAGCTTGGCGGTAAAGACGCCATGGTGGTGTTTGAGGATGTGAATATTGAACGCACTGCAGCGGGTGCCTTGTGGGGCGGTTTAACGAATGCTGGGCAATCTTGTACTGCGGTGGAAAAGCTTTACGTTCAACGCAGCATTTACCCGCAAATGCTGAATACCATGAAGCGTATGCTGGCGCAGCTAGTGGTGGCTAGTGATGACCAAGGCGATGCAGATTTAGGGGCTATTACCACGCCATTCCAACACGAAATTATTGTTAAGCACCTCAAAGATGCAAAAGCCAAAGGTGCCGAGGTGATAGGTGGTGAAGTATTGGTAGAGGGCGATAAACCCTTGCTCACTCCAGCACTGGTCACTGAGGTCACCGATGACATGCTTATTATGCAGGAAGAGACCTTTGGCCCTGTGTTGGTTGTGTTGCCCTTTGATACGGAAGATGAGGTGCTAACAGCGGTAAACAGCAGCGACTTTGCTCTGAGTGCCAGTGTGTGGAGCAAGGATATTCAGCGGGCGCGCCGCGTGGCACAGGCGATTCGCTGCGGTGCAGTGAGTATTAATAATGTGATGCTCACCGAGGGTAATCCCGCTTTGCCCTTTGGCGGGGTGGGTGAATCAGGCGCTGGACGGGTCAAAGGCGTGGAAGGTTTGCGTGCCATGGCTCGTTCAAAGGCTGTGCTAATCGATAAACAAAGTAGCAAAATTGAAGCCAATTGGTTTCCTTATACCCGTGAAAAATATGCGCTATTTGAGCAGCTAATTAGCGCCATGCTTGGCGGTATAAAGAGTTTTGTGAACTTTGCCACTACGGGTACCAAGCTAGAAAAACAAGCCCAAGCACCTCGTTTCCCCAAGGAATAGCCATGGATGCAATGTTTAACGCTTATACCCAAGCCCTAGCTAACTATGCCAAGCCGCAGGCCTTTGTGGATATGGATGCCTTTGATGCTAATTTGGCGGCCTTGCTAAAACGTGCTCGGAGCATGCCCATTCGTGTGGCCAGTAAATCCGTGCGCTGTCCAGATTTGCTCCGCTATGCGTTGGAATTTAGTGAACAATTTCAAGGGCTGTTGTGCTTTCACGGCCTAGAGGCCGTGGTGCTAGCTCAGCAAGGGTTTACGGACTTATTAGTAGCGTATCCCACCACAGATGCCCACGTGTTAAACACTGTGTGCCAACAAATAGCGAGGGGCGGAGATATCACTTTGATGGTGGATAGCCCGCAGCAAGTGGCTATTATTGCGGATATTGCGCGTAACAATAATGTGGTGGTGCCCTTGTGCATGGATGTGGATATGTCCATGCATTTACCCAAACTAAACTTTGGCGTGTATCGCTCACCCGTGCGCACAGTGGAAACCGCTTTGGCGCTATACCAAACCATTGCGGTTAATACCCATGTGCGCCTAACCGGCGTGATGGGCTATGAGGCCCAAGTGGCGGGGGTCCCCGATAAAGTGCCGGGAC
This sequence comes from Alcanivoracaceae bacterium, assembly GCA_027324795.1. Classification (GTDB taxonomy): domain Bacteria; phylum Pseudomonadota; class Gammaproteobacteria; order Pseudomonadales; family Alcanivoracaceae; genus CALEAR01. The sequence continues at coordinate 4,123 of DAHVSB010000084.1, forward strand.
AGGGTGCTAAAAACCACCTCATCCACTATTTAAAGCAGCGTTCCATTAAACAGTTGCATCAACGGCGCCAGGCCATTGTGACGGCACTAAAAGATGCAGGTGCTGAGTTAACATTGGTGAACGGTGGCGGCACAGGCAGTCTTGAAAGCACCATTCAAGATACATCAGTCACAGAAGTGGCCGCGGGCAGTGGGCTTTATTCTCCGACCCTGTTTGATAACTACCGTGCCTTTAAACATCAAGCGGCGCTATTGTTTGTGCTAGAAGTCTGCCGACAGCCATCCCCCGAGGTGGTTACTTGTTTAGGTGGTGGTTATGTGGCGTCTGGTGCGGCGGGTAAGGACAAATTGCCTGTGCCCGTGTGGCCTCAAGGGCTTAAATTTATTGATAACGAAGGCGCCGGCGAAGTGCAAACGCCCCTGACAGGAGAACAATTACCGCCAGTGGGGGAACAGGTGTTTTTCCGTCATGCCAAAGCGGGCGAGTTGCTTGAGCGCTTCAATCAGGTACTCTTGGTACGCGGAAACAAATGTGTGGGCAATGCCCAAACCTACCGCGGCTTGGGTTGGCAGTTTATTTAGCGGCAGTTGCCGGCCTTGCGATAACCGGCTTGGCGTGCTTTTTCCTCGTTGCTAAATAGCACTTTGTTTTTCTCACTCATGGCGTTGTAGCTTGGGCAGCCAACGGGTAAGTGATATATCTTGCTGTTGCGGTTGCCATGCACTGGGCCTGTGGTTTGTTGGCTTGGATGGGTAGCGGGAATATCACTCACCAAACCCTCACGGCTGTTTTTGTGGCCGAGTTTCCACACTTTATCGCCCGTAACAAAAGGATTGTGGTGCCCCATGATGGCGGCAATGCGTTGGTCTCTCTCGCGCTCCCAGCTTGAGACAGGGTATTGTTTGTGCCAGGCCATAAATAGCTGCTGCTGTTGGCGACTTAAGTTTAAGTCGTAGCGGTCGGCCATATAAAAATAAATGCGTGCCGCTGCGCCACGAAAACTGGCAGGAGGTTGAGCGGTGCGTTGGCTGAAATCCACTTGGAAATCACAGGCGCCGTATTGCGGTTTGCCTTTGGGCAAGGCGCCAAAATTATAATTGGAGCGGTCGGCGTTTATCTCACCCACCACGGGCGTGAGATTGTGCATATCGGCTTCCATGACAGAAAATACTGGGTCATTGTGGGTGCAGTTTTTACGCCCGCCTTCTTGCCAACACTGGCGCTGCCTACCGAGCTGAGAAGCAGGTACCACATGTTCCCATTCAATGCGCTCGGCGCGCACACGCTGGGCGCGAATTTCATAGCCGCAACCCGCTAAATCCACACGACCACCGGTGGCTCCCACCCATTCCCAGTTGCAGCCGCAATAGGCGTCGCCTTGGGTGTTACGGTCGTGGTACACCTTATGGCGTAGTTCTTTCTTGGCTTCTTGAAAGTGAGCGGGCGCAGCTAAGGCGTTAAGGCTGAGGCAGCAGATTATTAGAGTAAAAAGAATACGCATCATGGTTATGGAGTCGCAGTAAAAGCTAGGCAGTAAAATATAGGCAATAAAAAAAGGGCTGCTAAATTTAGCAGCCCTTTACTGTGTGGTACACCCGGAAGGATTCGAACCTCCGACCTTCTGGTTCGTAGCCAGACGCTCTATCCAACTGAGCTACGGGTGCATACTGAACCTTGTTGAGCTGTTGTGCTCATCGTGTCAGTGGCGCGCATTATTCCCAATAAGCGGGTGGTCGTCAACCCTCTTTTTGATTAAAACAGATAAAAGTGTACTGAGTGCTGAATTTTTGAACTCTGCAGAAGAAAGTGGTGGAAAAATCAACGAAATAACATTGTGTTAAGTGGGCTAGCCAAGAATAACAGCTTATAACCGTTATACGTGGCATTATAACCACATCGGATTTTTATAGAGGTAAAACAATGAAGCAATTGCATCCCGCTTTGTTGGCATCACAAGCACTGTTGCCAAAGGATGCACCAGTGCATTTGTTAACACGCCATTCAATTCGCGAGCAACCTGATAATCAATTCGCTGATGGCAGCGTACCTCTCACTGATGAGGGGCGCGAACTTGCCTACACATGGGGTCAACATATCGAAAGGCCTTTTGGAGCGCTGTACACCAGCCCCATTGGGCGTTGCGTGGAAACCGCTGAATATATGTTGGCAGGCTCTACGGAAGCGAAAACTTCCACTCTTATTTTGCCCCCAGAAAAAACCACTGTGTTGGTGGAGCCTGGGTGTTTTGTTACCGATATTAATTTAGCCGGGCCGCATTTTTTTCGGTTAGGAGCTCGTGGTTTTATTAATACCTATCTCAGCGATAGGGTGCCCGGTGTACTGACGCCAGCAGCAGGATTGTCTAAACTGGCCACCTACTTGTATCACCATCATGGCAGCAAGGACACTGTGGCAGTGCACGTGACCCACGATACCATTCTCGCTGCTTTTGTTTCGGCGCTGCTTGGCAAACAACACATTCAACCCAGCGACTGGCCCTGGATGCTAGAAGGGCTCTGGTGTTGGTTTAGCCCACGGGGGCTACATTGGATTTGGCGCGGCGAGCAGGGCGTTACACCTCTTGAATTTCACCCCGATGGTAGCCACTTAGTGGCTCACTCATCTCTATTACTTAACGGGAGCTCAGTTTGATTGCTTTATCCATTCAGCAGCTAACCAAAACTTATAAAAACGGTATGCAAGCCTTAAAAGGTATCGATTTAGAAGTGAAGCAGGGCGATTTTTTTGCACTGCTTGGCCCTAATGGCGCTGGTAAATCCACCACCATCGGCATTGTAAGTTCGTTAGTGAACAAAACCTCGGGCAAGGTAGAGGTGTTTGGCTTAGACCTTGATGCACAACGCACTAAAGCGAAAAAGAAAATAGGCATAGTGCCGCAAGAATTTAACTTTAATCAGTTTGAAAAAGTGTTTGATATCGTGGTGACCCAAGCGGGTTTTTACGGTATTCCCAAAGCACTCGCCAAGGAACGGGCAGAAAAATACCTGCGTCAGCTTG
>DAHVSB010000085.1 GCA_027324795.1 Alcanivoracaceae bacterium
GGGGTTCGCAGACAAAAAGTCATTTCGCAGTGCGTGCTTGCGATGGAAGTAATTTAGAACCCGTTGCGTGGTGCCCGCCCGGCACAAGGGCAGCTTGCCCCTCGGCATGAGAGCTGCTGCCTGCCCGGCATGAGGGCAACCACAGCGGCTATAGCGCTCTTTAGAAGAAAAGCCAATAAATAATCAGCCCCCAAAACGTCACGAGTCCGGCGACAACCACTGCTAGGGCTAGCAAGGGACGTTTAACATAGCGCTTAATCCAACGACTGGCATCGTTTTCTGTTTGTTCAAGCACATCTGCGGGCAAGCGTTTCACCACTTGGCTTACGCCAAAAGGAACGATAACAAGGTCGTCGAGCAAGCCAAGGATAGGAACAAAAATAGGAATCAGATCAATAGGGCTAAGCAAATACACTGCCAAAAACACACTGGCTATTTTTAAATGAAGCGGTGTATCGGGGTGGCGAAAAGCGAACCACAGCACCACCACTTCTCGGCGAAAGCGCAAAAAACGTTGGCGAATAAATCCGGTTATCTTAGCCATAGCATCTTCTCTATAGTAGCGTAATTACAATGTAGCGCTCACACCAATCATCACATGACGGCCAGGTAAAGGGTAGCGTTGGGTATCATTATTTATATCCACAAAGCCCACATCATAAGCGTTCCGATCCTGTAAGTTATACACGCCTACTGTGAAATCTAAGCGTTGCCAGCGGGCGGTGGCGGTAATATCGCTCCAGTTATAACCGCGTTGACGTGGATGCTGTTGGGCTGGGTCATTGGCATAAAAGCGCGTGCCGTAATAACGTTGCGCAAACGCAATATCCAACCATTCCAACGCTCGCCAATTCAGCTGTGCATACCCGGTGCGTCGTGGCGCATTGGGCACGACGTTGCCTTTATACACACCTTCCTTGAAAGTGGCTTTCTGAAAGCTCGCATTTAGGGTGAGCCACACGCCTTCATCTAAGCGCCAGCGGCTATTTAAACTGAAACCACTGTGGCCGATTTTGTCGTCCCAGTTATCCATGGTGTTGTTGGCAGCATCATAAAACAACGCATACTCACGTTCGCCATACCAATAGCTAATGGCTGAATGTTGGCGTTGGTGCCGCCACGCCAAGGTACCGCTATATAAACGGCCCGTTTCTGCGGTGAGTTGCGGTTGCGCGCCGAGCAACAGAGGCGCCACTTCTTCTGTTCTGGCAGCATCGAAAGCCAAACTCAAGGGCTCTGCCAGTTGAAATTCAACGCCACCCTCATATTGCGCCACCTCTTGGGACTCATAGCCGTTGCCCTGCCAATCTTGCTGGCGCACCTTTTCGTGTCGCGCTGCCATTGTGGCGGCCAACCAAGGGGTAAACTGTGTGCGCAATTGGCCATAGACACCCGCTTGATTGTGCTCAGCTCGCATTGTAAGTGGCTGGCTTTTATCCTGATAACGCACTTGGTACAAGTCCCAGCCCAAGGTCCAATCATGGTGCAACGGGCCCGTGTTCAAGCGCCCGGCTAACCGAGGGGTCACACTATACCCCTTGGTTTCTACCTCGCGGTATATGGCTTGGGTAACATCCAACTGCTCTCTGTCGTAACCAAACACACTGCCTTCGAGATAGACATCCGCGTGTGCAAAATGCCACACCACGCCTGGCATTAACTGAAAGGTATCGCGTTTGTGCACGCCTAGGTTATTACCTTGGGTTTTAGGGTTGTGCGTGGTGGTAGGCAAAGCGCCCACCGTGTCGAGCGTTTCAGAGTTACCATGAAAGCTTAAATAAAGGGTGCTCTGATCAAGCTGGTGGCGTAGGTCAATATAGCCTTTGTGCTGGCGCAAATCGTTATCGTGGCGATAGCCGCGAGAGGCATTAATTTCCGCAGCACTAAACAATCCGGTATTGCCCTGATGAGTACTGGCCCAAAGGCTGCCCTTACGCGTGTGATAGCTGCCCCCTTCTAAGGCAATTTGTGCGGCATCCTGGTCTTGCTTGGCGGTGCGTGTAATTACGTTGACCACAGCCCCTTTAGCACCTTGGCCATACAACGCCGCTCCCGTAAAAGGCAATATTTCCACACGCTCAACACTTTGCAATGCAATGCTATTAAGCCCCTGAATTCCGCCGTGAGAGAAATCCAAACGGCGACCATTCAATAACACGAGGGGCTGTTGAACACCAAAGCCACCGACACCATAGTGATTGCCCACTATGGCGCTGTCGCCCAAACCATAGGCCCGCTGTATCTGCACTCCAGCCACTGTGTCGATGACATCCGCCAAATTGCGTGCTGGCATTTGCTCAATGTGCTCACGTTCAAGCACTAATGTTTGTGTGGCTTGACCACGGCTGCCATCCGCTAACGCAGGTGCCGCCAGTGAAGCCCAAACACAAGCCAATAAGAGAGAAAATCGTGAAAACACAGCCAACCTCACCAACAATGCAAAGCCTGCATTCTACCCTATGGGGTTGGCATTGTGTCTAGAATTGTGTCGAGAGGAATAGCCCGCGGTATGCTCCGCGGGCTTTAACTCAAGCCGTTATACCGTGTTCGCGCAGGTACTCTAATAAGGCTTGTACATTATCGGTGATACTTTGCCCTTCCGTAGTGAGGTGAATTTGCGGTTTTTGTGGCGCCTCATAAGGCGAGTCGATGCCAGTGAAATCGCGAATTTCGCCCGCACGGGCTTTCTGGTAAAGCCCTTTGGGGTCTCGTGCTTCGCATACCTCAAGGGGGGTATCCACAAACACTTCAATAAACTCACCCTCGGGGAACAAGCGTCGCACTGTGTCGCGATCACTTGCAAAGGGGGAAATAAAGGCGCTCAGCACAATTAATCCCGCATCAGTGAACAAGCGGCTCACCTCGCCCACGCGACGAATATTTTCCTCGCGGTGCTGTTCGCTAAACCCTAAATCACTGCATAGGCCGTGGCGTACGTTATCGCCATCGAGCAAATAGGTGTGGTAGCCACGCTCGGTGAGGGCCACATCTAAGGCATTAGCCAGGGTGGATTTACCCGAGCCGCTTAAACCAGTGAACCACAGCAAGCAAGGCTTTTGCTGCTTGAGGGCAGCCCGCTGGGCAGCGGTAACGGTGTGTTCGTGCCAGCGCACATTGGTGGCTTCGCGGCTAATGCGCTCCTCCACCATCCCCGCCGCCACCGTAAGGTTGCTTAAACGGTCGATGAGCACAAAGGCACCTGTGGCAGGGTGATCTTGGTAAGGTTCCAAAATCAAGGGCTCCACCGCTTCTAGCTCGCAACGGCCAATGGCATTAAGGGCTAAGCCTTGCCCTGGCTCCACCGCTTGGCGGGTGAGCTCGTTAATGTTGATTTCCTCATGCACCTTGCGCACCACCGCTTGTGTGGTGCGGGTGCCAAGCTTAATCAAGTATTCGCGCCCGGGCACGAGGGCGTTTTCATGCAGCCACACCAAATGGGCGTTAAAATGCTGCCCCGTGGTGGGCACTGCATGGCTGTGCACTAAGGTATCCCCACGGGAAATATCCACTTCGTCCTCTAAAGTAACGGTAATGGCATCCCCAGGATAAGCGGCAGGAATCTCACCCTCATACACATGAATGGCTTTGATCTTGGAACTTACCCCTGAAGGCAATACGGTAACCGCATCCCCAGGGCGCAACACACCACTGGCTAAGGTGCCGCAATAACCACGAAAATCAATATTAGGACGGTTCACATATTGCACTGGGAAGCGCAGCTCAGTGAGGTTCTCTTGGCCGTGCACTTCCACGGTTTCTAAAATCTCTAGCAAGCTCTGGCCCTGGTACCATGGCATCTCGTGGCTGGCATTCACCACATTGTCGCCATTCAAGGCCGACACGGGCACAAAAAACACATTAGCCAAATTTAAGCCGGCGGTCACACGCTCATAATCCGCTTTGATTTGCTCAAACACAGCGGCATCGTAATTCACCAAATCCATTTTATTAATAGCCACCACAATGTTGCGAATGCCAAGCAAGCTGCAAATAAAGCTATGGCGGCGGGTTTGCGCTAACACGCCCTTGCGGGCATCCACCATCACAATGGCCAGCTGCGCTGTGGAAGCTCCCGTGGCCATGTTGCGGGTGTACTGCTCATGCCCCGGGGTATCAGCAATAATAAACTTGCGCTTATCCGTGGAAAAATACCGATAAGCCACATCAATGGTAATGCCCTGCTCACGCTCCGAGGCAAGGCCATCCACCAACAAGGCTAAATCCAAGGCATCGCCGGCATTACCCAAGCGCTCGCTATCGCGGTGCAAGGCGGCTAAATGGTCTTCGTACACCAGTTGTGAATCAAACAATAAACGGCCAATGAGGGTGGATTTACCATCATCCACGCTGCCGCAGGTAAGCAAACGCAGCAGGTCTTTATTTTCATGCTGCTGCAAATAAGCGTGAATATCCGCCTCTATTAATGAAGAAGAATGTGACATGCGCCCTCCTAAAAATAACCTTCGCGTTTTTTCTGTTCCATGGATGCAGCGCCATCGTGGTCAATCACACGGCCCTGGCGCTCTGAAGTGCGGGTTAATAGCATTTCTTGGATAATTTCCGGTAAGGTGGTGGCGTTGGATTCCACCGCCCCCGTGAGGGGGTAACAGCCCAAGGTGCGAAAACGCACTTTTTTCAGCTGCGGGGTTTCACCGGGTTCTAGGGGCATGCGTTCATCGTCCACCATAATCAGCACGCCGTCGCGCTCCACCACAGGTCTTTCGGCGGCAAAATACAAAGGCACTATGTCGAGGTTTTCTAAATAGATGTATTGCCAAATATCCAATTCCGTCCAGTTAGAAAGAGGAAACACGCGAATACTTTCGCCCTTCTCTACGCGGCTGTTGTACAGGTTCCACAGCTCGGGGCGCTGGTTGCGCGGGTCCCAACGGTGGTGCCTATCGCGGAAAGAGTAAATACGCTCTTTAGCACGGGATTTTTCTTCATCGCGGCGAGCACCAAAAGCGGCATCAAAGCCGTACTTGTTTAAGGCCTGCTTAAGCCCTTCGGTTTTCATCACATCCGTGTGTTTGGCACTGCCGTGGGTGAAGGGCCCTATGTTTTGCTCAAGCCCCTCGGGGTTGGTGTGCACCAGTAATTTCAGCCCTAAGCGTTCCACGGTTTTATCGCGAAAACTTATCATTTGCTTAAACTTCCAGTTGGTATCCACGTGCAACAAAGGAAAAGGCGGCTTACCGGGGGCAAAGGCCTTCATGGCCAAATGCAACATCACGGTGGAATCCTTGCCAATGGAATACAGCATTACGGGGTTTTCAAACTCAGCGGCCACCTCACGGATAATGTGAATGGATTCCGCCTCCAGTTGTTTTAAATGGGTCTTTCTTTCAGTGCTTAAGGTCATGGTATTTCCTTATGGCAAACCGGCCTGGGGTGGCCAAACCGGTTATGAATGTGAATTGGGTTCGGGTAAATCGTGCAAGCCACACTCGCGCATTAAACCAAAAAAGCGCGCTTCTTCTTCGTTTTCAATGTCTTTTAACGCCCGAGTGGTATGCCAATCCCCAATGCTGATATAACCTTCCTCATACAAAGGGTGGTAAGGCAGCCCGTGTTGCGTGAGGTAGTGGTACACATCTTTATCGCTCCACTCCGCCACGGGGTGCACTTTTAAGCGCTGCCATTGCGGCATCACCACATCCAGAGCCGCGCGGCTTTGAGATTGGCTGCGCCTGAGCCCTGAAAACCAAGTGCTTGCCTCAAGCTCCGCCAAGGCGCGCTGCATGGGCTCTACCTTGGCTTCTTGGTTGTAGGCGGCAATGGCTTCTTGCCCTTGCTCCCAACGTTTGCCGTAACGGGCTTCTTGCCAGGCGGCAGAAAGCTTGGGCCCATACACTTTCAAGTTAAGATTTAGCTTATCCGTGAGCGCATCCACAAAATGGTAGGTTTCGGGGAAGTGGTACCCCGTGTCCACAAACACCACAGGGATACCGGGAGCCACCTCGTTCACCAAATGCAGCATTAATGCTGCTTGCACCCCAAAGCTGGAACTAAGGACATGCTTACCGGGCAGGTGCTCCAATGCCCAAGCCACACGGCCATGGGCATCTAGCGCTGCTAAGGTGTGGTTAGCCTGAGCAAGGTCTAGCTGGCTCATGCTTGTGCCTCCCGATGCACTTCGCTGCCATGGTTAACACCTTCCACTACGCCCACGCGCACCAAGAAATCACCAAAATGCTCACCGCTCTCGCGCTCTTGGCTATAACGGCCAAAGAGTTCATCCACGGCGGTGAGAATGGCGGCTTCATCCACGTTATCTAGGTACAGCTTATTCAAGCGACTGCCATCAAAGGCGGCACCAAGGTACATGTTGTAGCGCCCGGGGGCACGGCCCACAAAACCAATCTCTGATAAGAAGGGACGCGCACAGCCGTTGGGGCAACCCGTCATACGAATGGTGATAGGTTCCTCTTGAATGCCGTGACGCTCCGCCAAGGCCTCGATTTGGGTGAGCAAGCTCGGCAAATAGCGCTCGGATTCCGCCATGGCCAAGCCACAGGTGGGTAAGGCCACACAGGCCATGGCATTCAAGCGAATGGCAGAGGTGGTTTTGCTACCCAAGTCACTGGCCTCAATCAAGGCATCCACCGCTTCGCGGTGCTCAGCTGCTACGCCAGCCACAATGAGGTTCTGGTTGGTGGTGAGGCGAATATCACCAGCGTAGTTGGCTACAATTTGGTTGATACCTTCGCGGTGTTTAGGCAACAAACGGCCGTTTTCCACAAACACAGTTAACTGCCAGCGGCCGTCTTGCTGCTCAATCCAACCATAGCGATCGCCGTTTTGAGTGAAGGTATAATCCCGTGCTGGTGCTAAGGTAATACCTGCGCGCTTGTTCACCTCAGCCTCAATCCAATCTAAGCCAAGGCGGTCCACTGTGTATTTAAAGCGCGCTTGTTTACGGTCCTCACGGTTACCATGATCGCGCTGGATCCCGAGTACCGCTTCGCCCACAGGAATCAAATGCTCTGGCGTA
>DAHVSB010000086.1 GCA_027324795.1 Alcanivoracaceae bacterium
ACCATGCCCTCTCCCGTATGGAGAAAGGCCTAGCCGGTTTCCTTGATGTGGAAGGCAAAGATAGACCAGAGCTGTTCAAAGTGAACAAATAAACGGTCCTAACCAAAAAGCCCGCTAGCTAACCACTAGCGGGCTTTTTTATTGCTTAATAATTAAGGTACTAGCACCCGCAATGGTGATGTTTCCATGGTGATAGTTGCTGGTAATTGGCCGCGTATATCGCCATCGGCTTGTACGGGCTCTTGTGTAACGCTGTTAAGCATTTCCACTTCTATTTGTTGTCCAGGAACGGATACTACGCCTGGCATTTTCTCCATTAGCCCAAAGGGCAAACCAAGTAAGCTTAATAACAGGCTGCCCATGTGTTTGCCGTTGAGCATCAATACTTGCATCGTGTTAGTGCTGAGATTGGCTTGTCGGGAAAGTAAAAACGAACCGCCATAAAAGCGCCCGTTAGTGATAATAGCCGAGTAGGCGCTGTAGCTTGTGCCATCGATACGAAGGCGGTATAGCTTACGGCCAAAATTGGGGAGCTGCTTTAACATCGATACCACATACGCGAGCTTGCCCATGCGGCGTTTAAGGTTGGGGTTTACCCGATCCACCACCCATGCATCGTAGCCAATACCTGCCATTAGTAAAAAACGGTTGCCGTTAAGGTGGCTTGGGTAGATTAGCTTCTCTTTGCCATTAAGAAGGGTAGCGATTGCGTTTTTGCGTTTAATGCCCAGCTCATAGGCTAATACGTTGGTGGTGCCCATGGGGATCAACGCTAAACGAAAACTGTCATTGGGGTGGCCCGCGAGCCCGTTTACCACTTCGTTAAGAGTTCCATCGCCACCGGCCACCGCTACAACATCAAGCGGTGCTGAGTAGTTTTGCAAATAGCGGGTAGCGTCGCCTGCTGCTGTGGTGGTGTAGAGGGTAACTTCTACGCCTGCGGCAAGTAAGGCCTGCCGCATCTGGTAAATCGTTTGTGGTTTTGCAGAGCCCGAAGTGGGGTTAAGAATAATGAGTACGTGCATGCGCCCTTCCTTACTTATGTTGGGGCGCATTATGCCGTTGTGCTGTATCAAAAGTGAATGGCTGAAAGCCTTAAGCCTTCGCTTGGCGGTGGATTTGTACCAACCACAGCATGGCCAAAAACGAACAGGCAGCGGTAATTGCCATTGCTAATGCCATGGCCACTGGCGTGCCGGTATAAAATACGCCCACCAAGAAGCTAGCGGCGGCGCCTAAGCCAAATTGTGCCACACCAAATACGCCCATGGCGGCCCCTGCGTTACGGGGGAATTTATTCATCAAACCCACAGTGCTGTTGGAGCCCACCATGCTGGCGGGCGCCACTGCGATAAAGAGGCCAATCACCACTGCCACTATGCCACCTATAGCAAAATAGCTGGTGAATAATAGCAGCAGGGCGCCAATCAACGTGGTGGTCACCCCCGCCACCAACATGGTGAGGTAACCGAAACGGGTGACCAGTCGCGCATTTATTAAGTTGCCAAGAAACAGCCCCACCACGTTTAAGCCAAAGAAAAACCCAAAATAGGCCTCGGGTACATTAAAAATTTCGATATAAACAAAGGGTGAGCCCGTGATATAGGCGAACATGGTGGCCAAGGAAAAACCGCCACACAACAAATACGCCCAACTTTGTTGCTCACTGAGCACTCGCCCATAGGCGCGAAAGTAGTCTGGCAGCCGCACATCGCCGCGCTTTTCTGGGCCATTGGTTTCAGGCAGGCGAATGAGTACCAAGGCAAGGGCGAGGGCGGCAAAGGCTAACAAGAACCAAAAAATAGTACGCCATTCCCAATACGACATAATCACGCCGCCAATCATGGGTGCCAATAAGGGTGCTACTACCATGGCCATGGTGATATACGACATGGCGCGAGCGGCTTCGTTGCCCTCCCAAATATCGCGCACCATGGCACGCCCCGCAGCGGGAGACACCGCCGCAGAAAGCCCCTGCAATAAGCGCGCATAAATGAGTGTTTCAATATTGGGCGCCAAGGCACAGGCGATACAGGTGATAAAAAACAAGCTAAAACCAATGAGCAAAATGGGGCGGCGGCCATAGCGATCAGAAAGGGGGCCAGCAATTAATTGGCCCGCAGCAATGCCCACAAAGAAAGCTGTTACGCTTTGCTGTGCGGCGGAAGAGTTGGCGCCAAAATCTGCGGCGATAGCCGGCAAGCTCGGCAAGTAGGTATCAATGGATAAGGGCCCGATGGCGGCCAAAAAAGCGAGCAATAAAATAATGCCAACGCTTTGGGTGTGTGTTTTAGACATGAACAACCTGTAACAACAAGGAGGGGCGAAAATTATCGCGGTAATTGAGAGCTATTACCAATACGCTCGGGCAATAAGCGCCATAGGCGGCCAAGTAAATCGGATTAATTCTCTAAAAAGAGCTATGGTGATCAGCATCTAAGCTGAATTGGAGAAGCTATGCTAGGTTATCAGGTTCGTAAACTCGATGTGGAAGTGGGCGCTTTTAAAGGCCGAATAAGGGCGCTAAGTGATCGCATGCAGTTTCACGATCCTGATGGAGTGGCCGAGCAAGCGGGTATTTGTGATGCTAGCTGGAGCATGTTTGGCCAGCTGTGGCCTGCCAGCCAAGTGCTAGCAGAAGCGGTGAAATATATCGATTTAAGAGGGCGCCGTGTGCTTGAGTTGGGGTGTGGTTTAGGATTACCGAGCCTGGTGCTGCAGTACCGTGGCGCTGATATTACTGCTAGTGATCACCACCCTTTAAGTGAAGAGTTTCTAAACTACAACGCGACGCTTAATAACTTGCCTATTATTCCCTATATGGATTTGCCCTGGAGCGATGTGGGCCCAGAGCGCGAGCGGTTTGATTTGATCATCGGCAGTGATTTATTGTACGAACCTAACCATGCTGAACTGCTAGCGGGCATTGTAGAGCAACTTGCCAACCCTTCTGCGAAGGTGCTTATCAGCTGCCCAGGGCGAGGCTACCGTAATCGTTTTAGCCGTTGTATGGCTGAATTAGGCTTTGAGCTTGATGAGCGCCGTGTACCGTTTTCAGTGGGTGAAAAACCACCTTATAAAGGGCGGCTATTGGTTTATCAACGGTTTCACTAGTTAACGATTCATGTCTATGGCTTTGCATTTTGATTTACGCTTAACTCCCCAGCACACCTTGCATGCAGTGATGGGGCTGCGTGTGCTAGCCATTTTGGCGCAAGTGACGGTGTTGTTGGTGGTGTCGCAAGGACTAGGATTAGCTGTGCCTCTGGCTTCTTTGCTGTGGGGTGTGGCTTTTTTAACGGTTGCTGCTGTGTTACTAGGGTGGCGGCTTAAGCGCCCTTGGCCAATCACCGAGCTCGAAGTGAGTTTGCAGCTTAGCGTAGATATTTTAGTGCTGACCTGGCTGCTTTATCATGCAGGTGGTTCCTCCAACGCCTTTGTGTCTGCCTTTTTAGTTCCCATTGCTTTGGCCGCCATTAGTTTGCGACTGGCCTTCAGCCTATTGGTCACTTTATTAAGTATCAGTGCTTACACTTTCTTGTTGTGGTTTTACGTGCCACTCCCTCCTATAGAGCACCATCTTGTTACAGATTTTGATTTACACGTTATAGGAATGTGGGTGAATTTTGTCTTGAGCGCTGCCCTATTAGCGGGCTTGTTTGCTTTGCTCGCAGATAATATTCGCCGCCGCGACGCCATGATCACCAAGGCGCGTGAAGATAAGCTGCGCAATGAGCACGTGGTAGCACTGGGGGCATTAGCGGCCAGCGCCGCCCATGAGCTCAGCACGCCCTTATCCACTGTAGATTTGCTAGCGGATGAGCTGGCTTTAGGCGTTAAAGGCGATGCACAGTTAGAGGAAGATGCCGCCTTACTTAAGCAGCAAGTACAGCAATGCAAAGCGAGTTTGTCTGCCTTATTAAAAACCGCACGCCACCCGCGCCTCGACGCCGATGAGGTGGTGGGCATAGAACAACTGCTTGAAGAGGTGGCGCAGCGTTGGCAGTTAATGCGCCCGGAAATCACTTTGCACACAATCCTTGAACCAATAGCAGAAGCCCGCATCAGCGCGCCATTAGGATTGGCGCAAGCTTTATTTAACCTGCTTAATAATGCGGCTGATGCAAGTGTGGCAGCAGGCCACACCACGGTGAGTTTGCGAGCTTATAGCCAAGCCAATAATTTGATGCTGGATATTATAGATCAAGGCAAGGGTATGGATAAGCAGGCTGAGCTATTGGCAGGGCGAGTAGCCTTTAGTACTAAACCAGAAGGTTCGGGTATTGGCCTTTTGCTTACTCACACCACGCTCAGCCGTTGGGGTGGCCAAGTTAGCCTGCACCGGCAACGCCAAGGAGGCACATTAACCCGTTTAATGTTGCCCTTATCAACCTTAAGACACACACCATGAAACCACTGCTCCTGATAGAAGATGATCCCTACTTTTCACGCACCCTAAGCCGCGTGCTTACGCGAGAAGGTTTTTGCGTCACCGTAGTGGCTAACGCTGACGCCATGCCTCAAGCCCTTGAGCAGGGTGTGCCCGATTACGCCATTGTGGATTTAAAGCTTGAAGATAGCTCAGGGCTTGATTTAATTGAGCCCCTACGCCAAGCCAATGCACAGATGCGTATTCTTATCCTCACTGGCTACGCCAGTATCGCCACCACAGTGGAAGCCATCAAACGTGGCGCCGATGATTACCTCACGAAACCCCTCGATATGAAGCTCCTACTCGCCGCCCTTGGTGAGGCCCCGCCCACCGAAGTCAAAATCCCCGACGAGCCCATGAGTCTACGCCGCTTAGAGTGGGAGCATATACAACGTGTTCTCAACGAAAACGACGGAAACATCACAGCTGCTGCTCGTGCCCTTGGTATGCATAGACGCACCTTGCAGCGTCGTTTGGCGAAAAGGCCGGTGAGGGAAAGCGACTCATTATTATCGTAGATTCAAAATGGCTAGGTCCGGTGGTGGCTAAGTACTTTAGATATATTTAGTATTAACCCGCCTAGCTTTCGCTAGGCTTTTTGCGTTATAAACGCCGTACATAAGAAAAAGGAAGCGGTATGGTTGGCATTCGTAGCGCCCTATGGCGGCTAATTGGAGGTGTGGCGTTGTGGTGTTGTGTCACCACCGCCGTGGCAGTGGAATTTAAGCAAGCCATCACGTTAGAAGAGGCGATTCAACAAGCATTGGCGTGGCACCCAAGCATCGCCACGGCCAAGGCGCGTTTGGAAGAGCAGGCCCAGCGCGAGCGCCAAGCAAGGGCGGGCTATTACCCCCAAGTGAGTGCCAATGCGCAAAGTGGTTATCAAGGCCGGCGCGACGAGCAAAAATATAGCCAAGCACTCACGTTATCGGTTTCACAAATGCTCTATGATTTTGGCAAGGTGCGCGCTGATGTGGCGGTGGAAAAAGCAGCCGTGGTAGGCCGGCAAGCGGGGTTGTTAAAAGCCATAGAAGATACGCTTCATAACACCAGTGCAGCTGTGTTTGAGATATGGCGTTTCCAACGGCTAGAGAGCATGGCTAAGGAGCAGCACCAAGCCCTTAGCGATTTAACTGAGCTAGTGAGCGAACGCCACCTAAAAGGGGCGGCGTCGCGCTCGGATGTGGCGCAAAGCAAAAGTCGTGTGGAGAGCGCTTTTACCCAAGTACTGCAATACCGTAACCAAAAGCTGCTATGGCAAAACCGTCTTGCGAGCCTGCTAGGTAAAGATAGTGCCCTTGCCGTGGGCGATGCACCAACGCTAGATACGCAAAACAGCTGCGCCTATACCGAAGAGAGCTTAGAAGCTGCACCGAGCTTGATCATGGCGCTAGCGGAGCGCGATAGCGCCGTGGCCACTGCGGACAAAGCCAATGCGCGCATGCGCCCCACCATTAGTTTGGACCCGTCCCTCACGCATCATGTCAAAGCACCCAATTGGTCTAACCAAGATGCGCCCGATAAAACCGAGTATGGTGTTTATCTCAATGTGAACATGCCCTTGTATCAAGGGGGTGCCTTAAGCGCGGAGCGCAAGCTTGCTCATGCTAGCCGCCTGGCTGCCGAATCAGAGATACTCAGCGAGCGGCAGCGTATTTTAGAGGCGCTTTTTACCTCGGCGTCTCAGTTGGAGGTGTTTGCTCACCAACGCCAGGTGCTTGAGCGGCGTGAGATCCTCAGCATTGAGACTCGCGAGCTTTATCAACAACAATATTTACAGCTTGGCGCGCGGCCCTTAATCGATTTGCTTAACGCCGAGCAAGAAATTTATCAAACACGTTTCGAGCGTATTAACATCGATACCGACACCTATCTTATGGGAATAACTTGTGCCCATGAATTGGGCCAGTTGCATCGGTTGTTTGAGCTAGGTGATGCACAAATTCAGGGAGTTAATCTGACACCATGAACCCTAAAAATCAGCAACGCGTACAGGAATGGGTGGCGTACTTGCTCTTAGTGGCGCGCCATTATGGGCTTAGCGTTTCACCACAAAGCGCAGCTTTGCAGGGGGAGTTTGCCTCCTTGAGTGAAGTGCATTTGGCGCAACTTGCTAAGCAACTTGGGCTTTATTTGGAGTTCACGTCTTTGCCCCGCACCGAATCCATAAATTGGCGCAGTCCGTTTATTGTGGAGTTGGAAGGTGGCGCCTTGGCCGTGGTAGAAAAAGCCGACGCCGAGCAAGTGTGGTTGCGTTTTGCCGATGAAAGCCATGCTAATGCTGTGCCTTTTGCGGAGCTCCACAGTAAAGCTAAGCGTGTGGCCATGGCGCGTCCTATTAAAGGGCGCAAAGATAAACGTGTGGATGATTTTTTAGCGCCTTACCAAGAAAACTGGCTGAAAAAAATCATCTTTATGGATATGCGCCCTTATTACCATGTGATGATAGCGGCGCTCATTG
>DAHVSB010000087.1 GCA_027324795.1 Alcanivoracaceae bacterium
AATGGTTTTCTTCAGCATGGTTTTCGCTGAAGGAAACCATTTATGCAAGCTTGCTTGGCACAGTGGTTTTTAAGAACACCTGGTGCTGGGAACCTACGCGGTTCCGCGCCCCCATCACTCTGCTAATGCATAAGAACCATCTTCACGGTGCACTTCTGTGCCATGTAATGGCGGATTAAACGCACAGGCAAGTACCATATCTTCGCTGCCACCGCGTAGTAAGTGCTCGTCGTTTTGGTCGAGAATATACACAGTGCCGGGTTCGATTTTGTAAACCTTACCATCTTTTAGTGTTTCCACTTCGCCGTTGCCGGAAATGCAGTAAACGGTTTCCAAGTGGTTCTTGTACCAAATATGGGTTTCGGTGCCTGCATAGATAGTAGTGATATGGAAAGAGAATCCCATATTGTCATCTGCGAGGGACAAGCGCACAGATTCCCAGTTACCATTTTCGGCTAAAACACGACGTTCAGTTTTGCGGCATTCTTCAAGAGTACGAACAATCATTTTGAATCCTTAATAATTTTAGATGAAAAAGTGGGGCGCTGGGCCCCACATTCATAAGAGGGCTTAATAATTACGCCACGTTACCTTTTTGTTTGGCTTCAGCCACTGCTTTGTCTGCGGCGGCAGCAACAATATCTAAGCCTTTGCGCAAGTCTTCTTCGCTAATGGTAAGTGGACAAAGGGTTTTTACCACGTGGCTATCAGCACCTGAGGTTTCAATAATAAGCTTTTGCTTGAACGCTTCAGTGGTAATAGCATCAGCGAGTTTGCCGCTGTTGCACACTAAACCGCGCATCATGCCGCGACCGGTGGTGGTAAACCATTCGCTGCCATGTTTATCGGCGATGGCGTCAAAGGCTTGAGCAATAATATCGCCTTTTTTCTTCACTTCATTGGAGAAGGTTTTGTCTCTCCAGTAGTGGTCAAGCGCGGCAGTAGCGGTGACAAACGCTGGGTTGTGGCCGCGGAAAGTACCGTTGTGCTCGCCTGGTTTCCACTGGTCAAGCTCCGGCTTCATTAGCACCACCGAGAAGGGTAGGCCGTAACCACTCAACGACTTAGAAAGCGTAACAATATCAGGCTGAATACCGGCTTCATCAAAGCTAAAGAAAGTCCCAGTACGACCACAGCCCGCTTGGATATCATCCACAATCAGCAGAATCTCGTACTTGCGGCAGAATTGCTGAAGCTCTTGCAACCACTCAAAGCTAGCAGCGTTGATACCGCCTTCACCTTGTACGG
This sequence comes from Alcanivoracaceae bacterium, assembly GCA_027324795.1. Taxonomy (GTDB): domain Bacteria; phylum Pseudomonadota; class Gammaproteobacteria; order Pseudomonadales; family Alcanivoracaceae; genus CALEAR01. Next base: position 1,249 of record DAHVSB010000087.1, read on the forward strand.
TTTCCACAATTACAGCAGCGGGTAAATCCACACCACTTGAAGAGTCAGTGATTTGCTTTTCCATGTATTCCACGGTGCTAACGCCGTCGCCCATGTAACCGTCGTAAGGCATTACGGTGGCACCAGGTAAATCAATACCTGCGGCATCACGGTGGTGACTATTGCCTGTCACGGCGAGTGCGCCAAGAGTCACGCCATGGAAACCATTGGTGAATGAAACGATATTGGTGCGGCCAGTAATATTACGTGCAATTTTCAAGGCAGCCTCCACAGCGTTAGTACCTGTGGGACCGGTAAATTGCATAATATATTCCATGTTGCGTGGCTTAAGAATCACTTCTTCAAACATATTTAAGAAGTTGCGCTTGGCCACTGTGTGCATATCTAAGCCATGCACAATGTAGTCTTCGCTTAAGTAGGCGAGTAGTTTTTCTTTGAGTACGGGGTTGTTGTGGCCATAGTTTAGCGTGCCAGCACCCGCGAGAAAATCGAGGTAAGCGTTGCCATCTTCATCGTAAAGATAGCTGCCTTTGGCTTTGTTGAATAAAACGGGGAAGTTACGCGCATAGCTTTGTACTTCCGATTCAATACGGTCAAAAACTTGTTCTTCCATCTGGGTAATCATGTTATTTCCTTCGCAATAGTAAAAGTGAAATTAAGCGTCGTTGCGGTTAAAAGGGCCGATGCGTAATAGGTGTTCATCATCGTGCTCACCAGCAAAATGAATTTGGCTATCAAAGAGAATGAACTCTTCGGTGGGCATGCGGCGGCTATAAGCAAAGCTGCGGAACATACCCCATGAGGCCTCGTTGTCGGCGGTAATAGTGGTTTCGATAAATTGCACGTCATCGCATTCTTCGCGCTCAATAATGTCGGCGAGCATACGTTTGGCTAAACCTAAGCCCCGCGCAGATTGATGCACAGCCACCTGCCAGATAAAGAGCACGTTCGGCTGTTTAGGGGGAATATAACCGGAAATGAAGCCCACTAAATTGCCATCCTTATCTTCGGCGGCAACGCAGGTGTCTGCGAAGTGAGTGCACTGTAGTAAGTTACAGTAAGTGGAGTTTTCGTCGAGGGGCTTGCATTCGCTGATAAGTTTGTGAACACGAGCGCCATCGCTGCTTTCGGGTTTGCGCAGGGTAACCTGAGGGCCCTGCGCTTTAATATGTGTTTCGGTGTTGCCTTCTGTTGCTTCGGCAGACATTTGAATGTGTCCTTATTTTGGTTGATGGTGAGTGAGTGAAGGGGGGCTAGTGTCACTTCCCAGGCTCAATGCCTCAACGGGTTGCGACCTGTCCATGGCGCCTAAATCCAGTACTGGGGAAGCGTCGATTTCTTCGGCTTTCATCATTTTAGCCACGCGCTGTAGGCTACTTAAAATTTGTAGCTGTTCCCAATTCTCGAGGCGGTTAAAACGCTCCACAAATTCCACTTGCAGTGGTGTTGGTGCTTTTAACAATAGTTCTTTGCCGGCGGTGGTGAGATAAGCGTAAACGCGCCGTTTATCTTGCTCGCCGCGCTTGCGTTCCACTAGGCCGCGCTTTTCAAGCCGGTCTAATATGGTAGTTACTGTGGCTTGGCTTAAAGAAACAGCATCGGCTACCTGGCCCATAGTTAGCTCATCGTGTCTTGCGATGGCTTGCATTACTAACAACTGCGGCGCAGTTAAACCCGCTTCTTTGCTTAAGCGGCGAGAGTATCTATCTGTGGCACGCACAATGCGGCGCAGAGCAATGAGTACATCTTCGTGTGTCGCCATTGTTGTGCCTCTTTTGTGCTAAATAAATCGATTCTGGCAGTTGTTGCCAAGGAGAATCGCGTTGAATTCGCACAAAGTTTAGAGAACTAAAGTTTAGATGTCAAAACAATGATGACCAAGCGGTGTTGCCGTGGTGCTTGAATTACGGTTAAACACCAGCAAGTCTCTCGACTTCATAGGTGAATTCAATTGGCTTATAGTTGAGTGAATTACTAAGGTATCTGTTCATTTTAACTGCCCTATATCCCTACAAAATGTAGGTCTATTTGTTAGTGCAGTTCTGGTAGAATCCCTCACTTTAAGAAATGATGGTTGTGGCAGTTAATACTGCTGCCAAGTAACGCATCCTCGTGAAAGAACCATCTAGTCAATGGAGAGTTTGATGAAACTCGCAGATAATGCTGTATCAAAGGATATGCCGGATGTGGCTGTTACCACTCAAGCGAGCAACGCTGTGGAGCTGGATTGGGTGGGCATGAGCGAAATTCACTTGCCCGTGCAAGTGCAAGATAGCTCAGCGAAGGATGTGCAGACCGTAGATGCTTCTGTGCAAGCGTATGTGAATTTATTGAATGCCGCTTCCCGTGGCATTCATATGTCGCGTTTGTATTTATTGCTTGGTGAAATTTTTTCCAAACAAGCACTTAACGTGGCCAGTGTGACTTCTTTATTGGATGAGTTTTTAGAGACTCATGAAGGCTTAAGTTCGCAAGCATTTGTGGAATTTAAGTTTAATTATTTGGTGGAACGTAAGGCTCTAAAAAGTGAATACTCTGGCTGGAAAAGTTATCCCGCTAGATTGCGCGCTACTCAGGGCGACACAGGTTTAACCTTGGAGCTGTATGTGGATGTGTTTTATTCCTCCACTTGCCCTTGCTCCGCGGCCTTAGCGCGTCAATTAATTAGCGATACGTTTAAAGAGCGCTTTGCTAACCAAGAGGCAGTGAGTGTTGAAGATGCAGTGGCTTGGTTATCCCAAGAAAAAGGGATTTCTGCCACACCCCATAGTCAGCGCTCTATTGCTGAGGTTCGCGTAGTGCTTGATACAGAAAAAGTAACTGCGCTGCCCATTGTCGAGTTGATTGATACGGTGGAAAATGCACTGCAGACGCCAGTACAAACCGCAGTAAAACGCGAGGACGAACAGGAGTTTGCGCGTTTGAATGCTGAAAACTTGATGTTCTGCGAAGATGCGGCACGTAAGGTGCAAAAGGTGCTAGATGCGGAGCCAAGCTTCAAAGATTTTTGGCTGCGCGTGAATCATCTAGAAAGTTTGCACGCTCATAATGCTGTGGCTATTGTGACGAAGAACGTCCCTGGTGGTTATTTGCCGCTGCCATAGGCATTGTTGAGATAATAAAAAGCGCTTTAGTGTTGAGCTAAAGCGCTTTTTTTATGGCTGTATGCTGGCTGATTTAGAAGCGACCACCCATACCAATGGTGAAATTGCTCACTTGTTTGCTACTGCGGTCGCTCACGCGTAGGTACTCAGCAAACACAAAAATATTAGGCGCTAAGTCTAGGTCAACACCAAAGCCGAGGGAAACATCGTTGTAATCACGGCTGCTGTTTCTGCCGTTGCTGGGCTTGATTTTGGTTTCCACACGGGTAACACCTAGCAAACCGTAGGGACGCACAGGCAAAGTGTTAGGGAATTGAGCGCGGAAATAACCACCATAGTAACGGCTGATTTCTGTTTTAGGCCTGTCGCCACTTTGGTCGGTGAACTTGCCATCGTTAATACCTAAGGCGATGCGGCCTTCCGCACCGAAGGTCTGTTGGTGATTAAACCAACCACCAAAGCCAAATTGTAAGGCATCCACATTGGCGCCTTTTCTGCTGTTTTTAGGTTCAACTTTGCTGAAGGCATAGCCTAAGGCGGCGTAGCCACTGTTGTTAGCCAAGGCAGCGGTGGAAAAAGAAGTGGTAAGAGCAAGAATAAGTAAACTGGTTAAGCGACGCATGATAGCTCCAAATGAATTCATAAAACTCGAGTATTGTAGCGAATAAGAGAGGCTAGGGCGATAAATGCTAGTTTATTCCTCAATGTTTTCTTCTTCGTCCTCATCGAGGTTAAGCGGTACACCGGGCACGCCATCAAAACCACCAGGATGCCAAGGGTGACATTTGCCCAAGCGCTTAGCGGCCAACCAACTGCCTTTGAGGCTGCCGTGATGAGTAATAGCAATTTTGGCGTATTCAGAGCAAGTGGGGTAAAAGCGGCATTGATTGCCAAGCCAGGGGCTTAGAGCAAATTGGTAGAAGCGGATAAGTTGTAGCAGCAGCTTTTTAATCATAGGTGGCTAATATAATGAGTTGGAGGGAATGCTGCAATAAAAAAGCCACCCTCTAGGGTGGCTTAGGGTGTTAAGCGCGGCTCCAGCGAGTGCCTTCGCGGGTGTCCTCGAGCACTATGCCTTGTGCTTCAAGTTCATCACGAATGGTATCAGCGCGGGCAAAGTCTTTGTTTTGTTTAGCCGCGTTACGCTCTTCAATTAATGCNTCAATGGCTTCAGCCGTTAAGCCATTTTCTTCGTTGCCCCCTTGGAACCACTCATTGGGGTCTTGCTGCAACAAGCCTAGCAAAGACGCTGCGGCTAAAAGCTCAGCTTTGATGGCGGCTTTGTCGGCTTTGTCGGCTCGGTTTAATTGGCCTGCGAGTTCGTGCAGCACGCGGATAGCCACAGGAGTATTAACATCGTCGCATAAGGCATCAATAATGGGGTGGTTTTCGGGCAGTGTATAATTTGCTGTAGGCTCCACATGGCCGTCGCGCCCTTGGAGGGCATGGTATAGGCCATTCAAACTCGCTTCCGCTTGTTCGAGCAGCTCTTCACTAAAGTTGAGTTGCGAGCGGTAGTGAGCTGATAACAGAGCGAAGCGTAACACTTCACCACGATAATGCTTGAGTAGCTCGCGCACAAGGCGGAAGTTGCCTAAGGATTTAGACATTTTTTCGCCATCAATATTGATGTAGCCATTGTGCATCCAATAGCGCACATAGCCTGTGCCGTGGGCGCAACTGCCTTGGGCTATTTCATTTTCATGGTGGGGGAAAATCAAATCTTGCCCGCCGCCATGAATATCGATCTCAGGGCCAAGGTGGTGGGCTATCATGGCGGTGCATTCAATGTGCCAGCCAGGACGGCCAAAGCCCCAAGGGGAATCCCAACCAGGTTGTTCTTCGGTGCTCGGTTTCCACAGCACGAAATCGCCTGCGTATTTTTTATAAGGCGCCACGTCCACTCGTGCGCCTGCGAGCATGTCTTCTAACGAGCGCTTGGATAATTGCCCATAATCTTTCATGCTTTCTACGGCAAAGAGCACATGACCTTCGGCTTCGTAGGCATGACCCTTCTCTATGAGTGTAGAAATAATTTCAATCATATCAGCCACGTGCTCGGTGGCATGGGGCGTGACGGTGGGTTCAAGAGCGTGCAGTGCTGCCATATCTTCAGCAAAAGCGGCGCTAAAGTAAGTGGTAATGGCGTCGATGCTTTTATTTTGCTCTTGAGCGGCAGCCATGATTTTGTCATCAATATCGGTGATATTGCGTGCATAAATCACGTTAGGGTAAAGGGTTTTTAGTAGGCGATAGAGCACATCAAAAGCCACCACAGGGCGAGCGTTGCCAATGTGAACATAGTTATAAACCGTGGGCCCGCACACGTACATGGTGACTCTTTCGGGGTTAATAGGGGTGAAAGCTTCTTTGTTGCCTGTGAGGGTGTTGTATACGTGTAATGTGCTCATGAATTTGGGTATAACTCTTTAGGGTCAATAAGAGGGGCTTGT
>DAHVSB010000088.1 GCA_027324795.1 Alcanivoracaceae bacterium
CTGAATCCTTGCTAGCCACGGGTGAAGCGAGCCTCGATAAAATTGCCAATGTGCTTGAGCTTCACCCACGCCAACTGCAACTTAAACTCCAAGCTGAAAACACCAGCTTTCGCGAGCTTTTAGATGAGCTGCGTTTTGAAAACGCCCAACAACAACTGCTGCACACTCAAGTGCGCATTACTGATTTAGCCTTGAGCCTAGGCTATGCCGACGAAACCGCTTTTTCGCGCGCTTTTAAACGTTGGAGTGGTTGTTCGCCTAGGCAGTGGCGGCAACAAAAAAAGGCCGAACCCACTTAATGGATTCGGCCTTTTTAACGGCTTAACAACTCATGGTTACTCTTCTTTTTTAGCACCTGGTCGCTCTGCCACCATGGATTCATCACCAGAGGCGGTGAGATCGGGGCGATCTGGCCCTTTGGGTTGGATCTTGCCTGGCGTTAAAGTACGTAACACGTCTTCCGCACTTACAATATCCACAGCGTCCTCTACGGCTTCTGTATACCACTCTGTCAGCTTAGGATCTTTACTGTCGAGCCAAGCACCCGCCCCTTCTTCAGCAGGCACTTCACTCACACCAAACACGAAGTCATCACCGTGCTCGGCAATACCTAACCGTACCCCCTGAGCGATAGCTGCGCTTGCATATTGACGACGCAACAAATAAGGATCCATACGTAGTTCTTTGGTCCACGAGATCATCATGCCGATAATGATAAAGGCAAAGGGTAACGCCGATACCACCATAATGGATTGCAAGCCATTCAAGGCGTTTTCACCACCTGCCCATAATAACGAAGCAGCGGTGGCACCCAATAAAACACCCCAAGTGATGGTGACGTTAGCTGTGGGCTCAGGTTTACCGCGCTGTGTCATGGAGCTCATAACAATAGAGGCTGAATCCGCTGAGGTCACAAAAAACACCACAATCGACACCATGGCTAATATCACTGTGAGCCCACCCAAGGGTAGGTTTCTCAGCATATTAAATAGCATGGCTTCTGCGGAGCCAGAGTCACTTAGCGCTAGCCCACTTAAATCCATGGACATGGCGGCACCGCCAAAAACGATAAACCAAATGGCGCACACAGTGGCTGGCACAATGATTACCACGGTAACGAATTCACGCAAGGTACGGCCGCGGGAAATCTTAGCAATAAACATGCCCACAAAAGGCGTCCAAGAAATCCACCAAGCCCAATAAAACGTTGTCCAAGCAGATAAGAAATCTGCCACCTCTGGCCCTTGGTTAGCATTACGCGACAGCATCATAAAAAACTCTTTGAAGAAAGAGAGAAAAGCCGCAGGTAAGAAGTTAAGAATAAACATAGTGGGGCCAGCCACAAACACGAATATGGCTAAGAAGCCAGCTACCAACATATTGGTATTAGACAATAAGCGAATACCGCGCTTAACGCCGGATACGGCAGAAATAATAAATGCCACTGTAAGCACAGCAATAACGCCAACAATAAAAGCGTTACCTACTTTGCCTGCGCCACTTACAATTTCCACCCCTTGGCCAATTTGTACCGCCCCTAAACCTAAGGAAACTGCAGTACCAAACAGTGTTACCACAATAGCGAATACATCAATGATGGCGCCAACAGGACCTTGAATTTTATCGCCAAAAATCGGCTCAAAAATGGCAGAAATTAACGGGGTGCGTCCTCGACGATAAGCGCTATAAGCAATGGCTCCACCCACTAAGGAATAAAACGCCCAGGGAATCACACCCCAATGCAAAATAGTTTGAGCAATGGCTGCGTTAGCCGCATCGGGTGTACCAGACTCCACACCGAACCCGTGGGGAACAGCATTAAAGTGTGCCAAAGGCTCAGCAGCACCAAAGAACAAAAGCCCAATCCCCATTCCCGCGGAAAACAGCATAGCCACCCAAGATACAGTGGAGAACTCAGGCTCCTCATCATCTGCACCCAAGCGCACACCGCCGCAACGGCCATAACCTATAATGAGCATGAACCCCAGCACCACCACAGCCAGCAAACTAAATAACCAACCGAAATTACTGGTGACCCAAGCCAAGGACTCATTACCCACCATGGTAATGGTACGGGGAGCGATAATCGCCCAAAGAATAACACCAAGGATAAGTAAGCCTGAGATGGCAAAGACAAGAGGGTTGGTACCAAATTCAAATTTGGTGCGCTCAACCCCAATACCAGGAATTAATGCGGGATGCACAAGCCCCTTTCTACGTGCAGAAACTTCTTGAAATACTCGCCGCGCAGACTCTCGCAATTGTTGCCTTCGTTGCGGCCTTTGTTGCGGCCTTTGTGTAAGTGGTTCCTCAGTTTCACCTTTTTCATCACCCGAATGCTTTGTCATAAACCCCTTTACACCTTTTAGTCTAAAAAATATGTGGTAAACAATATGTAATAGACAACATTAAAGGAAAGGCAGGTTAGTTCGCAAACTATAACGCTAGCAAAAAACATAAATGCACAACACAGCCGTTGCTTACACCGTTTATTAACGATATAAAAAAGCGGCTCATAGAAGCCGCTAATAACATTTACATACTTCGAGAAATTAACTCTTTCATAATTTCATTAGTACCTCCATAGATACGATTAGCACGGGTGTCTATATAAGCACGCGCAATGGGGTACTCAAGCATAAAACCATAACCGCCGTGCAACTGCACACATTCATCCACCACTTTGCTGAGCAAATCAGACACCCAGTACTTGGCCGCACAGGCTGCATCGGGAGTGAGTTGGTTGGTTACCACCAACTCCATGCAACGGTCCACATAGGTACGAGCAATTTGGATTTCGGTACGCATTTCGGCCAATTTAAAGCGCGTGTTTTGATATTTGGCTACAGCACGACCAAACACCTCACGCTCTTTCACGTATTCCACCGTATGAGCTAGCGCATGCTCCGCTGCAGCCGCACAAATAATGGCAATCATCATGCGTTCCCAAGCCAGCTCTTTCATCAGCATGATAAAGCCCATGCCTTCCATGCCGAGCAGATTGGATTTAGGCACACGCACGTTATCGAAAAATAATTCGCAAGTATCTTGGCCTTTCATACCCACTTTATTCAGCGGCTTACCCTTGGTGAAACCTTCACGATCGGCCTCAATAATGAGCAAAGACACATCCTGAGCACCTTTGCCTGAATCGCCTGTGCGCACAGCGACTACTGCCATATCGCACAAGTAACCGTTGGTGATAAAGATTTTAGAGCCGTTCACGATGTAATCATCGCCATCGGCTTTAGCCGTGGTTTTAATGCTTTGTAAATCTGAACCTGTGCCGGGCTCTGTCATGGCGATGGCGGTTACCACTTCACCTGTGGCCATTTTGGGAAGCCATTTTTGTTTTTGTTCTTCGTTACCAAAGTTCAAAATGTAATTAGCCACGATATCGGAGTGCAGAGCAAAACCGCTGGCAGAATCCCCCACACGGGCTTGCTCTTCCATAAGGATCATGCTGTATAAACGATCCACCCCCGAACCGCCGTACTCCACAGGCGCGGTGGGACACAAGAGGCCAAGCTCACCCGCTTTGTTCCAAAGTTCACGGTCAATATGTTGCTGCTCTTCCCACTTTTCGTAAAAGGGACCTATTTCAGTTTCAAAGAAACGACGCACTGTGGCGCGAAAGGCTTCGTGATCCTCGTTAAAAATAGTACGGGGAATCATTGGGTTAACGGGCGATGGAACATGTACTTCAGCCATGAAAAATCCTACCTAAAAAATTAAACACCACCTTGCAATGAACAAGGTATTTACAATACGAACGTTCAACATGTTTAATAGAGGCGCCCTAAGGCGTCAATGATTAATCAATTTTAGGGGTGTAATGCCCATTACTTTTTGTCAATTGGAATAATTATGGCCACCCGCTTTATCAAAAAACGCCGCTCCCAAGCGGAACGCAGCAGCGCTATGCAACGCCGAATCTTAGACGCCACGCTTAAATGCCTTGCGGCCGATGGTTATGCTGGCACCACCGTTAGCCGTATCACACAAACTGCGGGAGTTTCGCGCGGGGCACCCATGCATCACTTTGAAAACAAAGCAGCATTAATGAAAGCCACCGCCGAAATGATGATAAAACGGGTATACCTAAAGATGGGTAAAGCCATGGAGGAACTAGAAGCCTCAGACGACAGGCTGCATGATTTGATTTATAGCGCGTGGAAACATGTATTTTATCAACCTGAATTCCGTGCGTTACAAGAGTTACTGATGGCAAGTCAGCGGGACAAAGAACTTGCCTTTGTGCTGCAGCAAGTGTGGACCGCAGGCCATATTACCTTGGGTAACGCTGCCGACCATTACCTAGAACCCATTCACGAAGGCACCAACGTGCGCCAAGCCATGACACTCACTCAATGGTTGTTAAGAGGGATGGCGTTAGACCTACACCTAGTAGAAAGCCCAGAGGTAATGGATCACTACTTAAAGTTATGGAGCCAAATGCTGGCACTGCATTTGCAGGCAAAACCAAGAGAAACAACACCATAGAGCAAGATTTTTTTACAAAGCAACAACACTTTTACCCCTATGGCGCCACTACATTAGTAATAACTAATTACTAAAAGTGTGATGCAATTCTCATACCTTCCGCTGATACCTCATTCCAATTTTTCGCTTTAATATACTGCGAGTCGTATATTTGTAGCCGCTGACAACTGATAACACCATGAAAAGTATAAATTTTTGACTTTTTTTACTAAAAACTGGTACGAAAGTGCACTTATGTTTTATAAACATATCCTTATTCCACCTGGCTTGGCTTTTGTTGACTTCTTCGCCTAACATAAAAGCGACAAAGACAACAATAAGACAAATCAATAAAACCACCATTTTTACATCTCACATGGCTAGCGCTGTAGTGCGGTGACGAGAGAAAAAAATGAAAATAAACTTAACATCCCTTGGGCTTACTTTTACCGCTGCATCTTTGCTCGCTATTGCAGGGTGCGCTACGCCTGAACTCACAGGCCCCAAACACCCGTATAAAGCTGAACAACAACCCGCAATTCCTCCTAACGAGGCGCGGTTAGTCTTATATCGCAGCAATAAAGAAAACAAATCGGGTAGCCCCATCATCCGTATAGATGAGCACGTGGTAGGTGCACTCAACCCAGGGCAGTACCTCGTCAGCAATATTTGCCAAGGCGCAAACCAGCTTGTGGTTTCACATCGAGAAGGAGACTCACAGCCACTGACGCTAAACCTTGCCGCTAAACCGGGTGAAACCCTATACCTGCGTGTTTGGGAGTTAACAGACAATCACTTTGATGCAGAGCGCGTCGCCTCAAGCACGGCTAAGGATGAGCTCAAAAAAGCCAAACATGTGTCTTACCTCGTTAACCGAAAAACGCAAGGCTGCAAACCCGAGGAGCCTCAACCCATTCTTATTAAAGAGGTGGAATTATCTGCCGATGCCCTCTTCCATTTTGATAGCGCTAGCCTTGCTGGGCTCATTGGCCGCAATACTTTAGATCGGCTCGCCACAGATATTCAGTCTCAAAACATTGATATCGACATTATCCGCGTTGTGGGTCACACAGACCGCCTTGGTAGCGAAGCTTACAACCAAAAATTGTCTGAAGAACGTGCTGAAACCGTAGCGGATTACTTACGTGGTAAGGGCTTGCAAGGCCAAATCGAAACTCAAGGTATGGGGCCCACAGTCCCAGTAACCCAAGATTGCCAAGGCCGACGCGCCACCCCAGAACTGATCAAATGCTTACAGCCAGACCGCCGTGTGAGCATTGAGCTTTGGGGCACAAAAGAAGCGAACGAATAACATTTTAGCAGGGCTGCTTACCACTCCCTTACAGCCCTGCTTCATCTGTAAAAGCAGAGGGTATTATGGCTAGCGAAATCAAAATTTTAGTACACAGTGAAAACGAAGTTCTCCAAGAAGTTACCCTTATTGAGGGCCAGACGTCGGCATTACAAGCACAAGATAACGTTACCTACGAACTGAGAAACCTAGACACAGATGCCGCTCCCGAAGAGCTTGTGGCAAAACGCAACGGCGACAATTTAGAGCTGTACACAGCCCCCGATGCCGCCGCCCCCATCGCCACCATTGAGGGTTATTTTTTACTTGCCTCCCCCTCTCCTTTAGTGGGCATGGCGGAAGGCGGCGATTTTTATCCCTTTGTTCCTCAAAGCGGTGAAGCAGCTCAATTGCCATGGAACCTAGAAGATGGCGATAGTAGCCATCAAAGTCTGGGTTATGACACCCAGGGCTCCGCCGTACCTTGGTGGCCTATTTTACTGGCGGGGTTGTTACTACTTGGCGGTGGGATTGCTGCGGCTTCTAGCTCATCAAGTGGAGGAGGAACCACCCCAAAACCAGCAGTAAAACCAGACAAGCCTGTTATCGATGATGTTACCAATAACTACGACGACAACGGCAATCTGACCGACACCACCGTTACAGGCGAAGCCACGCCTGGCGATAAAGTGGTTATTAAAGATAAAGATGGCAATACCGTAGGTGAAGCAGATGT
>DAHVSB010000089.1 GCA_027324795.1 Alcanivoracaceae bacterium
AGCATGCGGCCTAGCTCTTGCTCATCTTCAGGCACACGGAAGCGGCGCTGTGATTGTGGGCGCTCAAGGGCAGCTTCAAAATCCTCTGTATCAACGGTGCTTTCTGCAGGTGCAGCGTAATCATCAAGAATATCTTTTAACGGTGTACCTGCTGCTAGCAAGTACAAGGCTTCAAAGGCCTCAATGGGCAGCTTTGGCTCCGCCGCTTCAAGGGCTTCAACAGTGTAAAGACTTTGCACCAATCGTAAGCGGTCTTCAGGCACACCAATGCTTAATAGCTGCTGCTCAGATACGGCCAAAAACAGAGGATCGGGTTGTGGTGCAGCTGCTTCTTGTGCGGGTTGCTCTGCAGGTGCGGCTTCTGCCGCCTCAACGGGAATTTCAACAAGTACTGAATCGTCAATCTCTACCGTGGTTTCATACAGCTGCAAGGTACCGGTTTTAGGGTTAATGCTGCAGCGGTGGCGGCTAGCCCATTTATAGGCATCGTCGTGCTTATCCACCCATAGCAGCACATATACATTGCCCACATCGGGTTTTAATACTATGCCGCGGTAATCTTGATCGATGCGCACTGAGCGGAAGTTTTTATCCCTCGCCGTGTGAATGTTTTCATAATTAATGCCCGTGCCCCGTGGGTTTTCGCGAAAGCGAGTGACAAAATTCATTACTGCACGCTGCTTTCTTCGCGGAATAGCCGCAAATGCAGTAAGAAATTCATCGCCAATGGCCACTTTAGGCTGCAAACCACTCATGTTACCCCCTTAATCCTTTATCTCTGTAAACGCAGCACCGAGTGCTTCCAACCAATTATCATCATCAGTACTAATGAGCACCCACCCCTGCAATGCTTGCCCGGTGCCCTCCATTAACAATGCCACTCTTTGCTCAGGCCATAGCAATTCTACATTCGATAGCAAAACTTCACCTTCATTGTTGCTAAGGTCTTCACCAATAATGGGCTCAGGTAAATCCAGCGCCAGCACGGCGTTGGCATCCTCATCTTCAAGTAACGTTAGTTCCTTAAATTCCTCTTTCCAGGCTGGCAGGCTTGTATGCTCTTGTTCTGGTTCTTCTGCTTTAGGCTCTGTCGCGGCTTCCACAGGTTGCCCTGCCAACACCTCGGCGTGTAGCCCCAATGATAATCGAGTACCAAACTGTAATAGATTAGCGGCTAACCAAAAATCGCGCCATGCTTGCGCAAAAGGTGAATCTGCTTGCTCACTCACTTGGCGATTATCTAATAGCAGCAGAGTGTTCAGTGGCGGCAGTTCGCGCATCATTTCGCGCAGCTCATCGCGCTTAACAAAACTAGCATGGTGCCACAATTCGCCACCTAGTGTATGCGGCACTTGGCCTTGCGCAAATTGCCGCGCTAAATAATCCGCATGCGAAATATTTTCTGCATTGGCAGAGGCCTCTATGGGCTCAAACGCCGGCGGCGGCATCATGGTTAGCAGTTGTGAAAATACTGCGGCATGCATTAACCGTTTCCGTTCGATTTTGGCGTTGTTTATCCACTGCACCAATAAAGAGTAAGGCCCTTGCTGCACAAGGGTTTGCGCCTCCCCTAAAGAAACCGTGTTAAAAGCCTGTTGGTATTGATCAATAAACTTGCCATATGGCGACTGCAAGTTCGCTAACATACGCGTAATAATCTGCGAGCCTTGAAAGGTGCTAAACACCTTATCGATAGGTGTTCTGGCATCGGGCACATCGTGCCAAGTGAGGGTGAGCACTTGGTAGCCCGCCCGCATTAGCGCCATGCGCTTGCGAATATCTTCCGCCACAATATCGCGATGATATTCAAAGCCATCGGTATAAATCACTAGCTCTTTGTGCTGGCTGCGGTCTTTCTCGCTATAGGGGCGCAGCACAAAATCGGCACGGGTGGCCACATCAACGCCCTGCTCCCGCCCAAACTCCACTTGGGGCTCTAGCTCCCACTTGGTGGTGCCATCGTGGCTAAAAATAAGATAGCCCGTTTTACCATGGCCCACTAAACGCTTCGTCACCTGGAAGTGGTTGCGCAAGGCTGCCACAAAACGGCGTTCTAGCTCGCTTTCGAGCAAGGTGTTGGTATCCACCTCACGCAAGGTGGCTAGCTCAGTAATGTTTTCTCGCTGCTCTAAAATGCGAGCCAATAAGTTTTCCGCAAATTGGCGCGAAATCACTGGGTTTTCACGCTGACTGTGATACGCCAACAAACAGCGGTAACAGCCGTCTTTGTGCTGCCCTGTAGCAGGGTTGTGTTCCAGCTTACAACTGCAGTCCGCAATCTTGTTGTAAGCCATTTCTAGCATGCTAAAAAACTCGTTTGGCTCTAGCATGAGCTGCTTTAAATAGCCTGAGCCGCCTGGCACACGGTCGTATATCACTAGGTATTTTTTCAACCCGGTGGAACTCGGCTCGTCCATGCTGACAACATTTAAATGGTCCACCGCGCCGCGGTAATATTCTTGCAAACCCAGGCGTAACGCTGCCCCCAAAGACGCCCTGCCCTCAGCTGATTCCGCCACATCGGCTAGAGGCAGCAAAATACGAATCGCTTCTGATTTTAGCTCGCGGTACAAATACAAACTCTCCAGCCATTCCTCATCTTTTTCTGTGGCACCCTCACGGGAAATCGGGCACCCCAAGGCGTGGGGGAAAGGGTTATGCTTCGATTTTTTACGCTTCACTTTTCCGCATTGGCGGCAAATTTGAAACCCCTTGCGCACGCGCTCTTCACCCGCCACCGTAAATTGGGTTTGAGAATTTTGTTGTTCGCCAAAGTTAATTTCACGAAAGGTGGCCTGGGGCACATATTCAAAACCAAAAGGCAGCTCTTTATGGTTTAAGCTCCAAGCCTTGGTACTGGTGTTTGGGTCAATATCCACCAACAACTGGCGCACATAAAAACGTGGCTCGCGCTGCTCTGCATCATCGCTAATGCGGTCGAAACGAGAATGAGCCCGTGCATACACTTGGCGCAGCTTTAATAAGGTGTGTTTTTGTTGCTCATCGGCCCACTGGGGCGAGCCACAACGGGGACATGCACTGTGTTGTGCTTCTTGGCTAATCGCCTCACTGTAATGGCACACTGCACACAAACGCCACACTTCTTGCTCAGAAAGATTTAAATCCACCTGATCGATACTGATTTTATGTTCTGACACATAAAAGCTGTTCTCAGGGGCCAACTCGCCAAGAGCGGCTTGGGCAGGGCGCTGAAACTTAAAACTAATATTAGAAGGTTGGCTTTCGCCCTCTGCATCTTTAACCCGCTGCCGCACTATCACAGAACTCAGCGTTACCCCCTCTTCAGGGAAGGCATAGTTAGGCAGCAAGCCTTCATCGGTAAAAAAGTTAAGGGTAAATTGATCGCGAATAGCGCGGTTAAGGGCCATTAAGGCTTGCCGCTCTGCTTCTGATTCATCAAGGCGCACTTTAGTGGCTTCATCAATTGGGGTTTTCTTCAGCTCATCAATATTTTTTTTCAGAGCATCAATTTGCTTTTTGTTGCTATCAAAGCTGCCCTGTAGCTGCTGTAAACGCCCTAAAATACGGGTTTCGATGGTATCAAAGATTTCCTCGCCCTCACCTTCGGCACCTATAAATTGCTGCAAATGAGCACGCCCTTGTTCATCGAGCTCAGGGAACATCTGAATAAAATCGTGATAAATTACGGTACGATTTTCCGCTACAAAAGCAAACCAATTAAAAGGAAACACATCGGTGTTGTTTTTGCGGTTCGCCACATTGGCTAGCACATTAGCCAAACGGCGCGGGATTTTGTTGTCCTCCCCACCACCTACCCAGCGGTCGAAGGTAAAGGCCACCAGTTGGCGCTCTAGCACCGCGGTGGCGTTTAAAAACACCCCAGGGGCTTGCACGTCTCCGGCTATCATTTCCAACGGTTGTTGGTAAAAGTAGTTATCGTGGTTGTTACCATTGGCAATGGTGAGAGCGAGCGCGTTACCGTTTTTACGGCCCGCACGGCCAATGCGCTGTAAGTAGTTCGCTTGCCCTGGAGGCACCGAGCACAGCAGCACCGAGGATAAATCCCCAATATCTATCCCCATTTCTAAGGTGGGCGTGGCCGATAGCAAGTTCACGTCCCAAGCGTTATGGCCGCGCTTGAATGAATCTTCCACGGCTTTGCGCTCACTGTCTTCAATAAGAGCGGTGTGCTCACATGCCACTAAACGGCGAGGATAAGCATTGTAAGCTTGGCGAATGGGGTTGGCGCTCATGGTATAAGTGCCTTGGCAACGCAGCTGCAAGCACGGCATGCCCTGCCACTCCACCAAATTCTCAGGCGTAATAAAGTGGCGCTGTTTACAGTGGCTGCAATCGGTGCCGTATACATGGGTATTTAACACCCACTTATCTAGGTTCATTAGCCACACGGTGCGGCCACGGCATTCTATGGCGGTTAGCCACTTTTCGCGCTCCATTACTTTTACCATGGCCACCATGGCTTGTTGGTATTCAGCAGAAGCAAAAATATTGCCGCCTTGGGCCAGCAGCTTGTTAAACCACTGCACCACAGGGTGCTGGTTTTTTAGGGCGCTGCTAGGCATAAGGTTAATAAAATTAGGGCTAATACTTTCTGTGGCAATGGCGGCCGGTGGGCGCGCGGCAAGCCCATAACCTGGCATCCATGGATACTGGTTGAGCAAAAAACTAACACCACCTTCACGTGCATAGCGTTGCAGCTCTGGCGTGTTAAAGGCCCCACGCAAACGCCACATATGCAGCACACCCACTAAAAAACGGCGCACCATGATTTCAGAAACCCCTTGCAGGGTGCCGATTTCTTCGTGCCACACTTCTGCCACCTTACGTGCCAAGGTTTCCATGGCTTGGTTGCTAGGGGCCACGCCTGCCACTTGAGTACGCTCTAAGGTGCGGCCACGGTGGGCACGCTGGCTAAATTCCACCATCACTTCCCAGCTGAGGCGCTTATGTACCAGTTCGGCTAAATTGCCCTGCGGCACCGTGCCCGTGGCCTTTAGCTTTTGATAATCATTCAGCCACAGCATATTAGGCGCGATAAAGGTGGCCACAAACTCAGCCTCGTTTGGCAGCTTATCGCGCCAGTATAAGGGCGCCTGCTCCATGAAATCTTGCAAGGTATAGCCGTGCCCAGCCCGAGCGGTTAGCTCACGTGCTGCTTGGGCTAAGGCATTACGCAACGTTTGCAGGTAAGTGCGCGCGGCAAAAAAACCCGCGCGGTGAGCAGCATCTTGCACGGAGTCTGAAAAGGCAATGAGTTTGTGATCCTGGTTGTAGTGGCTGCCAAACAGCTTGCCAATAATAGTGCTTGCAAGGCTTGCAACACGAGAGCCTAAAATAGATAACCCGTTATCCGATAAACATTGGGGGCAACGATCACTGCGCACCACCTTATCCTGCGTGGTTTTAGTTAAATGGGGCAGCCACACAGCCAATAACGCATCTTCACTTTTACACCCTGAGCATGTTTTGGCAGCAGCATTATTAAGCTCAAAACAAGCGGTGCATAGCTGGCGTAGCATACCCTCACGGTTAGTTTGCTCATGGCCTTCCGCAGGATAAAGCAGCGCAGCATCAGGCGATTCACTAAACCAGTACTCATAAAAGCGCTGTGGATCGGGAATAATTTTGCGCTCACCCTGTGGGTTAAGCGCCCCCCAAGCGGTGGCTTGGCACTCACGGCAATGCACCACCGGCAAATGAAGTGGGTCCTCTGTGTTGGTTAAATCATCAGCGTGCACAAGGCTTGGCGCTTCGCCCACGCTTGCCAACATACGGCGCAATTCACGCACCCACATTTGCACCCGCACGCTTAAAAATGGTGCCACCTTGGTGTGTGTATCATCACGCCATATGCGCGCCGTGGAAACCAGCGCCCCTAAACTTTCTAACAGCCAGCGGGCATATTCCACGCTGGGTAGGCTGTAATCGTGCTTCCAAGTTTCAGCAAGCTCGTGAATGTTCGCCCTTTCATGGCATGCTTTTAGCAAGTTAATAAAAGCCGTGTGGCGGTGCAGCAACTCACCTAACTTAACGCAAGCACTCTTATATTCATCGCCTCCCTCGGGGGCATCGAGCGCTAAGTTTTCACCAAACCACAGGCGCGCCAAAGCACGCAAATAAGCCCCCTGCTCCCGTTGCCCAGGCTGTAACTCTTCCACAGTGGCCTCTGGTAAGGCGCTCGTTAAATCGCTTGCATTCAGGTTAGCGGCTGTGGCGAATTGCTCTAAATACTCATCAACGCCTAAACGGTGCTCACCAATAATGGCATCAGCATCTA
>DAHVSB010000008.1 GCA_027324795.1 Alcanivoracaceae bacterium
GAACCAAAATCGATGGTTACGGTTTCCACATCGGTGGCATCACCGTAATTGACTTTACTGGCACAGCCAGTGAGTAGCAGGGCTGAGGCCATCAAGGCCGTGGCGAGGGCGCGTAACATAGTAAAGCTCCTTAGTATTTAAAATTATTGTTTAAACCAAATTTCCACATGGGTGGCGCTAGGGTTAGGGGCTGTGGCTTGCACTGTGTGACTGCCGCGGCCGGGAGTGTTAACAGGCTTCCAAGGACTGCGATCTGGCGCTACTTCAAAGCCATTATTATCAAACCAACGGAATTTGTATTGGTATTTTGTTGCAAATGCAGAACGGTTTTCGAATGTGGCTTGCACGCGTAATACATCGCCGCTGTGGGTGCGTTTGATATCCACCACTTCGATTTGCCCTTCAAGGGACTTGTCGTGGTATTTAACGGCGGCTTGGTCGGCTTCAGAAAGCACGGGTTTGCTAGCGCAAGCGCCGAGACCAAAAGCGAGCACTAAGCTCATTAGCAGAATGGCGATTTTTTTCATGGGATTACCTCCAAGGTGGGCATAACAGTGGTGTGTAGCTGGCCATAACCATCCACCACGCGGATTAAGGTGGTGCTTCGTGCTTTGGCGTTGATAGTAACCTGTGCATTCCCGCGAGGGCCAGAGAGTTGTAGCTTGTGCTCGCCTGCGGGCACGTTAAAGCGGGCCACTTGTGCGCTAGCAGGCAAGGTTAGCCAGCTGCGCAAATCGGCCTGTTCGGAAACGAGATTGTAAATTTGGGCACTAAAGGCACCGAGCAAACCAAGGTTGTCGTTGGCTTGTTTTTGGGTTTCGTATTTAAGCGTGGCTCTAAGGGTTTGGCGCACCAGCATGGCGGTGAGCTGTTCTTTTAAAGCGCGTGCTGCCATGGCATTGAGTTGTGCCGCCACTTGGGTTTCTGTGTGCTGCTGTGCGCCGCTGACCCGCAGCGGTGGGGACACAGGGGAAAAACCAGGGTAGGTAGGAATCGATACGGCAAAGTAACCGTGAATAGTGGGTATGGGCAAGTCGAAACTTTCCCGCGGTGGAATAAATCCTTGTTCATAGGCAATGACGATGTCCGCATTGTCGTTGCGCTGGCCACGTTGCTTTTGTTCCACGCGCTGAATGTCGCTGGGCAGTAATTTCAGGCCGGGATTAATTTCATAGGCGCGCTTGTAATCCACAAGAGCATTGTTGTAATCCCCCGTGCCTTCGCGGAAAACCCCTGCTAAATAGTAGGCATAAGCGTTTTCAATACTATTGCGCACGCTGGCGGCGGCGGTATCTAGGCCGCCAAGCTGTTGTTCGAGCTGGTTAGTTTTAACCTCGTTTTTGCGCGCTTCTTCTTGTGCCTTAGCTATCTCTTTATCGCGTTTTTGCTTGGCAATATTTTGCTCTAAGGTGGCGCGGCGAAATTCCACCGCAGCACCTTCAAAGTCCTTGTCTTGCCAATAGTTTAGCGCTTGGAAACTGTGCAGCATGATGCGCTCATAATCTTGGCCACGATAAGCTAAGGCATTATCGTTCACCATCAATGAACCCACTGCACTGCCTGTTTCGCCTAAGCGAATACGGGCCGCTTGGTCGTTTTCATCGTAAAGCTTTATGGCAGCAGCAAAATCCTGGCGGCTTTGGGTGGTGTCGCCTTGGATTTGGGCAATACGGCCTCTTTCTTGTAGGTACAGTAATTTATCTTTGCCTTGGGTGCGTTTTTCTAATTGCTTGGCAATGTGGTCGTAATTATCGCTGCTGGCCGCTTGGCGATAGGCTTCGGCTTGTTGAGGATAAGGAGTAAATAGGCTACTGGTGGCGCAACCCGTGAGTAGCAGTAGCAAGCACAAGCTCGCACTGTATCGGCTAAGAAAAATTAAGCGCCTAATGTGTGCGCTTAAATAGGTCGATGGTGTTTTCGCATCCATCCTTGAAGCTACTCCGTCCAAGATGAATGCCACCACTTGCGTGGTGGCAAATGGCTGCATTAGAACAATACGCGTGAGCGAATAGTGCCTTTAATTTGGGCAAGCTTTTCTAATGCCAGTTGGCTCGATTTTTCTGCAACATCGATGACAACATAGCCGATATTTTTCTTGGTCTGCAAGTACTGCGAGGCAATGTTCACATTATTGTCATAAAATACCTGGTTGATTTGGCTCAAAATACCAGGAATGTTTTCATGAATGTGCAACAAGCGGTGCATGTCGGGGTGAGAAGGCAGTGCCACTTCAGGGAAGTTTACTGCAGACAAGGTGGAGCCGTTGTCTGAGTAGCGCACCAACTTTTCAGCCACTTCATTGCCGATGTTCTCTTGCGCCTCTTGGGTGGAGCCACCAATGTGAGGGGTCAGAATAACGTTATCGTAGCTGCGCAGTGGCGATACGAATTCATCAGCGTTGGATTTAGGTTCTTCAGGGAACACATCAATAGCGGCGCCTAGCAGGTGGCCTTCGTCAAGCACCTTGGTGAGAGCGTCGATATCTACCACTTTGCCGCGGGCAGCGTTGATTAAATAGCCGTTGGCTTTAATAGCACGTAACTGCTCTTCTTTAATCATCCAGCGGGTGTCGGGTGTATCAGGCACGTGCAAGCTCACCACATCACTCATGCCAAGTAGTTCTTCAAGGGTAGCCACTTGGGTGGCGTTACCTAAGGGTAGCTTTGGCACCACATCATAGAAGTACACTTGGAAACCGAGGGCTTCAGCCAGCACACTCACTTGCGCGCCGATATTACCGTAGCCCACAATACCGAGCTTTTTGCCGCGCACTTCGTGGCTGTTAGTGGCGGATTTCAACCATTCGCCACGGTGTGCAGCGGCGTTACGCTGTGGAATACCGCGCATTAGCATAATGGCTTCCGCAAGGACTAACTCTGCCACCGAACGAGTGTTAGAATACGGCGCGTTGAAAACAGGAATACCACGCTCAAGTGCAGCGTCCAAATCCACTTGGTTGGTACCAATACAGAAGCAACCCACGGCCATGAGCTTGTCGGCAGCTTCAAATACATCACGGGTCAGTTGGGTCCGCGAACGAATCCCTACCATGTGAGCATCTTTAATGGCGTCTTTTAATTCATCATCGGTAAGAGCGCCTGTGAGATGAGTGATATTGGTGTAGCCGTTGGCGCGGAAGTGGTCGACGGCGTTTTGGTGAATACCTTCGAGAAGCAAAATACGGATTTTGCTCTTGTCTAGTGACGTTTTGGCCATGTTTCTGTTGTCCCGATAACTGGAAATAAAGGCGGTATGTTACCATAGCTCGCGCTGAGTTATAGCACCCCTTTTTGAATATGCATATTACTGGAGCCTAAACCCATGAATAACACGCAAGTGGCAGCCATTTTTGAGCCCATTTTAGGTGCTGAGCGGTGCTTAACCGATACAGCAAGTGCTGAACAATACGGCACAGATTGGACTAAAGTATGGGAGCCAGCGCCTAGCGTGGTGCTATTGCCTGAAACGCTAGAAGAAGTGCAAGCCATTGTTCGTGCTGCTAATGAGCATGGTGTGGCATTGGTGCCTTCTGGAGGCCGCACGGGCCTATCAGCTGGTGCTGTGGCCGCTAAGGGTGAAGCCGTGGTAGCCATGGACCGCATGAACAAGGTGCTATCCTACAACCCCTTTGACCGTGCGGTAAAGGTGCAAGCAGGTGTTATTACCCAGCAGTTGCAAGAGTTCGCTGAAGAAAAGGGGTTGTTTTATCCCGTGGATTTTGCCTCTGCTGGTTCTAGCCAAATTGGGGGCAACATTGGTACTAACGCTGGCGGCATTAAGGTGATTCGCTATGGCATGACCCGTGAATGGGTGTCTGGCCTTACGGTGGTCACAGGCAAGGGTGATGTGTTGGAGCTCAACAATGGCCTGATGAAAAATGCCACAGGGTATGATTTGCGCCACTTGTTTATTGGTTCCGAGGGAACCCTAGGCATTATTGTGGATGCCACCATTCAACTGGCTCGCCAACCAGAAAATCTCACCGCTTTAGTATTAGGGGTGAACACCTTCGATGATATTATGAAGGTGCTTCATGCTTTCCAACAAAAGCTAGATTTAACCGCGTTTGAGTTTTTCTCTGATAAGGCCATGGCTCATGTGTTAGCCCATGGTGTGCCAGAACCCTTCGCCGAGCGCACTCCTTTTTACTGCCTGCTCGAATTCGAGCAAACCTCAGAGGCGGTGGGCGAAACTGCCATGGAGCTGTTTAGCCACTGCCTTGAAGAAGGCTGGGTACTGGATGGCGTCATGAGCCAATCCTTGCAGCAGCTCGACCAATTGTGGCAATTACGAGAGCGCATTTCCGAAAGCATTGCGCCTCACACCCCGTATAAAAACGATATTTCTGTCACTGTTAGCCAAGTGCCTGAATTTGTGGCCGCTGTGGATAAGGTGGTGCAAGAGGCCTACCCCGATTTTGAAATCGTCTGGTTTGGCCACATTGGCGATGGCAACATGCACCTGAATATCTTGAAGCCAGAAAGCCTACCTAAAGAAGAGTTTTTTGAGCGTTGTAACGAGGTGTCTAAGTGGGTGTTTGAAATCGTGGCCAAACATAAAGGCTCTATTTCGGCTGAACACGGCGTAGGCATGACGAAAAAGCCCTATCTTGGTTACAGCCGCAGCGAAGCGGAAATTGCTTACCTCAAAGCTATTAAAGCCGCCTTTGACCCGAACCACATTATGAATCCTGGCAAATTATTCGATAAGGAGTAGGGCTTGTGGCCTATGCGCATTACTGGATGAATGGCGAAGCGGTGGATTTGCCCGTGGGCAAAGCGGTGTGCGTGGGGCGCAATTATGCCGAGCACGCCCAAGAGCTTGGTAACGAAGTGCCAGAGGCACCTTTACTGTTTATGAAACCGGCTTCAGCTTTGCGTTCCTTGGCGGATGGCATAGTGCTGCCTCAAGGCTTGGGTGAGGTGCACCATGAAATCGAAATCACAGTGCTCATTGGGCAAACCCTAAAGGACGCTGATGAAGAAACTGCGAAAGCTGCCATTGCAGGGTACGGTGTGGGTTTGGACCTCACATTAAGAGAGGTGCAAAACCAACTAAAAGCCAAGGGGCATCCTTGGGAACGCGCCAAGGCCTTTGATGGCTCCGGCATATTATCGCAGTGGGTGGAAGCACGCGGAATTTCTACGCGTCAGCATATTGCTATTGGGCTTGAGGTAAATGGTCAGCTGCGCCAAGAAGGCCACTCTGGGCAAATGCTGTTTCCCATTGCGGCCTTATTGGCTGAGATTAGCCAGCACTTCACTTTGCAGCCCGGTGACGTGGTGTTCACAGGCACCCCGCCTGGGGTGGGGCCCTTGCAACAAGGTGATAAATTGGCGCTGCGGTTAGGCAATTTTTTTATTGCCACCACAGAAGTGCTTACAGGCGAGTCACCCCTTTAGGGGTGGCGCACAGCACCACGTCTGCAGGGCGGTTGGCAAAGAGGCCATTGGTCACCACGCCCACAATGTTGTTGATTTGTTCTTCGAGTTGAATCGGGCGCATAATGTCCAGGCCCTTAACATCAAGAATTACGTTGCCATTATCGGTAACAAAACCGGTGCGGTACTCAGGACGGCCACCCAAGGCCGTTAAGCGGCGCGCCACGTAGGAACGAGCCATGGGAATCACTTCCACAGGTAGGGGGAAGGCACCCAAACGGGGCACGAGTTTGGATTCGTCCACCACGCAAATAAATTGTTTAGCTACGGCAGCTACAATTTTTTCACGGGTTAAGGCACCACCGCCGCCCTTAAGCATCTCGCGATGGCGAGTAACTTCGTCCGCGCCATCCACGTAAACGGGGATGTCATCCACCTCGTTGAGGTCAAAGACCTCTATGCCGTGGTGGCGCAGGCGCTCTGCACTGGCTTCTGAGCTTGCTACTGCACCGCGTATGTCGTCTTTGCGCGTGGCCAAAGCGTCAATAAAGAAGTTGGCTGTGCTACCTGTGCCTACACCCACAATGGTGCCCGCGTCGATAAAGGAGAGTGCCGCTTCAGCTGCGGCTTGCTTTTGTGCATTTTGATTCATAGTGTTTTGCAGATTTTTAGCGCTTAAGGGAAGCGCACAGTATAAAGGAACGCCGAACTAAGTCCTAGCGGCTCTGGCTAGACGCTGCCTTAGGGTGGCAGTAACATTGTTTATTTATTTTAATCGAGAGCCTTATGTCTGAGCATTATATTCGCAAGATTCTACGCGCCCAAGTGTACGATTTGGCGGTGAAAACCCCTTTGGAAGAAGCACCTATCATGTCTAAGCGTTTGAATAATAATGTGTTGTTCAAGCGTGAAGATTTGCAGCCCGTGTTTTCTTTTAAGCTACGCGGTGCCTACGCGAAAATTAAGCAGCTAGCGCCGGAACAGGCGGAGAAAGGCGTTATTTGTGCTTCGGCGGGCAACCATGCGCAAGGGGTGGCTATGTCGGCAAAGCATTTGGGCATACGTGCCGTGATTGTAATGCCAAAGACTACGCCGGACATTAAGGTGCGCTCGGTGCGTGAGCGCGGTGGGCGTGTGGTGCTGCACGGCGATAGCTTTGATGAGGCCTTAGAGCATGCTCGCATGTTGGAAGAGCGTGATGGCTTAACCTTTGTGCACCCCTACGATGACCCCGATGTGATTGCTGGCCAAGGCACCATTGCTCTCGAAATTATGCAGCAACACAGCGGTAAGGTGGATGCCATTTTTGTACCCGTGGGCGGTGGTGGTTTGGCGGCTGGCGTGGCTGTGTACATGAAGTGCGTTTACCCTGAAGTCAAAATCATAGCTGTGGAGCCAGAGGATTCAGCTTGCTTAAAAGCAGCCATGGAAAGCCAACGCCGAGTAACGCTTAGCGATGTGGGCTTGTTTGCTGATGGGGTGGCAGTGAAACAAATTGGCAAAGAAACTTTCAAAATCTTGCGTGAATGCATTGATGAAGTGGTCACAGTGACCACGGATGAGCTGTGTGCTTCTGTCAAAGATATTTTTGAAGACACGCGTTCCATAGCAGAACCAGCCGGCGCATTGGCATTAGCCGGTATGAAAAAATGGGTGGCAGAACATAACGTATCAGAGCAAACCCTAATTGCCGTGCAAAGTGGCGCCAATATTAACTTTGACCGCTTAAAGCATATTGCCGAGCGCACTGAGCTAGGTGAGCAAAGAGAAGCCATTTTAGCGGTTACTATTCCTGAGCGTCCGGGTAGCTTCCGACAGTTTTGCCGTATTGTGGGCAAGCGTGCTATCACGGAGTTTAATTATCGTTACCGTAGCGAAGCCAGCGCCACTGTGTTTGTAGGTGTGCAGGTGCAACCCGGTAGCGATGATTTGGCAGAGTTAATACAGGCGCTTGAGGAGAAAGAATACCCTGTGGTGAATCTCACTCAAAATGAAATGGCTAAGCTTCATGTGCGTCATATGGTGGGCGGGTACGCTCAGTTTAATGGCGTTAACGAATTGGTTTATCGAGTGGAATTCCCAGAAAGACCAGGGGCTTTGCTAAAGTTTTTAAGTGCGCTTAAAGGCCGTTGGAATATAAGCTTATTCCATTATCGCAACCATGGCGCTGCTTATGGGCGGGTTTTAGTGGGGTGGCAGGTACCAAAAGGCGAAATCACAGAATTCCGTAAAGAGATAAAAGAGCTCGAATATCCCATTCGTGAAGAAACAGACAATCCTGCTTACACGTTATTTCTTGGCTAAAACTGTACAAATAGGCAGTGGTTATAAGAAGAATTGTTGCAAATTATTGTTTGTTTACAATGCTGCATTGACTTAAACAGTTTGGGTGTTACTTTACCCACACACGGATTGCGGTTGTTATTCGTCGCAATCTGTGTATTACGTGATGAAATAATAAAGCTAGTGCAGACAATTTTGCAGGTTAACTCAATATGAACAACAAGAAACCAGACACAATGGTGCTCTTGTCCATCCTTTTCGGTTTAGGAGTGTTGATTAGTTCTCTCACCTATGGATTTGGCGAGCAAAGCAAGAGCTACGAAAACCAAAGAGCCATGGGGATTATGAGCACAAGCAGTTTATCTGCGCCTACTCTTGCTGAAAAATAAGAGTTTCCTCATCAGTTATTACGGCATTTAAGGGAATATCCCAAGGGTCTTGCTGTAGTCCTTTAAAATATTGGCAGCTGTGTGCAATGCCAATCAGATATGGCTTATTTTCCGCGTACTGCCAATTGCGCAATGTGTAATCATAAAAACCGCCCCCCATTCCTAATCTTATCCCTGTTTTATCGAAACCCACCAAAGGCATTAAAATAACATCCAGTGCAAGGGCGTCTAAAGTATGCTGTTGTGTTGCTGGCTCGGCCACATTTAAGTGGTTGTATTGAATTGGGTCTTCCAGGCGCCAAGGGTGAAAGCGTAATAAACGTTTTTCTGCTAAGCACAATGAGGGCAAATAGAAGTTGTGCTGAGGGTTTTCACGGGCGTAAGTGAGTGGTGAAATTTCGCCGTCGCTGGGAAAATACAAACCAATTTTTTGTGATTGGTTTAGCATCGTGAGCTGTTGAAGTTGATGGCTTAAGCCTTGAGCTGCAACGGCTTGTTCTGCCGTGGAAAGGGCGCGGCGACGTTTACGTAAGAGGGCCCGTGCGTTGGTTTTTTGCATAAGCAATGTGTGGTGTAGTAGAAAGGTGCTCCCCGGATGTGCCGCTGCTTAGCTTGGCCCTTGAACCGTGAGGTTCAAGGGGTGGCAAAGAATGGCTTATTAGGCTTTCCGTAACCGGACGTGCTCACAAAGCCACGCAAACGCCACCAAGATTTAAAGCATCGGCTCAGGGACTTAAGCATGCTGGCGAACACACCAGGGAACATGCTTCGCAGTGTAGCAAAGAATATCGGGTGATGCATCCAAGGAAGAATTAATTGGGTGTTTCTTCAGCAGAGAGCTCGGCGTCTATTTTTTCAATGAGGTGGGAGATATCGGGGCTGGCATCATTTTTATTTTGCAAATACTCATGCGCTAAATTCAGTGCCGTCATAATGGCGATGCGCTCTAAACCTACGATACCTGCGCCCTCAACCTTATGTAGCTTATCATCAAGAAAATGTGCTGCCTTAATAAGGTTGTCGCGCTCACCTGCAGGGCAAGCAACGCGATATTCTTTGCCAAGCAAATGCACAATCACAGAACGTGAATCACTCATGTCCAGCTCCTGCTTGCTTCAAACGGCCAATAATCGCCTCTACGCGCTCTCTAGCAGCCTCATTCTTAAGAATAAGCTCATCGCGTTCAGCCAATAGCTGATTCTCACGAAAGCGCAAGGCTCGCACTTCTTCGCGCAGGCGGGCGCTTTGTTCAATCAGCAAATCAATCTTTGCATTGAGTAATTGCAAGGAGCTCATGGGTTTACCGCTATGAAAGTACTGTTTTTATTGAGGTTGTACTATAAAGAGCCGACGTTACTTGGTCAACGCGCTTAGGCGTCAGAAAATGGCATCATGGCGCTTTGTGTTGGGTATAAAGGGGCGAGAGAGTACACTAGACACCTTGAAAAGTTGTTAAACGGTATTTGGGTGAGCAATTTAATGGAAACAAAACTAGCGGAATACTTCGAACCCCTGGTGGAGCAGTTGCAGCAGCAAGGCGTATTACATAGCCCTTCGGAGCTGCATGGTGTTATGTGCGGTTTGCTAAGTACTGGGCATGGACAAAAAGATGCCGAGGTATTAGCGGTATTGGCTGCCCACGTGGATACAGGAAAGTGGCAGCACACCGCAGCTGAGTTATGGCTTAAGGTGCGAGATTTAGCGGTGGAGGCGTTTACAGGTGAAGGGTTGGCGTTTTATTTGTTGCTTCCTGATGACACGGAAGAGCTAGGTGTTCGCGTCGCTGCGCTAGGACAGTGGTGTGAGGGTTTTTTGGTGGGCTTTGGCACAGGGACTGCAGGCACCACAGAGAGTCAGCTCGCACCTGCGCTGCAAGAAGCTATTCGCGATATTGCTGCCATTAGCCAAGTGGATTTGCCCGAGGACAATAGCGCTGAGGAAGAAGACTTATTTGCCCAGGTGGTGGAACACACACGCATGGCCGCTTTGATGGTTTTCACAGAGCTTGCGCTGGCTGCGCGCAAAGATACGCCTACGACCACGCCGCCCACTCATCATTAATAATTAAGGGAGTTGTTATGTTATCCCCTGCAGATTTTGCCCAACGCCGTACAGACTTAATTCAGCAGATGGCGCCGAACAGTGTGGCTATTTTGAGCGCCGCTCCTGAACGACTGCGTAACAGTAATACGGAATATGCTTACCGACAAGATAGTTATTTTTGGTACCTCACGGGGTTTCCTGAACCTGAAGCGGTGGCCGTATTAGTGGCAGACGGCGGTCGCGGGCGGTTTATTTTATTTTGTCGTGACCGTGATAAAACCATGGAAATTTGGAATGGCGTGCGAGCAGGCCAGGAAGGTGCTAAACGTGATTATGGCGCTGAGGAAGCTTATTCCATTCAGGAAATCGATGAGCGCTTACCTAAGTTACTTGAAAACAGAGGGCGCATTTATGCCAATTTAGGCGCAAGTGCAGCCTTCGACCAACAGCTGATGGGATGGGTAAACCAAGTGCGCGCCAAGGTGCGTCAAGGGATTAATGCACCAACTGCCTTTACTCAGCTTACAAGCCTGCTTGATGAAATGCGCTTGATTAAGAGCGAGGCAGAGATAGCCACCATGCGTGAGTCCGCCAGCATTGCTGCTCAAGCCCATGTCCGTGGTATGCAAACCGTTAAACCAGGCATGTGGGAATATCAGCTAGAAGCAGAGTATTTGCATGAGTTTATGCGCCACGGCGCACGATTTCCTGCCTATAACACCATTGTGGGGGGAGGCTCAAATGCATGCATTTTGCATTATGTTGAGAACAATCAAGTGCTTCAGGAAGGCGATTTAGTATTAGTAGACGCAGGTTGTGAATGGCAACATTACGCCAGTGATATTACGCGCACTTACCCAGTTAACGGCCGTTTTACCGCACCTCAACAGGCTCTTTATGAGGTGGTGCTAGCAGCGCAATTGGCTGCTATTGATGCCATGCAATTAGGGCAGCCTTATTACAGCGGTCATGAGGCGGCGCTACGCGTGCTTACCCAAGGGTTGTGCGACTTGGGTTTACTCAACGGTGACGTAAATGAGTTAATTGAAACCCGCGCTTACGCTGACTTCTACATGCATGGCACCGGCCATTGGCTAGGTATTGATGTGCATGATGTGGGCAGTTATCGCCAAAGCGGCGAAGGCCGCGCCTTGAAGAAAGGAATGGTGTTCACGGTGGAGCCCGGTTTATACGTGGCAGCGGATAACACTCGCGTAGACGAGAAGTGGCGAGGTATCGGCATTCGTATCGAAGATAACGTAGTGATGACAGACAATGGCCCCGAGGTAATAACGGCGGATGTGCCTAAATCAGTTGCTGAAATTACTGCTCTCATGGCAGAGCGCAAGTAAGAGCACAATAAGGGCGAGAAGATAAATGACACAAAACGCAAAGCCTATTTTAATTGCAGGCGGTGGAATGGCAGGGCTGCTGTTTGCCTTGTTGCTGCGGCAGCAAGGGCATCACCAAGTGGTCCTAGTGGAGCCTATGGCTATGACGTTGGCTGAAGGACCACTCTCGCCAAGTTTTGATGCGCGTAGCACCGCCCTATCCGCGGGCACGTTGAGTATCTTTGCCCGCCTTGGGTTGTACGAAACCTTGCTTGAGGATGCCGCAGCAATAAAAACGGTGGAAGTGAGCCGTAAAGGACGCCTAGGTATTACCCGTATGCGGGCTGAAGAAGAAGGTGTTCCCGCTCTGGGTGCCGTGGTGGAAAATCGCTGGCTTGGGCAGGTTTTGCTCAGCGCGGTGCTGCAAGATACAGGCATCAGGGTGCTAGCGCCCAATAAGGTAGTGGCTGCAAAGAGGTTGGTGGAGGGCTACCAAGTTGAGTTAGAGGATGGCGACACCCTTGAGGTGAGTCTGCTGGTGGCAGCAGATGGTGCCCAGTCCTCATTGCGCCAAAGCATGGGCATTAGCGCCCAATATGAAGACACTGGCACCTTCGCGCTGGTGGCAAATGTGGAGATTCTAGAAAGCCATCACAATGTGGCTTGGGAGCGTTTTTTGCCCACAGGGCCTTTGGCTTTATTGCCCTTATCGCAACAGCGTTTGGCACTGATTTGGATGGGCCCAAAGGATTACATTGATGAATTAAAAGCGCTGCCCGATGCTGCGCTGGTGGAGCAAATTACCACCTTAGCCGGTGAAGACCGCATTCCCCCCTTAGGCCGTGTGGGCGGGCGTATTACCCACCCTTTAATCGCCACCAAAGCTGTGGCGCAGGTGGTGCCCTACGGAGTGGTGGTGGGCAACGCCGCTCACACGGTGCACCCCGTGGGTGGGCAGGGGTTTAACCTGACGGCGCGTGATTTATCCCTATTGGCGGAGGAAGTTGGAGACGCTCAAAAACCAGGAGAGCTGCAGGTGCTTGAGCGCTATATTCAAGCGAGAGAAAAAGACCAAGCCATGATTCGCCATGCCACCAAGTGGCTGCCGGATTTGTTTCGCGTGGAATTTGGCCCCTTTGCCCACACTAGACAGTTAGGGTTGGTGGCGTTGGATTTATGGCCTAGCTTGCGCACGGCTTTTGCTCAGCGCGCCATGGGAGTTCGTCATGTGTAAAGAGCATCAAAACTATAGTGATATTGTGATTGTTGGCGGAGCCATGGCTGGTGGCATGCAGGCGGTGAGCTTGGCAAGTACTGGCCTGAGTGTGCGTTTGCTGGATGCAGGGCCCCCACCCCAAATGCCCGAAGGGCCCTGTGCCACACGGGTGGTGGCGCTTAATGAGGCGAGCCAACACATGCTAGAGCACCTCGGTGTGTGGGCTTTAATGCCGCAAGAGCGCATTCAGCCCTACGATAAAATGCAGGTGTGGGATGGCAACGGCGAAGTGTTTTTTGATGGGCCAGAGCTTGGGGCAGCACAGCTCGGCTATATTGTGGAAAACAATGCAGTGGCCGCGGCCATGTACCGTTGGGTGGAGCAAAGCGATGCCAACATTAAGTGGCAAAATCACGAGCACATTGTGCGTTTTGAGCGCACTTCTGAAGGTTGGCGTTTAATCACCAACACCGAGCAGGAGTATTATTGTGCCCTGTTAATTGGCGCCGATGGTGCGCGCTCTAGTGTACGCCAAGCGGTGGGCATTGCCGGGGTACCTGAATTTAGCGGACACATCGCCATTGTGGGCGCTATTCGCACGGAAAACCCCCATGGTAATTGCGCTCGACAGCGCTTCTTAGAAACGGGGCCCTTGGCCTTATTACCCGCCGCAGGGGATGGCCACGATGTGTCCATTGTGTGGTCCCTGGTGCCCGAGGAGGCCAAACGGCTCTTTGCCTTAAGTGAGGCGGAATTTAACCGCGAGCTTACCTTGGCGAGCGAACATTGTTTGGGAGAGCTCGCACTGGAAACCCAGAGGGCGCAGTTTCCCATTCATTATTTTCATGCCAGCCAATATCACAGGCCACAGGTGGCTTTGATTAGTGATGCAGCCCATGTGGTGCACCCCTTAGCGGGGCAGGGAATCAACCTAGGCCTACTCGATGCGGCGGTGCTCGCCGAGGAAATCCAGCGTGCCTTAGACCGTGGTTTGCCCTTTGTTCATCTCAGTGTGCTTGAGCGCTATGAGCGTCGCCGTCGTTTCCACAATGGCTCCATGGTGCGAGCATTAAAAGGGTTTAAGCTATTGTTTGAGCAGCGCAGCCTTGAGTGGCGTTGGTTGCGTAACACCGGCATGCGCTGGGTGAATCGATTGGCGCCGATAAAGCAAAGCTTCACAGCCCACGCGCTTGGCCGCACGGGGGATTTGCCCCAAATTGCTAAAAGAGCGCCGCAAAGCGGTGCGTAAATGGATGGGCATGCTACACTGCGCAGTTTTAAGACTGGCCAAGTATTGAGGATGAGAAATGAGCGAATTGCGTGATGAATTGCGCTACGCAAGTACCCACGAATGGGTTTTGGTAGAAGAGGATGGCACTGTGGTGGTGGGCATTACTGACTATGCTCAAGACGCTCTTGGTGATGTGGTGTATGCAGAACTGCCCGAACTTGGTGCTACCTTTGAAGTGGGTGCAGAGGTTGCCGTGCTAGAGTCAGTGAAAGCCGCTTCCGATATTTATGCGCCTGTTGCCGGTGAAGTGGTGGCCATTAATGAAGCGTTAGACGATGAACCTGAGCTCATTAACGATAGCCCTTACGATGAAGGCTGGCTGTTTAAGTTGGCGCCAACTAGCGAGTTTGAAAGCGAAACGCAGGCGTTGCTAACGGCTGCAGAGTATGCCGAGCAAGTGGCTGAGTAATTATAATTCACGTTACACAGCTAGAAACCCCTGCCAGAACCAATCACAACCTATTTGCAACGTTGTGGGATTCATTTAGGCAGGGGTTTTTTAGTACTAATGGCTTGCGGCTTGCATCAGAGTAAGTCCGGATACAATTAGCACAGCGGCAGTCAGACGCATGGCGTTTACGGGTTCTGAAAGAATAAATATACCCACCAAGAAAGCACCCATGGCGCCAATGCCAGTCCAAATCACATAAGCGGTGCCTAGCGAAATAGAGCGCATGGCAATGGCGAGTAGCCAAAAACTGGCCACCATGGTGATGAGCATAATTAGTGTGGGGGTAAGGCGCGTGAACCCTTCCGATTGTTTCATCGAGAAAGCCCACACAACTTCAAATAACCCAGCGAGGACGAGATATAACCAAGGCATAAGCCCCTCCAGAATGAGTAGGGCCAGGCCGTCCTGGTGTGTTATCCCGTGAGAATGGGGGTGGTCGTCCACCTGTGAAGGCATCCTAGCGATTAGAAATTATTTTGGCAACGTTGTTGCCAGAGTGGCATAAAAAAATTGGCTGTTTGCCTCTGTTGCAAAAATTAATCCTGAGCACGCGCTTACTAGGGTGCCACGAGCGATGGGGTGTGCTAGCCCTTGTTGATTGCTCACCACGCCACCTCCCGTAACAACATATAGCAAGCTGGGTTTGTCGCTATGCCACTGATTGGCTTGTGCCCAAGTGCCCACACCTAGCTCAAAATCATCTCGCACCTCTATTGTGGTTAAGCCATTCCCGTTGAGCGTTAATACCTCGTAGGTGGCTGCTTCTTGGGCTGTGGGAGTGAGCCAGAGTTGCACAAAGGGTTGCACTTGTCTGGTGGGATTGATTTCGTTGTGGCTAAATCCTTGATTGCCGCTGCGCTGAATTTGCACTTGGCCAGCTTTAAGTTCCACGCCTTCACCAATGCTGCCTTGGTGCAACATGGTGCCGCGGGGCAATATGCTGACAATATCCACTTGGCTGTGGTGATGTAAACCCGTGCTACCCCGAGGCAAAAACCAAGCACTAGCAAAATATATCAAGGGCCCAAAAGCATCCCAGCAGGCATCCGGCACTGCATGGGAAAAATACTGGCGGTCTTGAATAAACACACGCTCACGAATGCTCGCAAAGCCGCTGATATCAAGAGAGTCCGCCGCTAAAATACGCATGTTTATTGTCGCAAATCCATAATGGGCCAGCCTTTTTCTTGCGCTACGGCGGTGAGTTTCTCGTCGGGATTCACAGCCACAGGGTGGTCCACAAGATTAAGCAAAGGCAGGTCATTGTGCGAGTCGCTGTAAAAATAACTGCCTTCCATGGAATAGCTTGGGTTTTCAGCTAACCATTCATTTAAGCGAATGATTTTGCCTTCATGGAAGGAAGGCGTGCCAGCAACATTGCCCGTGTAACCGCCGTATTCATCGCGCTCAGCGGTGACAGCAATTAAGTGGTCCACTGCGAAAGCGTCCGCAATGGGAGCAGTAATAAAATCATTAGTAGCAGTAATAATCATTATAAAATGCCCTTGCTCGCGGTGCTTTGCGATTAGCTCAAAGGCCTTGGGGAGCAGGATGGGCGTAATATTTTCGTCCATAAATTGCTGATGCCAGTTAGCAAGCTCTACTAAACTATGTTGAGCAAGAAATCCTAAAACAAACTTTTGGTAGGCAAAAATGTCCAATTCTCCGGCTAAATAATCTTGGTAGAATTGGTCGTTCTTGGCTTTAAACGTTTCTTTGTCCACCAAGCCTTGCTGAACTAAAAATTCACCCCAAAGGTGGTCCGAATCACCGGCTATTAGAGTGTTATCAAGATCGAAAATAGCCAAGGTCATGGCAAAATGCTCCTATGGAATTAGACAAAGCCGCTAGCATAACAAATTTTTAATCCCGCGGATGCCATTGCCACTGTAAGCGCCATAGGGTGTAATGTAGCCATGAGCAAAAGTAGGCAGAAAAATGACAGGTATCATTGACGAGCGAGGTTATCGCTTAAACGTAGGTATGGTAATTGTAGACGCGCAAGGCCGTGTTTTTTGGGGCCGGCGCATGGGAAGGCGTGACGCATGGCAATTCCCTCAAGGCGGTATGAAAGTAGGGGAAAGCCCTGAAGATGCCCTGTATCGAGAGCTTGAAGAGGAGGTTGGACTAACGCAGAAAGACGTAAGCTTGCTAGCTTGCACTGAGGGTTGGTTAAGTTATCGGCTGCCCCGGCATTTTTTGCGCCGGCGCCGAGCCCACCAAAGGCAGTGTATTGGGCAACGGCAGAAATGGTTTTTGTTGCACCTTGAAAGCCCTGATGCCAGTATCGACCTTACCCATAGCGGTCAACCTGAGTTTCAGGAGTGGTGCTGGGTGAACTACTGGTACCCCATTAAAAAAGTGGTGCATTTTAAACGCGAGGTATATAGCCGCGCTCTTAATGAATTGGCTCCCGTGGTGCGTGAGCACCGTGAAGCGATGAGGCGGTTACAAGGAAAAACGTCTTAAGGTGGCCTGATAGTGCCCTAGATAGAGGCGGGGCTGCCTTTCCGTGTCGCTGTGTTTTTTATAGCATACTCGCCTGTAATAAATATCTAGCATTGATAATGACAATAGGAATAAAAATATGGCGTACGTGATTGCAGTGCCCGTGGGCGAAAAAACCATCACCCACTCGCAGGCTTTTTTAAAGGCGCAGGCCGATGGAAATAATGCAGCCGCTCAAGAGCTAATCAGCCGAGTGGATGGTATGACAGAAGACATGCTGCAACTGTTTCTTATTCAGCCCGCACAGTTTGCGAAGCTTTCAACGGGGCAGCAACGCATCATTGATTTTGCGGTGAATACAGCGAACAAAGCGTCGCATATGCTGACTCGCCAAATTTTTAAAAAAACGAGCCCTCAAGAACTTGCTCCTCTGGCTGAGCTAATGACAGCCCAAACTTGGGAAGCGGAGGAGGCTAACGGTAATAAAACCCGTATTTGCGTGGCGGCGAGCGATAAGTTCGTGAAGGATTTTCAGCAAGCCAAAGCCTTTTGTGAAAACGGCGAAGCGAAAGAGAATATCGATTTGCTCACCGGCGTAATGGATGCTTTGACAGAGGAAATCCTCACCAACTTTTTTGTGGCGCCCACGGACCATGTCAAAATGGGTTTTGTTACTAAAAAAGCGTTACATGTGGGTGTGGATGGTAGCCGTAAAGCCATTCGTGCTGTAACCAATAAAGTCATGCGCGAGCTAGATGAACAGGCGCTAGTGGCTTTCTTTAACCACTTTGGACAGGTGATTCTAGAAAGGCCTTAATGGCTGCTGTGTATGGGGCCGGAGGCATTGCCCTCTGGGTCCCAGTTTTGTTCAGCCATGGACCACTCACCCGCGGCATTTAAGCGCACCACGGCGCTTGAGCGTGTGCCATATTCTCCTGCTTGAATAAATAAAGGCGCCACCACACGCTCCATTTCTATACCCACACCTGTGTTAGGAAGCGTTTCATCAGCTGGCTGTTGGGTGTTTTTGAGCAGGGCAAAGAGTTGGGCGTCGTCGGCGTAAAAGTGCTCTCGTAATGCAGAAACACCTGCGGTTACCTTGGGCCAAGGCGCATTAATTAAGCCATTGCTTAAGCCGTAAAAACCAGGTGCAAGTGCCCTTGGCTCAGCACCGCGATTGCTCATATACCAGAGTGTGCTGCCATCGCTGACAAGAAGATTAAATGGGCCATACTGTGCTTGTGTTTTAGCTAGCTGTTGGCAAAACGCTTGGGGCGTGCTGGTGCTAGTTAAGAAAGACATAGCAAGGTTGCCGCGGCTTTTTTCTCCTGCTGCGAGGGCGGGCTCGCGAAAGTTAGTGACTGCTGCAAAGCGTCCTTGTCGGTGTATGCCCATCCAAGTGCCCCCGGCGCGTAAATCGACGCCACAGAATACATCTCCTTGCCAATGTGCTGCTTGTGTGGGGCGATGGTGAAATTCATCGCGGTTGGCAGCGGCAAGAAAGGGTTGTGTGGCATCTGTCTGCCAAGCAAATAAAATAGTGCACATAAGAGGTTTTTTAACCAGCAAAACGAGGGGTTGTTATATTTGGCTGTGCCAATAAAGTTATTAGTATATGCATTTTTGTTTGTTCCTGTTAGGCAAATTCGTTATCATCGCTCCATTCATATTGTAAGGCGTCAAATTTCCCACCGAAAATGGTGCTCCAAGGGCCCATAACTGCTTATCTTTTTGGTGTTACAACCGCGTTTGCCTAGCCAAAAGCCTTACAGTGTTTGCCGTTTATTAGCCGAGAGATAGATTCGTGCATATTGAGTGGATACCGCTTTACCTCATGCTTGGTGCCCTAATGGGCTTTCTTAGTGGTGCTTTGGGCATTGGTGGCGGCTCCGTGGTGGTGCCGGGCTTGTTATTAATGTTCACTCAAGCAGGCTTTGATTCTGAGTTCAGCATGCAAATGACCTTGGCCACTTCCTTGGCGGCCATTGTGCTAACTTCCATTGGCGCTATGCGCGCTCACAACCGCATGGGCAGCATGCGTTGGGCCATTGCCCGTGCGATGGCGCCTGCGGTGGGCATTGGGGCTTTTGGTGGTGCTTTTATAGCGTCATCTTTGCCGGGCAAGCTGCTGGCGGCTGCGTTTGGGATTTTTATGTTGTTTCTTTCCGCTCAAATGCTGTGGAGCGGGCGTAAAAAAACGGAACCAAACAAACCTGAAAACCTCCCTAAGGCCTGGATATTAACCGCCTGTGGCGGCGGTATTGGTGTGTTTTCGAGTTTTTTTGGTATTGGCGGCGGTACTATTACCGTGCCTTTCCTCAGCGGCTTCGGCGTTAGGATGCAACAAGCAGCCGCGGTATCTTCCGCCTGTGGTTTGGCCATCGCAGTGATGGGAAGCCTTGGCTTTATTTGGGCCGGCTGGAACCACCCAGACCTCCCTGTTGGCAGTTTGGGGTATGTGTATTTCCCAGCGGTGGCTGCCATTATTGTCACTAGCTTTCCCATGACCCGTGTGGGGGTAAGTGTGGCGCATAAACTTCCTAACCGTATTTTGAAACGTGTGTTTGCGGTCTTGCTAGCTTTAGTGGGTATCAATATGCTTATGGGCTAATTTCTTAGCTTGAGGCAAGCATGATTAATTACCCACAAATTAATCCAGTGGCACTTTCTCTTGGCCCCATACAGGTGCATTGGTATGGGCTTATGTATTTGGTGGGGTTTATGGGGGCATGGTGGCTGTGCCTGCGTCGCGCTAAGCAACCCAATAGTGGTTGGACGCCCCAGCAAGTCAGTGACCTTATCTTTTACGGTGCACTCGGTGTGATTTTGGGAGGGCGTATTGGCTATATGCTCTTTTACGATTTTTCCAATTTTATTGCTGCACCTTGGCGCATTGTGCTGCTCAATCAAGGTGGCATGTCCTTTCATGGCGGTGCCTTAGGTGTGCTCGCTGCCATTGCTATTTTTGCCCGTAAAACCAATAAGCGCTTTTTAGCCGCTATGGATTTTGGTGTGCCCATGGTGCCTATTGGTCTGGGGGCTGGGCGTATTGGTAACTTCATTAATGGTGAACTGTGGGGTCGTGCCACAGACATGCCCTGGGGCATGGTATTTCCTGGGGATGTATTACAGTTAAGTCGCCATCCCTCACAGCTTTACCAAGCTTTTACCGAGGGGCTGCTACTTTTTGCTGTACTCTGGCTTTACTCTCGCTATCCTCGGCCCATGGGGGCAATTACGGGGCTTTTTGGCGTAGGCTATGGTATAAGCCGTTTTACCACCGAATTTTTCCGCGAACCTGATGCTCACATGGGCTATATTGCCTTTGAGTGGCTTACCATGGGGCAGTTGCTCAGCTTGCCTTTAATTGTGGTGGGTATAGGGCTTATGGTTTGGGGTTACAAAACACACCCCGTGATTCAGCAGGCAAAATAATATGCAGCAATATTTAGATTTACTGCGCCAAGTGCGCCACCATGGCACAGTAAAAACAGACCGTACTGGCACTGGTACGCGCGCTATTTTTGGCTATCAAATGCGCTTTGATTTAAGCCAGGGCTTTCCCTTGTTAACCACAAAAAAACTGCACCTGCGCTCGATTATTCACGAGCTTTTGTGGTTCTTGCAGGGCGATACCAACATTGCTTATTTGCAAGAAAACAAGGTGTCTATTTGGGATGAATGGGCCACCGATGAGGGTGAGCTTGGGCCTGTGTATGGTGAGCAATGGCGTAGTTGGAAGGGGCCTAAGGGCGAGGTGATTGACCAAATAGCCGATGTGATTGAGGCGATTAAAACCCAACCAGACTCACGCCGCTTGGTGGTAACAGCTTGGAATCCAGCGGTGCTTCCCGATACGAGTGTTAGCCCAAAAGAAAACGCTGCCTTAGGGCGCCAAGCGTTGCCACCGTGCCACTGTTTGTTTCAGTTTTATGTAGCGGATGGCAAGTTGTCGTGCCAGTTGTATCAGCGCAGTGGCGATATCTTTTTAGGCGTGCCCTTTAATATTGCCTCTTATAGTTTGTTGACGTTAATGGTGGCGCAAGTGTGTGGCCTTGAGCCAGGGGATTTTGTGCACACCCTGGGTGATGCGCACCTATATAGCAACCATTTGGAACAAGCGGATGAGCAGCTTAAACGTACCCCAGGCGCTTTGCCTAAGGTACGTTTAAATCCAGACGTAAACGATATTTTTGCGTTTCGTTTCGATGATATTGAGGTGGTGGATTATCACCCCCAAGCCCATATCAAAGCCCCAGTGGCCATTTAAGCATTGGTGTTTTGTAGGCTATAGAAACGAAAAATTAAAATATCTATCAAGATGCCCACAGGGGCGGTGATGAGCAAATGAATCACATCGCCCAGTGGGCTTTCTCCCGCCACTACTTGGCTAAGGCTAGCGGAAAGAAGGGTCACGAACAAAACGACTCCTGCTAGCACCATGATGCCTAACAGTATTTGCCATTGATACTTTTCTGTGCGCGCGAAGGATAAGCGTAATGCTTCGATGGGGTTTTGTTGCTCTAGCATCACGATAAAAGGACCTTGGGATAAGCGTGCATAAAGCCAAATACCTGGCAGCACTAATGCGATTAAACCGATATAAACAGCGCTGCCCAATAATGCGTAGGTGAATAATAACAAGGTGGCGTAGCGGAGGCTGGCAGCCACGCATTGGCTTAGCGAAGCAGCTTGGCCTTGTTGAATGGCTGCGAGTTGCGCGATGAGTGCGCCAGAGGCAATGGGGTACAGCAAGGCCAGTAAAGCGAGGGTTGGCCAGTTAATGAGGAGCACATCTTCTTCTACTTGAAGCGGAGCGCCAAGGGCAATTTGAATGCCCAAGCCTATAAAAGTGAAGGGCAGCACAACTAACAGTAGTGATAACAACCCAAAGCGCCAAAAACGGAAAACCTCTGTGAGGCGGTCAGCTAGCATGATTGAGCTCCATTTAAACAGGCGTCGATACGCTCAAGAATAGGACACAAGAGCATCGCTTCGGTTTCACCCTTCCATAGCTCGGCGGCGAGTGGGGCAACCTGGCTTCCGCTCGGTAGTAATGCATTGGCATCGAGCAGGGCCTTGAGCCTACCAATAAACACCCATTGCAACCATTCAGCAAAACTCATGGTGTCTACACAAAAAGGTTCACGGCTTAAAAAAGCTTCAGGCGCAGGTGGTTTCGCTTGCCAACGTTGGCATTGTTTAAGGGCGTTTTCTAGCTCTACTAATAAATAGTTGAGTTGTTCAGCTTGTGTGCTCATACAGGTTTAAAATGCTGTGCAATTAATGGGGGAAGTTGGGCGAGTTGCTCAACGTATAGCCTAGGCTTAGCTCGGGTGCTGGGCCACTCTATATCAACCAGGTTCGACCATACGGCATGCAAGCCGCAATCTTGGGCCGCTGCAATATCTTCCTCGGGGTGGTCACCGATATGCAAACATAGCTCAGGAGGTAATTTTTGTTCGCTTAACATATGTTGATAAATCTCTGGCGCCGGCTTGGCATAGCCTACGGTTTCAGCGGTATATTGTGCAGCGAAAAGATGGCCAATACCAATACGTTGCAAGTTGGCATTGCCGTTGGTTATAGCCACTAGCCTAAACTGCTGACTAAGCGCGCTGAGCACTTCTATGGCTTGAGGGAAAAAGCTTACCTGATTACGAGCATGGATAAATGCCTCAAAACCCGCTTTCGCTGCTTGCTCGGCTGCGCTCTGAGAATACCCTGCTTCTATAAAACCGGCGCACAGCACTGCAGTGCGCAGCGCTGTAGGGCGATTTGTTAGTTCTGGATTTTGCTTTACCACCTGCGCTCTTAGAGCACGAAGGTGAGTAAGGCTTAAGCTTGTTTCAGCCGCTTTGGGATGCTCTCGTTTTAGCCATAGCTGCAAACGGCGCTCCGCATGGCCAAGCACGCGGCGCGTGGACCAAAGAGTGTTGTCTAAATCGAAACTAATCAGAGTCAGCGGTGTTTTTGTCATGTTGGCGTTTAGCTCTTGGATGAGCTTGGTCGTAGGCTTGAGCTAAGTGCTGGAAGTCTAAGTGAGTGTAAATTTGCGTAGTGGCTAAATCTGCGTGACCAAGTAGCTCTTGTAGAGCGCGCATATCGCCGCTGGCCTCAAGCATGTGGCTGGCAAAGGAGTGGCGCAGCATATGTGGGTGCAGCTGTTGCTGCAAACCCTGTTCAATACCGTATTGACGCAAGCGTTTTTGCAAGCCTCTTGGGCCCAAGCGGCCGCCGCGGTGGTTTAAAAAAAGAGCATTGGTGTCTGTGATGGGGAGTTGCTGGCGCGCCTTCAGCCACACTTGAATGGCCTTAATAGCGGCTTTGCCCACCGGTACCATTCGCGTTTTGCCGCCTTTACCCGTGACCCTTACCATGCCCTCTTGCATGTCGAGCTCTGCAATATTGAGATTAATAACTTCGCTCAGGCGTAATCCACTGGAATATAAAAGTTCCATAATGGCCTGGTCGCGTTGCTGCAAAGGACCCTCTTGCTTGGCTGCACCTTCATTCAGCGCTTGGTTGAGAGTTTCTGTGTCCACTATCTTGGGCAGGCGCTGCGCATGCTTGGGCGCACTGACGCCGTCGGCAGGATTATTGCTGCATTCGCCCTGGTGAATCAAAAAACGAAAGAGGTTGCGGATGCTAGAAAGTTGGCGCTGTATGGTTTTAGTGCTTTTGCTTTGGCGAAATAAATAAGCGCTGTATTGCTGCACATGGTGTTTTTTTACGTCGGCGCATTGGGTCACTTGCGCTTGCTCTAACCATGAAACAAAGTGACGTAAATCACGGCCATAGCTCTGCGTGGTGTGCACCGATAGTTGACGCACTTGCTGACAATGGTGAATAAAGGCCGTTGTCGCCGAGGCAAGGGTGTTCACTGAGCTACCTGTTGAATTTGGGGTTGAGTGTTCGCCATGGGGAGTAGCTGATGCAAGCGACGACTGAGAATAGCGCCTATGTATTCAATAAATAGTGTGTCTAGTGAGCTGCGGAAGTGCATAGGGTCGTCACTGCCAATGGCTAGCACGCCCAAACCGTGTTCGAAGTGCAAGGGCACCAACACGGCAGACGCCACCTGCTCAGCCATTTGTTCACCAAACAATTCTTGGCTTTCATGGGGGCGAAAGCTACCGCAAGTAATGCGCTGGCGGCCAATAAGCATTTGTAAGTCTTGGCTAAGGTCAGCCAAGCTTGTTTGGCGGTAGGCGCCCTGCGGCAGTGGGTGCGGGTGAAACAAAAGTAAGGTGGAGGTAAGGGCACCAAACTCATTGTTAAGCTGCGTCTGCAAATGCTGAGCCAATTCCTCTAGGTGGGTGGCTTCTACTAAATGCAGCACTAGCTGGCGCGTTTGAGCAAATAAGCGATCGTTATCCTTTGCCACCGCCACCAGTTCATGGAGACGGGCTTGGTAATGTTCCACTTGTTGGCGCAGTTGTTGGTTTTGCCGCTCTAGCAGAGAGGTGGCACCAGACGTTTGGTGACTCAGGGTAAGCTGTTGAAGCAGCTGGGGTGCTTCAAGTAGCACCTCGGGCTGCTGTTCAAGCCACGTGATAAGTTGTTCTTTGCTGGGGGCCTGCTGTTGCGACATCTTACTTACCTATTTGTATTACCTTAGTTTGGATTGGCACAGTCTAGCATAGTCTGTTGGTGTATCAGCGGTCACTCATTTCAAGTTTGACGCCTGCTTCTTCATCGTTACTTATAACACTATTGGCCACTGTGATGCGCGAACCGTCTAACCCATGTTCATCCACCAGCAGGGCTTTTAATTGGTCTGCTCGATAGTTGGCTAAAGTAAGTAAAGCACTTTCATCTAGGTGTTGCATTTTAGCTTGTACTAGCTGTTTGAAAGCGGCTTCGCTTTGTTCGCGCTCATCCCCTGTCAGCGGGGGCTGGTTTTCGAGTTTTTCCCACGCTTTGAGTACCTTTTTGTGGAACTTATTATCGTCAAGAGCTTGGGTTAAGCCCTCCCACTGGCGGCCTAATATATCATCGCCCACTAAGTTGGTGGCCATGGCTTCTTGATCGGGCATGGCGGCAGAACCCGTAAGGGTGAGGCGCAACTTGGGTCTGTCGTTAAGTGCTTGGGCTAAGGTTGCCACCATAGCTTGGCTGTCGGCACTGAGCTGGGTGGTGCCCGGCGCAAAAGGCAGGTATTCCTGTTCGCTGTCGCCGCCTAAACCCATCAGCACAGAAAAGGGCGAGGTTGCCGCTCGTACTAGGATATTGGTGAACGTATTGAGAATAATTTTGCTAACACTCACGGAGGGGTCGGCTAGATCCCCCGCTGCTTTTACAGGGAGGTTAATATTTTCACGACGGTCCCGTAACACTGAAAGCCCAAGCTTAATAGGGGCGCTGATGGCCTCTTCGCTTTCCGCTTTGTCGCCTAGGTAAAAGCGTTTCGCCAAAATTTTAGTACTGGTGTCTAAAAGGTTATTTTCGATTTGCAGTTGGCTATCAATACTGAGTTGGCCACTATCGGTGAGATATCCCAAAAAACTACCGGTAAAAGGTGATAGCCGCGTCATTTCGTAGTCATCTAGCTTGGTGGTGACCTCGATGTTGAGCGGCTCGTCTAGCAAGTAGCCTTTGCCCTTGATGGCCAGGGGCGCATTGCCATCCACACGGGCATTAAAATCAAAGGTGCTTTGCTGTTTGCCAGCGGTATCTATGTTGGTGAGTTTGCCATTCAATTTGTCTAATGAAATACGGAAAGCGGGGTTTAACGTGCCATCGTGATAAGTGAGCTGATTATTTTGCAGCTCAATTTCGTTAATGATCACGCGCCAATCCTGTGTTTCTGTACTGTCTTCAGTGCTAGCTTCGGTAGAGTTGCTGCTATCACCAGTAAAAATATCTAGCCAAGAGCTGCCGTCTTGGGCCAAGGTTAAGCTGCTGTTCACGCCGTTAAGCAATACCTTGCCTAGGCGTATTTGTTGTTGTTCCAATACAAACTCGGTGTCTTCCACCGCTACGGATTGCCAGGCGGCAATGGTGCGTTTGTCCACTTCGCGCAAGCTTAAATCATCAACTTGGGCCCGGCCTTTGGCGGTGAAATGCACCTCGTCTTCCGCATCGAGGGCTACCTCAAAGGCCTGTTCAATAAAGGCCACACCGCTATCCAGCTGCAAGGGCATCTGCTCGCTTACCCATGGATTGAGCGGCTCTAATAAAAAGTTGCTAAGGATAATGTTGCCAGTGAAAGCGGTGGGCTCCAAGGTGCCTTCTGCATCAATAATTAAGTTGCCACCGCTAGCAAAACCAAGGGCAAGAGCAATCTCCATAGCGTTATCGCTTGGCCAGTGAATATTTTTTACCGACAGGTTAATTGGCTCAATGGTAATGGTGCCAGCGTCGGCGTTGCTGTTGTCATTAAGTTTGAGGCTGCCCTCTTTTAAATGGAATTGCTCGGTGATGAGCTGCCAGTTTGGGCTTTCAGCAGAGGGGCTATTGTCTTCTTTGAGGGGGTCGGAGCTAGGAATGGCTTGTTCCTTGGGCGCCGTTTCTTCTGTGCTACTTCCTGTGTCGGTACTTTCGTCGGCAGTATCAGAGTCAGTGGTTGCACTGGCTTGCGCTTCGTTATCAGTGAGGGTTTGCTTGTCTGCGTCTGCGTCTGCGTCTGCGTCTGCGTCTGCGTCTGCGTCTGCGTCTGCGGACTCGGGCACAGTGTGCTCAATGGGAGAGACCGCTTCAAGCCA
This sequence comes from Alcanivoracaceae bacterium, assembly GCA_027324795.1. Lineage (GTDB taxonomy): Bacteria > Pseudomonadota > Gammaproteobacteria > Pseudomonadales > Alcanivoracaceae > CALEAR01. The sequence goes on from DAHVSB010000008.1 coordinate 26,541, forward strand.
GTTGATTTTCCCATCCTCGGTGAGGTCAGCTAGCACTTGCGGTGTATCGAGGGTGAGGTTTTTGGCATAGATCTTGCTTTCAATGGTGTCTAGCGCGAAACCTTCCAAGTTTAAGGCGTTGAGCTGGAGCAAGGTGTTTTCTTCTTCGTGGCCCAAACCATCCAACAAGGTGATATTGCTCAAGGTGAGGTTGCCATCGGAAAGGGTTAAGCGGACTTCATCGTCGTAGCTAAAACGATACTTGTTGCTAAGGCTAAGCTCGCCAGACTCAAGCTCTGCGGCCACAAACTCGTTAAAGAAATCGGCAAACGGGCTAAGCGCTAGGTTCTCTAGGGCTAAGGTGCCCTCCACAGCTAGGGGAGCAAAGGTAAGTTGCCCTAACCAGGTTAGGCTGCCGCCCCCTGGGCCCACTGCATGGAATTCATAGCGGTTGCTGCCTTCGTCCGTGGGTTGGGTGCTGAGGTGCTCAATATCAAAGGACACAGGCGTAATGTGTAAGCGCGGTGAGCCTTGGCGGCTGTGGTCGGTGATTTGAAAGCCCGCCTCTTCAATGCTGAGTTTATCCACCGAAAAGGCAGGAATCGCCACCTCTTCATCGGTGGTGTCTTCGGTCTCGTCCTCTGAATCAGCCAAGGCCAGCAAATCATCTATATCAAACTTACCCTTGCTTAGCTGCTCAATGGCGCCTTGGGGGCCGACAAGCTCTATCGCTTTAAAGTGCAGGCTTCTGCGCCATAAGGAGCTAAGTTCAAAGTTGGCATGGAAGCGCTCAAACTGAAATAAGGGCGTGTCGCCGTGGCTTTCAATCACAACGTTTTCGGCGGTGACCGCTAAGGTAAAAGGATTAAAGCGGAACTTTTCGAGCGTCACGTCTCGGTTTAGTAAAGCCTCTAGCTCTTGTGGTGCAACGTGTTTCACCAAGGCGGGTACGACTAAGCCCAGGCTCACCAAATAAAAGCCGTAGAGGGCAGCTACAATAACAGCGATACGTTTGCGGTGACGAGACAAAAAGCCCATGGTGCTTCCCTTTTATTTTTATGCGAGAGCGGTTTCTAAACGCAGTTGGTCATCATAGGTTTCGCGTTGGCGCACCAAATAGGTGTTGTCGCCATCAACGATAACCTCGGCGGCGCGGTTGCGTGTGTTGTAATTGCTGGCCATGGAAAAACCATAAGCACCTGCAGAGCAAACCACAAGTAAATCACCTTCATCGAGGGCGAGCTCGCGCTCTTTACCTAGAAAATCCCCTGTTTCGCACACGGGGCCCACCACATCCCATGATTTTGCAGCCACGTCTTGGCGCTGAACCACAGGAATAATATTTTGCCAAGCGGAATAAAGGCTAGGGCGAATTAAGTCGTTCATGGCGCCATCCACAATGGCAAAATTCTTTTCTTCGTTGGGTTTGGTGTAGAGCACCTGCGTAACAAAAATCCCAGCATTAGCGGCAATGGAACGGCCAGGCTCAATGTGCAAGGGCAAATCTGCGGGCAAATGTTCGAGTAGGCGCGCTACGTATTCTTGGGGGGTGGGCACCACTTCATCGCGGTAACGAACGCCTAGGCCGCCGCCAAGGTTGAGGTGTTCGAGGGTAATGCCAGCGGCTTTGAGTTCTTCCATCAGAGCCATCACGCGGTGCAAGGCATCTTCAAACGGGCCAAGCTCGGTGAGCTGGCTACCAATATGGCAATCCACACCAATAATGTGCAAATGCTCAAGGGTGGTGGCTTCTTGGTAAAGCGCCGGCGCTAAGGCGATATCCACGCCAAACTTATTTTCTTTGAGCCCCGTGGAAATATAAGGGTGGGTGCGCGCGTCCACATCTGGGTTCACACGAATAGAAATGGGCGCTTTAACCCCAAGGCGCTCAGCCACTTGGTTAAGTAGCAGTAATTCGCTGCGGGATTCTACATTAAAGCAATGAATGCCAGCCTTAAGTGCTTGTTCCATTTCGGTAGCGGTTTTGCCCACGCCCGAAAACACCACCTTGCTTGCATCGCCGCCGGCGCGCAATACGCGTTCTAATTCACCGCCGGAGACAATATCAAAACCCGCCCCAAGTTTGGCTAATACACTCAATACACCGAGGTTAGAGTTCGCTTTCACCGCGTAAAACACTTGGTGGGGGTGCTCACCAAAGGCCTCGTCATAAGCGCGATAGTGGGTTTCTAGCGCCTTGCGAGAATACACATATAAGGGAGTGCCAAACTGCTTGGCCAGTGTGCTCACTGCTACATTCTCGGCATAAAGTTCAGCGTTGTGATAATTAAACTGCGTCATGGGTGGTTCCATCGTAAAGCGTGGGGGTGGAAGGTGTGTTGTGGGCCTCTTCGGGGAAATACAAAGGGCCTTTTTGCCCACAAGCGGCAAGCAAAAACGCCGAGGCTAACAACAGTAATAAGGTGCGCTGAGTCATAAAAACTCCAGTTAATAGTGGCCTTCCGTGGCGCGACTAAACGTTATAAACGATGTTGAGCGCGTTGCACGGCTAAACGTACTTGTTCGGGGGCAGTGCCACCAATGTGGTTGCGCGCGCTCACCGAACCTTCAAGGGTGAGTACCTCAAACACATCGTCTTCGATGCTGCTGTGGAATTGCTGCAGCTCCGCTAAGGACATTTCGCTGAGGTCTTTGCCTTGTTCAATGCCGTAGGCTACCGATTTGCCCACCACCTCGTGGGCTTCACGGAAGGGCAAGCCCGCGCGCACTAAATAATCCGCTAGGTCAGTGGCAGTAGAGTAGCCCTTTAGCGCCGCCTCGCGCATAACCTCACGTTTGGGCTCAATGGCGGGCACCATATCGGCAAAAGCGCGCAGGGAATCGTGTAAGGTATCCACGGCATCAAAGAGAGGCTCTTTGTCTTCCTGGTTATCCTTGTTGTAGGCCAAGGGTTGGCTTTTCATCAAAGTCAGTAAGCTAATGAGGTGGCCGTTCACACGTCCTGTTTTGCCGCGCACAAGCTCAGGCACATCAGGGTTTTTCTTCTGCGGCATAATGGAGCTTCCGGTGCAAAAACGGTCGGGTAGCTCAATAAAATTAAATTGGGCACTGGTCCATAACACCAATTCTTCGCTCATGCGGGAAAGGTGCGTCATGGTGAGGGCTGCTAAGGCGCAAAACTCAATGGCGAAATCCCTGTCACTCACGGCGTCTAGGGAGTTTTCGCAAATACCGTCAAAGCCTAATAGCTCACAGGTACGCTCGCGATTAATGGGGAAGGTGGTGCCAGCGAGGGCGGCAGAACCCAAAGGCATTCTATTCACACGCTTGCGGCAATCAGCCAAACGTTCGCGGTCGCGCACTAGCATTTCAAACCATGCCAATAAATGGTGGCCGAAGGTCACAGGTTGGGCAGTTTGCAGGTGGGTGAAGCCCGGCATTATGGTGTCGGCTTCTTTTTCTGCTAGGGTTAATAAGCCTTGGAGCAAGCGCAACAGTTGTGCATCAATGGCATCAATGCTGTCGCGCAGCCAAAGGCGAATATCCGTGGCCACTTGATCGTTACGGCTGCGGCCTGTGTGGAGCTTTTTGCCCGCATCGCCAATGAGCTCGGTAAGGCGTGCTTCAATATTCATGTGCACGTCTTCGAGGGCCACCGACCATTGAAACTCGCCGGATTCAATTTCTTGCTGAATGGTGCTCAGGCCTTGAAGAATAGCGTCACGCTCGGCTTCGGTGAGCACGCCCACCTCTTGCAACATGGTGGCGTGGGCTTTGGAGCCTTGGATATCTTGCGCATACATGCGTTGGTCAAAATTAACGCTAGCGGTAAACGCTTGGACAAATTCATCGGTGGATTCGCTAAAACGACCACCCCAAAGTTTATTTTGTTGCTGTGCCATAAATCACAATTCCTAACCGAGCTGTGTGGGGAAATGGGTCGCAGTATAACACTTCTCTCTCGCCCTCGTAGGGCTAGTTGCGGTATAACAGAGGCGGTTTTTCACATATTGCATTAAGGCCTTGTTATGAACACCACTTCCAGAGCATTTGTACCTAACTTATGCCAAGCCGAAGCCGTGCTGGCGGTGATTTTGGTGGCACAAGTGTTGGTGTTTGTGTTTGCCTTGGTGGCCGCGTCTTATCATGCATTTAGCTGGCTCGAACTAGGACGTATTACCTTGTTTGTGCAATGGGTGGCGCTAACAAGCGCTGCACTGCTGTGTGCGTTAAAGCAAATTATGGCGCGTTTAAAAGCACACTGGGTGGCCTTGTTAGTGGTGGCCTTGGTGTGCTTGGTCACCTTGCTGCTTAGCGTGCTCGCGCTGAATGTGGAAACCTATGTACAAGGTTTTCAATGGCGGTGGTGGCAGCCGCAGGTGGCAATCAACGTAGCGGTGGCAGCGTTAGTGGCTGGTTTGCTCGTGCGATATTGGTACTTACAAGCGCAGCTCCGTTGGCAATCGGAAGCAGAGCTTGAGGCGCGCATTCAAGCGTTGCAGGCACGCATTAGGCCGCATTTTTTATTCAATAGCATGAACATTATTGCCAGTCTTATTGCTATCAACCCTGAGCAAGCGGAACAGGCAGTGGAAGACCTTGCAGAGCTGTTTCGCATGTCCTTAGAAAACCATGAAAAAGAAATTCCTTTAAGCAAAGAGCTTGCCTTATGTCAGCGTTATGGCCGCCTTGAGCAATGGCGAATGGGCGAGCGTTTGCGGTGGCGATGGGAGGTTGAAGTGGCGGCCGAAAACTACTTGGTGCCTGCTTTATGTTTGCAACCTTTGCTAGAGAATGCCGTGTACCATGGGGTGCAGAAATTAGAAAAAGGTGGCGAGATTGTGGTGCATGTCAAAGAGAGGGCTGCTACTTTAGTGGTACAAGTAACTAATCCAGTGCTCAGCATAAAAGGTGAGAGTCCCAGTGGGCAGCGCATGGCATTGGCCAATATTCGCGCGCGTCTTGAGGTGTTGTATGGTAAGCAGGCGGGGCTAAAGACCACCTATAGTGCGCAGCAATTCAAGGTATTGCTATGGTTACCCGTGCGGAGGAACGATGCAAATACTCGTGTGCGATGATGAACCTCTTGCCCGCGCGCGCTTGGTGCGCTGGCTCGAAGAGCTTGATGAAATTGAGCAGGTGCATGAAGCCGCTAATGGCGCTGAGGCGTTAGCAGCTTGCCAAAAACAAGCCATGGATTTGGTGCTAATGGATATTCGCATGCCCAAAATGGATGGTTTGGAGGCAGCGGCAGCGATCCGAAAAGCGCAGCTTCCCACTCAGGTGGTCTTTTGCACCGCCTATGATGAACATGCCTTAGAAGCGTTTCGCGTACAAGCTTTAGATTATCTATTGAAACCTGTTAGCCGCGAAGCGTTGCTGAGCACGCTGCAGCGTTTAACCCCCGCCGAAAAAGTTGAGCCACAACACATCAGCGCCCGCACCCATAGAGGAGTGGAGATGGTCCCCCTTGATGAAGTGCGCTGTTTTGTGGCTGAGCATAAATATGTGACGGCATATTTTCCAGAAGGTGAGCTGCTACTTGACGACAGTTTGGTGGAGTTAGAGCAGCGCTTCCCCGAACGCTTAGTGCGCGTGCACCGCAGTGCTCTAGTGGCTAAAGCTTACATCGAAGCGTTGAAAACAGGGCAGAGCGGCGCCACTTTACGCTTGCGCGGTGTGGATAAAACAGTACCGGTGAGCCGCCGCTTATTGCCAAAAGTGCGGCAGCTCATTACTCAGCTCTAATTACGCTTGCGGGCCAGCGTTGCGGATATCAGCGGAAACGTCGGCATATTTTTCTGCAAAGTTCTTGTCAAACTGTGCAGCTAAATCGCGAGCCTTAGCTTCATAAGCTGCCTTGTCGGCCCAAGTGTTTTGGGGCACAAGCAGGTTGCTATCCACACCGGTGACGGCTTTAGGCACATCAAGATTAATAATATCCAAGTGCTGGGTTTCGGCATTATCGAGCTCGCCAGAAAGAATGGCGTCAATCACCGCACGGGTAGTGGGGATGCTAAAGCGTTCGCCTTCGCCGTAGGGGCCACCCGTCCAGCCGGTATTTACCAAGTAAACATGGGAATCAAAAGCATCCACACGCTTCATTAGTAGCTCAGCATATTCACCTGCACGGCGTGGGAAGAAAGGAGCGCCAAAGCAGGTGGAGAAAGTGCTTTGGATACCTGCGCTAGAGCCCATTTCGGTGGAACCCACTAAAGCCGTGTAGCCACTCAAAAAGTGATACGCTGCGGCCTCGCGCGATAGGCGCGCCACAGGAGGAAGTACACCGGTTAAATCACAGGTCAGGAAAATAACGTGTTTGGGTTCACCGGCTTGGTTTTCAATCACACGCTTTTCCACGTTCTCTAAAGGGTAAGCGGCGCGCGTGTTTTGGGTTAATGAGACATCGTTGTAATCGGGAATACGGCTGTCGTCGTCGAGCACTACGTTTTCAAGCACAGCGCCAAACTTGATGGCATCCCAAATAACAGGTTCGTTTTCTTGCGATAAGTCGATGCATTTAGCGTAGCAGCCGCCTTCGATATTGAATACGACACCTTCGCCCCAGCCATGCTCGTCATCGCCAATGAGGTAGCGTGCAGGGTCAGCGGATAAGGTGGTTTTTCCAGTGCCAGAGAGACCAAAGAACAATGCCACATCGCCGTTTTCGCCCACGTTAGCGGAGCAGTGCATGGGAAGAACATCCTTTGCAGGCAACAGATAGTTTTGCACTGAGAACATGGATTTCTTGAGCTCGCCGGCGTAGCGCATACCCGCAATAAGCACGCGGCGCTGGGCAAAGTTAAGCATCACGCAGCCATCAGAGTTGGTGCCATCGCGCTCTGGCACACACTCAAAGCCAGAGGCATGCAACACTTCCCACTCTTCCTTATTGCCTGCGTTATATTGTTCTGGACGAATAAAAAGCGTATTGGCGAACAGATTGTGCCAGGCGGTTTGGGTGGTGACTTTCACTGGAATGTAGTGTGCTTCAGCCGCGCCCACATGCAGCTCGGAAACAAATTGGTCTTTATCCGCTAAGAAGTCGCTGACACGCTGCCATAAGGCATCAAATTTGGCTTCTTCGATGGGGCGGTTAACAGGGCCCCAATGTATATCAGCGCTGCTGCTAGGTTCATCCACAATAAAACGGTCCATGGGGGAGCGGCCGGTGCGGTGGCCTGTGTTGCATACTAGGGCGCCGTTGGCGGCGAGGCGGCCTTCTTGACGTTGCAACGCATGTTCTACCAGTTGGGCAGGTGAAAGGTTGTGGTGCTGAATCGGTTTGGTCATAGCATTTCCTAGGGTTAAGTAGTTATGGTTATTTGTAGCACGGATGCTATTCGTATTTGAGCTCAGCCCTGTGCTGAGCTCTTGTTGTTATTTAATTTATTACTGTGTAGTGAGCGCCATTAGTTTGCAAGATAGCACTTACGGGTGGTGTAAATTAGTCGCTTGGTGAGTGTTGATGCTCCTTCATGGTATGAATTAACTGAGCTAAATCCACCGCATCGAAAGTTTGCGTTTTGCTGCAAAAATCACACTGTATTTTGGCTTCGTTTTGTTCGTCAAGCATGCTTTGTAATTCTTCCACGCCTAGGGAGATTAAGGCGCGTGCCACACGCTCGCGAGAGCAGGTACACCCAAAGCTCACGGGTTGAGCTTGGGGTAGCTGCGGAGGGTCTTCATGGAATAAACGATGCAACACTGTTTCCACAGGTAGACCGAGCAACTCGTCCAAGGTGAGGGTTTCGGTGAGGGCCACCACGCGTTCCCATGTGAGGTCATTGTCTTCTTTGCGCGCCACTTGTTGCGGCAACGCTTGCAACATAATGCCAGCGGCTTGACCGTTACCTGACGCAAGCCATAAGCGAGTGGGAAGTTGCTCTGATTGCTCGAAATAATCTTCTAAGCAAGCGGCTAAAGTATCTTTTTCTAAGGGCACCATGCCTTGGTAATCTTGGCCTTGTTCTGGGCGAATGGTAATGGCCATCACCCCCTTGCCTAGCAAATCAGATAGGGCTTGGCTGTTGGGTACTTCTGCGTCTTCTGCAGTGTGGATGAGTGCGCGCACCTGGTTGTCGTGGGTGCATTCAGCCAGCAGTAGTTTAAGCGCGCCATCGCCTTGGGCTTGCACACTTAAACGGCCCTTAAATTTTAAGCTGCCGCTTAGCAAGGTGGCGGCCACTATGGCTTCTGAGAGTAAGCTTTCCGCTGCCATGGGGTACTGGCGCGCGGCAATAATGGGCTTAAGGCTAGCGTCTAAACGCACAATTTCGCCGCGAATATCGCTGTTAGGGAACAAAAAACGTTGGCGTATATCGGTGGAGTGTTGGCTCATCAGGTGTCATCCGAAAAAGGCGATGAAAGTTGGCGCTGGCGAAATTTTTCTAAATCGCGGCGCTGTTTTTTCGTGGGTTTAGTGGGAGGTGCTGCCATGGCATGGAAGGCCGCCTTGCGGTTGGCTTGAGCCTCTTCGCGGGCGGCGATGCTGGCAGCGGTTTCTTCATAAAGTAGGGCTGCAGCTTGGGCGTTACCACGTTTTTCTGCAATACCTGTGACTACCACAGTGCGTAAGTCGTAACCTTGCTGCACCGTATAGCTGTCGCCAAGCTTAACGAGGCGACTGGGCTTAACCCGTTGGTTCAGTGATTTTACTCTGCCTTGCTCGATGGCTTGGCGGCAAAGGCTGCGCGTTTTATAAAAACGCGCCGCCCAAAGCCATTTGTCCAAGCGTACGTTGTCACTCACGGCATAATCTCGTTAAAGTGGCGAATACCAAAATAAGGCTGAGTATCGGGGCGCGCAGGTAATCCGCTATCAGGCTGACGAATACTAGCCAAGTGCGCGATGCCAAAATCCTCTGCGGCCTGTAGCACATGAAGATTATCGTCCACAAATAAGGTGCTAGGATTGTCAAAGCTCATTTGTAGGCGCAGTGAAGGCCAAAAGCTTGCTGATTCTTTCGCTGCTCCGTGGGTGTGGCTAGAAATTAAATCGTGAAAATAAGGTTCTAGACCTGTGGCTTCCATTTTAATATCGAGTGCTAGAGGGTCTGCGTTGGTGACGAGCACGACTTGCTTGCCTGCGTCATTTAGCGCCTGCAAAAAATCTTCAGCGCCTGGGCGGAGGGCTACTTGGTGGGCTAGGTCGTATTTCAGGGTGGCTAAATCCATGTCGAGTTCTTTTGACCAAAAAGCTAGGCTGTACCAATTTAAGGTGCCGTAATGAGCGTTGGTCCATTGGGCCACCTTGGCAAAGCCTTCGGCGTTAGAAATGCCTGCTTTTTTTGCGTATTGCATGGGCACATGGGTTTGCCAAAAATAGTTATCAAAGGCAAGGTCGAGTAGGGTGCCGTCCATGTCGAGCAATACCGTATCAATCGCAGACCAATTAATCATTGTGATAATAACACTCCATGAATTTATGTGTGTGAACAGGAATCCTTAGTATGCAACAAAAGCCAGAAATTCTCGAAACTCGTCTTGTGGCCCGCAGCCGTTTGTTCGGTATCGAGGAAGTGGACCTGCGCTTCCGTAATGGCGTCGAACGCACGTATGAGCGTTTGCGCACACCGCCGATCCCTGCCGTGATGTGTGTGCCCTTATTGGACGACGACACAGTGGTGTTGATTCGAGAATATGGGGTCGGCTTAGAAGAATATCAACTCACCCTGCCCAAGGGGGCTTTGGATGAGGGCGAAGATTGGCGCACCGCCGCCAACCGTGAACTGCAAGAAGAAGCAGGGTATGCTTGCCGGCGCTTGACGTGGCTCAAACGCATGACCTTATCTCCTGGCTACATGCAGCACGAAATTACCGTGGCGTTGGCTGAGGATTTATATGAATCACGTCTGCCTGGCGATGAACCCGAGCCACTAGAAGTGCTCACATGGTCGTTAAGCAACTTGCCCGCTTTGTTTGAGCGTGAAGATATGAACGAGGCCAGAGTCATTGCTGCTTTATATATGGCACGCGATGTGCTGGCCCAACGGAAACAGTCAAAATGAAGTTAACCCAACAGCAACAACACGCATTATTCGCTATTGCCGTGGCTGCCGGCGATGAAATTGAAGCTGTGCAGCAAGGCCAATTCCGTATCGAAGAAAAAGATGATGACACACCCGTTACAGAGGCGGATTTTCGCGCTCACCAACTCATTAAACAGCAACTAGCAGAGCTAAGTCCGCGGTTGCCTCTGCTGTCTGAAGAGGGCAGCAATCCGCTGCAAGCCCATGAAGAGCAGTGGCCCGCCTATTGGCTGGTGGACCCGCTCGATGGCACTAAAGAGTTTATCGCCAATAACGGCGAATACACGGTGAATATTGCGTTAATCCTTCATGGCAAAACGGCTTTTGGCGTTGTTTATGCGCCGGCCACACGTACCTTGTATTGGGGTGGCCATGAATATGGCGCTTGGCGTTTTCAAGTGCCTCAGTCACCGGACTTTTCAGCAGAGCTAGCGGCTGAATCCATTAACGTGCGCGCCCCACAAACACCGTTACTTTTATTAGGTAGCCGTCGCCATGGTGGCGAAGCCCATGAGGATTTGTTAGCAGCGTTAAAACAGCGCTGGCAACAGGTGGAGCAAATCGCAGTGGGGTCCTCGTTAAAGTTATGCCGAGTGGCAGAGGGCGAAGCCGACTTATATGCGCGGTTTGGGCCTACTTCCGAGTGGGATATTGCCGCAGGCCAGGCCGTGCTTGAGGGGGCTGGCGGGCGTGTGTGGACTTTAGCGAAAACTCCGTTGAACTATCGCCGTGCGGATATAATCAACCCTGATTTTTATGCCTTAGGTGGCAAGGAAGAAGAGTGGCACTGGCTCTAGACCAGTGCTGTTTCTTAGTAATTTTGGTGGCGACCAAGATATTGCACTGTGGCTGATATCCCTTGATGCCCCTTGCCTTCCTCAATGTGGCGTTCCACCTCTTGGGCTATCACGTGAGTGAGGGGTTGGAATTCTTTTTCGAGCGTACCTAAGTCGTAGAGCATCTCCACGTTCGATGGCCCGCCCGTGCCATATTCCAACTGTTTAGGGCGATACCCCTCAAGTAACATGACGCCATTAGGGCGCAACGCAAAAGGAATCGCAGTGTGCACCTTGCGCCTTAAAGCGGGGGGCAAGTGACAGAAAATTGAAACGATGCCGTCCCAGCGGTTATTACCAAATTCGTAATCTAATAAGTCCATTTGCACCGTAGTGATAGATACGCCTTTGGCTTGCGCTANCTCGCGGGTTTTCTTTAACCCCACGGCAGAGTGATCTAAGGCAGTAACCACATACCCTTGCTCGGCTAAGAATACCGCGTTGCGGCCTTCGCCTTCACCGATACACAACACGCGCCCGCCCGCAGGGATAGCGTCAAAGTGCTCGCGCAAAAAATCATTGGGTTCAGTGCCATAGTGGTAGCCTTCGCCCTGGAATACTTGGTCCCAGTGATTGTTATTTTGGTTGCTCATAACTGCTCCTAAATGCTAGTGGGCAGTGGGAGTTTATTGAGTCACCAACCCTTTTTGCACTGCCTCATGAGGGAGTAGGCTAGCTGCGGCCTTATCTAAGACTACCGTAACTTGAGGGTGTTGTTTAAGTACCGATACGGGTAAATTTTCGTTAACCGCGCTGTGATAAAAGTTACGCACCACCTCGGCCTTATGCTCACCCGTAATAACCAAGTCTATTTCAGTGGCTTGCATAATGTCTTGAATGCCCATGGTGATAGCTTGGTAAGGCATTTCAGCGGGGTCATCAAAAAAACGGCTATTGTCTAAGCGAGTTTGCGCGGTGAGCTCCACCACATGCGTTAGGCTATCAAAAGGCGTGCCTGGCTCATTAAATCCAATATGGCCGTTGGTGCCTACGCCCAACAATTGGTAGTCCGTGCCTTGGGTTTGGTTAAGCACTTGGGTGTAGCGCTCACATTCAGCAGCCAAGTCCTTAGCTTTGCCATTGGGCAGATTGATTTGCGCTTCGGGAATGCTCACATGGCTAAAGAAGTGATGGCACATGTAATAGTAGTAGCTCTGCGGATGCGATTTGCCGAGGCCTACGTATTCGTCCAAGTTAAAAGTGGTGACCTGAGAAAGTGCTGGTTGGGATTGGTTAATCAGCTGAATAAGTGCTTGGTAAATGGGCTCCATGGTGCTGCCCGTGGCTAAACCTAAGCAAATGTCAGGTTGTGCAATGATGCGTTGGAGCATGCGCTGGGCCACAAACTGCGAGGCCTCTTGGTGCGTATCGAAAACAAGATACATAACAAATCCTTATAAACAGGCGGGAAAAAGCCATTAATCCATCCACTGGTACAGCCATTACGAACAACAAAAGGGCACTAAAAAAACCGAGCCACATCAACATAAAAAAGAGCAGATGGTGAAAACAGCGAGATTTTAGCAGACCCTCAATAGCTCACGCCAGAATTTGTAACTAACTTTTTCAAGAAACCGCGTTCCAGTGGGGCGCGCCAGCAAAGATAAGCCGCAGTTGCGTCACTAAACGGCGCTTTAATGCGGTTTTTTGTGTGCTCTGTTCGGTGGCCAGTGCGGCCTCTGCGTAGCTAATCACCGTATTCACCACCAGCGCCGATAAATCGGCAATCTGCTCGTTGTCTAAGTGTTGAGCCAAGGGCAGGCGCGCTAAATCGGTACTGAGCTCACTTTGTTGTAACGCCAGCCCTTGGGCTATGGCTTGGCGCAAAGTGGGATTGCTGCCATAACGTTCCCGTAACAAAAAGTGTGTGCTTTGGTGGTGCTCTTTCAGGTAGCGCTCAAAGGCATTGGCCGATTCTTCAATCCATAAGCGTGGTTCGGTGAGCTCATGGCGTATCACACCTAGCTCGGCCCGCATGGCCTCCAGCGACTCCATAGCTAGGGCCAACCCTAACGCACTCATATCATCAAAATGGCGATAAAACGCCGAAGGTACCACACCTGCTTCGCGCGCCACTTCGCGCAGGCTCATGGCATTAAAGCTATGGGCTTCTTGCATCAATTCGAGGGCAGCATCCATTAGGGCACGGCGGGTGCGCTCGCGACGTGGGTCGTTACGGGTGCTGCGTTTTTTCGGTTTACTCATACGTACTCAATTGTGTTGTACCAAGGTGCCACATGGCGTTAGCGCCCTGTGCGTTCAAAAATTAGGCCAAGTATAAAGCAAATATTAAAAGAGAACACCTGTTGACTTTAAGCTGTTATAAAAATAGAGTGAACGCCTGTTCTTGTTGTGAACGAATGTTCTTTTGACTAGGAGGTCATGATGGCCACTATGAATTTGCTTAACCGGGTGGGCGCTAAATTAGCCACCCCTTTATTACCTAATGCTTACGCAGAACTGATTAACCCCTTATGGGGCGAAGGCGTGCGTGCCAAAGTGGTGGCCATTGAGCCTGAAGGCCCGCAGGCGGTATCGCTTACGTTAAAACCTAACCACCGTTGGCAGGGCGCTCGCGCTGGCCAACACGTGCGCTTGGGCGTGGATATTAAAGGTGTGCGCCATCAGCGTTGCTATTCTTTAACCTCTGCGGATAGCACCCTCAGCCAGCGCATCACCCTCACCGTGCAGCGCCACCCCCATGGCTTGGTGTCGCAATACATTAACCACGGATTGCGCGTGGGCGATGTGGTGCACGTGGCACCCGCCCAAGGCGAATTTGTGTTGCCTGCCAATGACGAACCCCTGTTGCTGATTACCGGTGGCAGCGGCATTACTCCCGTGATGGGCTTTTTGCGTCAGTTGGCGGAGCAAGGCTGGCAAGCACCTATTCTGCATTGGCACTTTGCCCCTAATGCGGAGGTGAGCTTGTTTAAAACAGAGCGCCAAGCGCTGGCCAAGGCACAGGGTTGGCAGCTGCATGAAGCCTATCCCGAGCAAGGCGATGAAGGCTTTTCCGCCGCTAAGCTCGATGAACTTTTTCCCCAGTGGCGCAATGCCCACGTATATGTGTGTGGCCCTGCTGGGTTAGCTAATGCCGTGGTGGCACTGCATGAAGAAGAAGGCCGCGGCCCCTTGGTGCAGGAGTTTTTCCAACCTCCCGCCATTGCCGCCACGGGTGAAGGCGGTGAAGTGACCTTCACTCGGGCTAACAAAACCGTGCAAGCACCTGCCACCACCAACTTGTTGGAAGCCGCAGAAGCCGCGGGCTTAACCCCCGAGCATGGCTGCCGCATGGGCATTTGTTATGGCTGTTTAACCACTTTAGAAAGCGGCCAAGTGCGCGACCACGCCGCGGATGAAATTATTGATACAGAAGGGGCGCTAGTGCGTATTTGTGTGTGCACCGCTGAAGGTAACGCAGCGCTGGCGCTATAACACAGCGCCTCTACAGGAGAGAATGATGAATACCGCTCTTAAATTAGCAGAACCAGAAATTACCCCTCAAAGCCCCGTTTTTGGCTACTTAAATGCCGAGGAATTAGAACAGTTTGGTGCCGAAATTGATGCTGTGCGCCAACGCATTTTAAGCTCACTCGATGAAGGCGATGCCGCCTATATCCGCCGCATTATTCGTTGGCAACGCGGTTTAGAAGTGCTGGGCCGTGGCGCGCTGTTTTTAGGCATTTTGCCGCCTTTTTGGCTGCTGGGTACCGCTAGCCTAAGCGTGGCGAAGATTTTAGAAAACATGGAAATCGGCCACAACGTCATGCACGGCCAGTGGGATTGGATGCGCGACCCCAGCATTCACTCTTCCACCTGGGAGTGGGATAACGTGTGCCCCAAGGAGGAGTGGAAGCATTCCCACAACTTTATGCACCACAAATGGACCAACGTGGTGGGCATGGACCGCGATGTGGGCTACGGCATTTTGCGCATGAGCGAAGAACAGCCTTGGCATCCAGCGTATTTATTTCAGCCCATTACTAATGCCTTATTGGCGAGTTTCTTCCAGTGGGGCGTGGCGCTGCACGATTTAGAAACCGACAGGCTACGCCGTGGCGAGCGCAAGTGGAGCGAGGTAAAAGACAAATGGCGCCGCATTCGCAAAAAAATGGGTAAACAAGTGCTGAAAGATTATGTGCTGTTCCCCTTGCTGGCAGGGCCTTTCTTCTTGCCCGTGTTGCTAGGTAACGCCACCGCCAACTTGGTGCGCAACCTGTGGTCTTACGCCATTATTTTCTGCGGCCACTTTCCCGAAGGCACCCACGAGTTTTTGCCTGAAGATGTGGAAAACGAAACCCAAGCCCATTGGTACCTGCGCCAAATGCTTGGCTCGGCAAACATCACTGGCGGCCCGCTGTTCCACATTATGAGCGGCAATTTAAGCCACCAAATCGAACACCACTTGTTCCCCGATATGCCTAGCAACCGCTATGCAGAAGCGGCAAAAGAGGTGCAAGCCATCTGCGAAAAGTACGGATTGCCCTACAATGCCAAACCTTTTTGGGCACAATTTGGCTCGGTGATGAAAAAGGTATTACGCTTGTCGCTACCCAATTTTAGCAGCCGCTCAAAAGGCCCAACGCCCCAACAGGCATAACCAAGGAGAACGCAAGGATGTCACGATTATTTGATGCAGCACGGAGCTTGATTACTGGCTCCGTGGATGCGGGCATGCAAACCGTGGGCAACATCCATGGCCGCGTGAGCGATTATGTGAAAACCCGCTTGCCCAGTGGCGAGAAACAAGAAGAGGCAGATAATATTTATAACGTGATACGTGACGTTACCGAAGAAATCGGCGCCTTCGCCGATGACATGGTGGACTTAATGGAAGTCACCCATGCCAGTTTAAAAAAGGATGAAAGCGAGGAATAGAGAAGGGCGGGTGACCGCCCTTTTTTGTGGCTATGGTTGAGGCATAAGCAGTGTCGTTAGCTAGAATCAAAATTAGTGGAGCCTCTGTCCGCCACTCATTATTTAGTGGAGTCTATTTTGCGTTTTAGGCTCCACTAATTTTTTAGTTTTAAGTTATAGCTGCTGTCACTTCTTCCAATTACGCATAGTTTCGTTGAGTGTTTTCATCTTATAAAGCCATTCTCGTTCTGGATTACCATCAGCCTTAAAGTACACGGGTGAGCTTGTTCACACTGGTTATTTTTCTGCCATCCCAGATCATTTCGTAATGGGCGTGCTGTACGCAAGCAGTGACTACTCGCGGGGTAAGGAGTGCCCAACAAATATTGTTGTGATTACGCACAGAGTGATAGGCCAAACCAATGTGGCGTTGTTGATGAGCTTGTGCGCCCAGTGCTTGCGGTGCGCTGTAATCTTCGGGGTGATAAATGGGATGTTCATAAGGCAAGTGGGTGAGATCAATCAACCCCTCTTGCTCAAAATTGCACACCAATCCTCGCAGGGTAAAACGCTCAAAATGCAATTGCTCTACGTTTTCCCAATAACGTTGTTGGTGGTGTTTCACTTCAGCAATGGCGGTTTTATTGTTCTCGGCCATATATAGAACCCCAAAGGCGCCATTGCTGAAGCGCGAGCCGTAAGGGTTAATATGAGTGAAGGGAGCGGTGGCGTAAGAGCAACCAGTAATACCGAAGGGGATGTCTTCTTTAGGTATCAATTCAATGCGGCCAACTTCATTCTGCAAGCGTGGGTTAGTGCGTGCTTGTAGCAGATACAGCGCCTCAAAGTCATCCGCATCGGCTACATCATCGAATAGGTGGATGGGCGGGAGCTTGGAGTTTATTAAGCGATAGCCTTTGGCGTTTTTTGCGCTTAATAAAGGCAAGTTTTCGAGCGTTACCACAAGGCGCCTCGTAGCCCATCTATATGCCGATAGGTTTCATATAAGTTAGCAAAGCTACCCTGCGCCATAATTTCTAGTGGGGTGCGACCATTAAAAAACGTATTTTGATTGGGCATGGCGACAAAGCCGTATACGTTTTCTTGGTTTTCAAATAGCGTGCGCAAAGCAGCATGTATATTAAGCACATAGCTAATGCGATCGAGCTGGTCGGCATCAAGCTTGAAAGCGGCTTGTTTATTAGCTTTAGCGCGGGCGATAGTGCTCGCAGATATGCGCAATGTACTAGCAATTTGTTCTTGATTAGCGCCCCACTTTTCCATGATGTTAGTGGCCGTGCGCAAACCAATGGCGTTCGTTGCTTTGGCATCTTGCATTTGTGGTACATGAGCAGTGCTCATAGTGCCTCCATGTCTTCAGATTGATAATAGTTCTTTTTCTGTCTAGGGATTGTATGCGGGTGCAAGGGTTTTTGCAACGGCAGGTTCACTCTCCCATTTATCGTTCGTATTGCGGGCTGTCTGATATTTGTTCCAGTTTGATATTTAAGTTTGCAGCTAAAGTCATACAAAAATAATTTTGTTATAGTGTTTTTATCTTCGAAAGTCGTACTTAATGATTGCTATCATGAAATTAAACTTTCCTAACCTAAGTGAAATTGTCGAGTTGCTTCGCTAGAGGTTAAAGCAAGAACGCCTGTTGCGTGTATCCTATGCGTTACATGTATTTGGTTATTAGGCTAGCTGCTTGTTTAGTTAATGCAAAAACTTTAGTGCTCTGTTTGCATTTCAAAGAGCTAACCGCAAAACCCCGCTATAATCCCCCCCACCTCAACCACATAAGCACTCCCATGACGCCAGCCATTAACCTTGCCAAAAAACATAAAATTACTTTCACCCTGCACCAATACGAGCACGACCCGCAGAGCGCCTCTTACGGGCTAGAAGCGGTGGAAAAGCTCGGCCTTGCGCCAGAACGTGTGTTTAAAACCTTGGTAGCAAAACTAGATAGTGGTGATTTGGTGGTGGCGGTGATCCCCGTGGCTGAGCGCTTAAACCTTAAATTGCTCGCTAAGGCGGCCAAGGTGAAAAAAGCACACATGGCGGAGCCCGCAGAAGTGGAGCGCGCCACGGGTTATGTGCTGGGGGGTGTTAGCCCTTTGGGGCAAAAAAAGCGGCTCAGCACCTTTGTGCACAACACAGCTGAAACCCTTGGCACTGTGCATGTGAGTGCAGGCCGCAGGGGGTTGGAAATTGAGCTGGCGCCACAGGATTTGCTACAGCTTACGGCGGGTAAATTCGCTTCTTTGTGTTAGCAAGCCGCGCCAAATGCGTTAAGGTGATGGCAATAACAACAAGGGTCGCTCTATGAATTTATTTATCCAACGGCATCGTCGTCGCTCGGGCTCAGGTGCCATGCCTGGCACTATTACGGTACAGCCCCATGCGCAGGCGCCGTGCTATCACATGATGAGTTTTGGCCCGCAGGCCACTAAAGGTAGCATTGAAAATATCGCCTTTGATGCCATTGAAAACTTACCGTCACTGCCTGAGCAACATGAATTTATGTGGGTGAATGTGACTGGACTGGGAGATGCAGAAGCGCTGCGCGCGGTGGGCAAACACTTTAATCTGCACCCTTTGGTGTTGGAGGATATCGCTAACACAGCCCAGCGCCCCAAGGTGGAAGAGTACGATAATTATCTTTTTGTGGTATTGCGCGTACCCGTGTTGCAGCCCCTTACTGAGGAAGATGCGGGTGAGGAAGTACTCACTACGCGCCAGCTTGCGCTATGCATTGGCCAAAACTTTGTGCTCACTTTCCAAGAGGAAGAGGAGGCCGCATTAGCGCCGGTGCGCCAACGCCTGCTGCAGCAAAAAGGCAAGCTGTATCAGCGCGGGCCAGATTACTTGGCCTATGCCTTACTGGATGCGGTTATTGATACTTTTTTTCCTTTGCTAGAACGCTACGTGGAGCGCATTGAAGAGTTCGAGGCGCAGGTCATGGAGATTGATGCCCATGGCGGCATCAAAACCATTCACGGGTTAAAACGTGAGCTGCTCATATTACGGCGTATTATTTGGCCGCAGCGAGATATGGTAAGCCAACTATTGCGCAGCGAATCTGCTTTTATTAACGAGAGTACTCACCTGTATTTGCGCGACTGTTACGACCATTCGGCACAACTGCTGGATATGGTGGAAACCTGCCGCGAAACCACCACCAGTTTGGTGGATATTTTGCTAGCCAGCCAAAGTAATAAAATGAACGAGGTGATGAAGGTGCTCACCATTATCGCCACGATTTTTATCCCCTTGTCGTGGATTGCAGGCGTGTACGGCATGAACTTTGACCCAGAGCAAAGCCCTTGGAATATGCCCGAGTTGGCGTGGGAGTACGGCTACTTTACGGCGTTGCTGTTGATGTTTGTTATCGCTGGTGGTTTGTTGTGGTGGTTTTGGCGCAAGGGCTGGATTGGTTCAAGGGAATAAGCACACCCGCAGGTGTGCTCGTATGCTTATAGCTCGGGGGAACGTAAGGGCTCGCCATCGTAGCCTTCTACGGTGCCGAAGTGATTGGTGTCGTGCCACAACTTAATGTACTCACGCACTTCT
>DAHVSB010000090.1 GCA_027324795.1 Alcanivoracaceae bacterium
GGATGGCGCAATATTATGCTTGAGCCGATCTTTGATTTTAAGCTGCAAATCATCCGCACTTTCTACACCCACAGCTTCACCCTGCTTATTTATACCGATATAAATAACGCCGCCTTGGTCAGAGTTTAAGAAAGCGACAACTTCCTTTTCTAGCCCTGCAGTTAAGGTTTGTTTGTGTTCAATGCGGTTAGATTCTTGCATAAACGTTGGTCAAGCTTTAGCTCATTTTTATTAACGGTTTTCATGGGATGGGTAAAAAAACACGCTACCGCCCTAGGATTGGGCGTCAATTTCCTAAAAACGTGTGGTTTTTCAAATTGTTAGCGTTTTCTGGTTATTCGGCAGCGCCTTCTTGCTCTGCCACCAGTAGGCGCAGAGTCTCTATTTCTTCCATTAAACGCTGATGCTCTGCTTCTTTATGACGCAAAAAACGCACGGTAAGTGCGGCTTTTTCGCTAATGCCTTTGGGGGTGAGCTGGTACAAGTAAGCGCCCTTGCGCTCGCTTTTGCGGAAGTTGTTCATCTTCACCCAGCCTTTATCCACCAAGGCGCGCACGCAATAGTTCACCTTGCCAAGGCTAATACCTAGCTCGGCCGCCAGCTCGCGCTGGGAAATGTTGGGATTCTGCTGTAATAATTGCAGCAGCTTAAAGTGAATATCGTCGTGCAGTAATGATATAGGTTCAGTTGTGTTCAGATGATGAACGGATTGTGCAGCAAAGCAAAAAGATGCGCAATGACTTTGGGGAGTTTCTACTGTTGTTTTAGCTTATTTTTCATTAACTGAGGGTGAACTCATCACTGTGATGGCAATTAGAGTAAAGCTGACGAGTTGCTCACGCATACCACAAAGTATTGTAATGTTAATCATTGCGCCACCCTGTAGCGAACTCAGCATACAAGGTGGCGGTTAAGAGAGCGCAGCTAAGCCTTGTCCTTCGAGGCTTCTTGTCTTACAACAGAAATCACGAGCACAAGCATTACGCCAAGCATGCCGCCCGCAAGAGTACCTACGATACAAATCAGGGCTCTTTTGGGGCCACTTTTCACCTCTGGTACCACGGCTGGGTCCACCACCTTAAAAGCAAACTCATTTTGCGCCTGGGCAAGCATTAAGCTTTTGGTTTGCTCCTCTATTAGGTTATATAGCGCCGTTTGCATATTAGCGATGGCGGTTTTTTCGAGCTGCTCATTGAGGTAGGCTAAATTATTTTCAGCCTCTTCGATGCTACGCTCGCGCATCATTTGGTTAATATCTTCGATTAGCCAAGCTACCCACTGTTGGGCCACATAAGGTGAGCGATGAGTGATGGACACCGTATGGAAGCCTGACTTGGTATCACTAGACACATTAAGGTGATCTTTGGTAAACACCTCATAAGCTTCTTGCGCTGTGGGGGTGGCGCCTCTTAAGCCTTTAGGCTCGCGCAGCCAGGTATTGGTGTCGGCGTCATAAACTTCCTCGTCTAGAATTATTTTATTATTTTCAGCATCCCACTCTTTCAGTGCCATCAATGGCACTAATAATTGATGCTTTTCAATAAACTCAGTAATAAATTGCCGTGATTTAATGATTTGTAAGGCCAGGTCGGTGGTGGTTATTTCCCCCGCACCAAGATTCACCCCTGCAAGAGAAGCAATACCGCCGTACTGTGCCGCCAGCTTGGACATGCTATTGCCGCCACCGCTTTCTGCCGGAGCTAGCACTGCATCGGCCTTATACACATTAGGCTGGCTAAGCGCATATAGCACGGATGCCACCGCAAAAACAAAGGTGACACCAATAATCGTCCACTTACCCTGCCATAGGGTTTTAACGAGCTCGATTAAATCGATCTCATCGTCGGCTGGGGTGTAGGTGCCGGCATAGCCGGCTTGTTTGTGTTCCGTCATAGTCTTGACCCAGTAACAAAAGGTATTAGAGGTTGAGCGCCTTGATCGCCACACCTGTCTGATAAAGGATTTGCGTGGCAGCGGTCCACGTGCTCAAGGCATCGCGGTAATTAGTATCTAACGGCACCACAATGGTATCCCCTGGGCTTAATCTGTGCTTTTTATTTCCAAACCAATATCCCGAACCTGGCCTAAACACGGAACCATCGGCTCTTATAACAAAAATTCGTGCTGTATCCGCCTGCTTTTTAGTCCCACCGGCTCTATCAATGTAATCATTAATACTTAGACGGCGATCTAGGTGGTAGCTAATGGGCATTTGCACCTCACCCATAATAGATACTGTGTTGCGATAAATCGGCACATGCAATAAATCACCATCCTCAAGCACTACGTCAGCCTCCGAATCCTCATTGAGGACCCTATCAAGCTCAACCACCATCCTGCCGAGTGCTTGGCTCTTTACTGCTTCTTCCACAAACTTCACTGTTTTATCGGGATCACTAATACTCGATGCAGCGGTTTTATCCACTCGGAAAGTTTGTTTGGCTGTTTCACGGCGAATATCCTGCGCATATTGTCTAAGTAGTTTTTCTTCTTGCTTGCGCAAACCCTCGCGTGTGAACACTGCACCCTTTTCGTAAGCGTACTCTGTTAGCCCTCCAGCTCTTTGTATAAGTTGGCTTAGGGTTTCGCCGCGCCTGATTTGATAGGTGCCAGGGAACCGCACTTCGCCTCTTAGCGTTACTTTTGCGTTATATTTTGCGTCAGGCTTTTCGAGTACGTTAAGGCGATCACCCGATTTCAAAATAATATCTTTCCCTGTTCCCCTCTCGCTTAATACGTTACGCAAATCAATACTCTTGATATCAGCACTCATCTGCTCTGTGGCACTATCTTCGTTGATACGAGAAAGCTCCGCATTAGCGGTGTACGCCTCATAGGTGAGGCCACCGGCCGCATCAATAAGGTTGGCTAAAGACATATTTTCAATTAATGGGTAACTACCCGGGTGATGGATTTCACCAAACACTTCAACAATTTTTGGCGACTGCCCCAATCGAGCCTGCTGGCGTAGCTTCAACAGCACGGGCGCCAGCAACTCTTGGCGTGTGTTTTGCCGCTCGGCACGCTCTGTTGCGCTAATTAACTCTGCCGTTTCGCTATCCTCTTGGATCTTTTCCTCTTCGCCACTCATTGCTTTGGCGTTTTTGCGGTTGAACACCAGCAACACATCTCGGTTATTCAGTGTGAGGTTATCTTCACTGCGAGGCTCTAAAATAGCTGTGGCTAAGTTTAACTGCAGCACCTTGATATCTTTGCGTTCATTGATTTCGCGCACCAATATGGCGTAACTCACATCCGTGGTGTCATTAATGCCTGCTTCTAAGTTACTGAATAAGTCAGCCACTTGCAGGCCGGGGCGCCACGCAAAATAACCGGGGTGCTGCACATCCCCTTTTACCTCAACATAAGCGGTAAGTTTTTCTGACTTTCTTTTAATATCAACAACATCGCCTGTAACAAGCTTTTGATTAAGTTCACTGTCCTTTTCTAGGTTGAGAGTTAGCAACTCTCTTCGATCGCCTTCGTGGTAGCGCTTTAAATTGACTTTTTCTAAGTAGGCGTTGGCAGTGAACCCCCCCGCCATGCGCACAATGTCGCGCAGGGTTTCACCAGGCATCAGCTCATAAATAGCGGGGCGATTAATTTCCCCAGTAATTTCCACCAGCTTTTGCACGGGGTTAATAAGCACCACGTCACCCGCCAATAAGCGCACATCGTTGCTAGTGTCACCTTTTAATAACAAGTCATACAGGTCTAGCTGGCGAATAATCTTGCCATTACGCTTAAGCTGCACATTACGTAGCGCGCCTTTCTCGCCAAAACCACCGCTGTAATAAATGGCTTGGGAAATGGTAGTAAGCGCACTAACGGTATAAGCGCCTGGTTTATAAGCATCCCCCATTACAAAAATCTGGATGCTGCGCAGCTTACCTAAGCTAATGCTGCTATTTACCCCAATCATTTGCTCTTTAACGCGCTGTGTAAGCATGTCGCTCACTTGGCCAAACTCCATGCCTGCCACCTGGATAGGGCCTAACGCAGGGAATTGAATTTCACCTTTGCGGTTCACTGTTAAACGGTGGGTGGCGTTTTCTTTACCAAACAACTGAACAATAATCTCATCACCGGTGCCAATGGGATAGTTAGCGGGAACGGGAGCATCGCTCGTTGGGGCAAAAGTACTCGGCGAATTGGCAAAAAGGTTGGCACCAAAACGACGCAGTGCTGACTTTTTACTTTCGTTTTTCTTTTTATCGCCCTCGCCTTCTTGGCTATTCTCTACTCTTTCACGAGGCTCATTAATTTTGACATCTTCTAACTTAGAGCTCGTCTCCGAAGATGCACCACCACTCGGTAAAGAAACTCCGTATTCT
Organism: Alcanivoracaceae bacterium; assembly: GCA_027324795.1. GTDB lineage: Bacteria > Pseudomonadota > Gammaproteobacteria > Pseudomonadales > Alcanivoracaceae > CALEAR01. The sequence continues at coordinate 4,335 of DAHVSB010000090.1, forward strand.
TTCGCTAGCGCCTGTTGTTGTTCTGGCGGTAAGTTCTTAAAAATGGCCATTTGCTCTGCCGTAGGCGTTTGAGCCTGAGCAAATCCAAACAATAAAACGCCGAGCATAGTGACAAGTAAATAAAGTTGTTTATTCATATTCAATTCCACAAAACTAATGGCAGGGCGCTAATTAAAATTTAACTTGAATTCCAAGCTGCGCACCGGATAATCGAACTTCATCGCCAGCCAAGTAATTAACAAACTCTGCAGTAATAGCGCTTTTCTTGTCGATGGCAAAATGAGCACCTAAGCCAAAGCTTGCGCCATCTTCAGAACTCTTGCCCAGATTCTTCTCATCCAGCTTTACAGAGGAGTAGCCAGCTAACCCATAAAACGCCAATCGCGGTGTAGTGGGAATGTTTATCTTGGCGAGTATTGAAGCCACTTCATCAATATCAATGCCTTTGTTTTGCTTAAGCGAAGTGCCGTATCGAGCCTCGAGACCAAAATAATCCACAAAAAAGTAACCTAACTGTAATTGCGCTGTCACTGGATTTGCTTTGAGTTCATCCGCAGCCTGCTGATGATACTCAGCATCGGTGTAGCCCACCGCTAACCCTGCATACAAATCCGCTTGAGCAGGCATGGCTACTGCTGTTAGTGTCACCGCTGCTAAAGCAGCTTTTAACGGCGAGTTAATTAAAGAAAAAGACATGGTTTAATTCCTACATCGACATAGCTGGTATACGGTAGCACCCTAGGATTACCTCCAGGCTTTTCAATTCCCACAAGGCCATACAAATGCCCGCAAGGATAATAATTCATTATTAGCAGTGGCTCGATTTGCACCTATTGCTAAAACTAACTTTGCCTAGAGATAAAAAACCATGAGTACGTGCTGCAAACGTGCGCAGAGACTACAACATCAGTATTTAAACTTCTAGGCGGTTAACCGCGGTGTTAAACAATAATTACCAATAAACAGTTCACATTGTTGACATTAGGTTTTTTGCACTTGAGCAATAGGGACACTTACCTCTTGTTGTCGCTGCAACAATGTAAGCAGCACTATCACTCTTTCCTCGCCGTCGTAACGCTGAAAAACAGCGTCAAGAGCGGCTTTAGGGTCATCGCTTGTATTAACCAGCAACCTATCGCCCTGTGTGAGGGCTTTGCTAGCGCTAGTGTTCTGCAAGCGATGCTGAATAGCGGCAATGATACTTGCTGCCACGGGCCGCGGGCGGCCACCAAAGGTCACCATACGCAGCACGCCACGCGTGGAACGAATGGGGCTCCAGTTATCGGTGCCAGCCCGCAAGTGCACAAACAAATAATTTGGGAACAAAGGCTCTTGGCGCTGGGTTTCTTGGCCTTTGTTTAAGCGTGCCACTGTGAGCCTTGGATAAAATACCTCAAAGCCTTGGTTTGCGAGGTGTTCGTGCGCTCTGGCTTCTTGCCGGGGGCGAGTTTGAATTAAGTACCACTCGCCTTTTTCCCCTTCAGGTGCAGGGCTTGCTGGGCATTTGGCGGTTAAACTCATTTTTCATCCTTGTTTGTTATATTAAGCCGATTTTTTGGTTAGCTTACACCTTTACTCAACGCTGTACTCCCAGGCCACCATACCGTTGAATTTTGGCCATAGGTTTGTGCTGCTACTGCTGGTGTGCTTAGTGACTAATTTTTTATCGGTAAATTGGCCTGCAAGGGTCAGGCGCCCGGCTTTTCCACCCCACAAATCAAAGCCATAAGAGGCGGTAAATAAACTCGCTTGTTGGCTGTGGGGATATAGCGCCAAGTGGGTGGGCACGTGATTTAGCTGGGCGTCCGTATACTTTGGTTCGGCGCCCACATAATTCAGCTCAAGATAGCT
>DAHVSB010000091.1 GCA_027324795.1 Alcanivoracaceae bacterium
TACCATTCAGGAAGTGCGCCGCATTGAAGGGCTTGATAACCCTGAGCTTGACAACGTTCTTGGTAGCGACGCTGACGAGCTGCGTGAAATGCTTGAGCTGGTGCGTGGTGCAAGCCATGAGTTTGATCAAGAGCGCTTTCTTGCGGGTAAATTAACCCCAGTTTTTTTTGGTACTGCTTTAGGTAACTTTGGTGTGGATCATATGCTTGATGGTTTGTTGGCATGGGCACCCAAACCACAGCCGCGCGCAGCCGTAGAAAGAATTGTGAGTGCAGATGAGGAAAAGTTCACCGGCTTTGTGTTTAAAATTCAAGCTAACATGGACCCTCGCCACCGTGACCGTGTGGCGTTTTTACGTATTTGTTCGGGTAAATATCAAAAAGGCATACGTTTAAAGCAGTGCCGCACTAACAAAGAAATGCGGCTAGCGGATGCTTTGACTTTTTTGGCCGGTGAGCGCGATAACGTGGAGACCGCCTATGCAGGGGATATTATCGGCATCCATAACCATGGCACAGTGCAAATTGGCGACACCTTTACAGAGGGTGAAATGCTGCAATTTACTGGCATACCGCACTTTGCTCCAGAACTGTTCCGCCGCGTGGTATTGCGTGACCCTTTAAAAAGCAAGCAGCTTCATAAGGGGCTCAAGCAATTAGCTGAAGAAGGGGCGGTGCAAGTGTTTTTCCCTCTTCATAACAATGACGTGATTTTAGGTGCTGTGGGTACTTTGCAGTTTGATGTGGTGGCGCACCGCCTAAAGCATGAGTATGGGGTTGAGTGCGCCTATGATGTTATTAATGTGTCCACTGCGCGATGGATAGAAGCAGATAGCCAAAAAGATTTAGACGCCTTCCGACGCCGCGCAGAGCAGCAGCTCGCAATTGATGGCGCAGAACACCTTACCTATTTGGCGCCCACACGGGTTAACTTACAACTTACTGAAGAACGACACCCAGAAATTCGTTTTCGCGAAACGCGGGAAATTTAAAAGAGGCATGGCATGAGCTACCTCGCCGTTACGGTTGGTGGTATAGGGCTTTTTTTGTGGGGAATGTGGCTTATAACCGATGGGTTAAGGCAGGCTGCAGGCCCTGCGCTTGATAAAATCTTTACTTCATGGACATCCACGCGCTTAAAAGGGCTGTTAGCAGGGACCTTGCTAACAGCTGCTGTGCAATCTTCTAGCGTAGTCACAATGGCCATTATTGGCTTCGCTAATGCTGGCATTATTAGTTTTCAGCGTGCTGTGTGGATGATGTTTGGGAGTAACCCTGGTACCACCGTGACGGCATGGATTGTGGCGTTAGTGGGGTTTAAGTTTAAGATTGATCTTCTTGCCCTGCCTATTATCGGCGCAGGCGCCATGCTGCGTTTGGTGGGGTTTTCTGAACAATATAAGTCATTGGGCGTGGCCCTCACTGGATTTGGGCTTTTGCTTTTGGGTATCGAGGTACTCTCTACTGGGCTTGGCGAACTCAGTAATGAAGTCAGTTTTGAGCAAGAACACAATTTATTGGTGATGGTGTTCATTGGTATTGTTTTGGCTTCAATTATTATGAGTTCTGCTGCACCAGTGGCCTTGGTGCTTACCGCTTTAGCGGCGGGAAACATCAATATGGTGGACGCTGCTGCCGTGGTGATTGGAGCCAATATGGGAACTTCATTTAAATCCCTATTGGTGATGCCAGGAGCCACCAGTAATGGAAAACGCTTAGCCGCTGCTCATGTGTTCTTTAATGTTTTTACGGGCATAGTATTTACCTTATTTATTACGCCTTTACTTGGGTTAATGTACTGGCTAGGCAGTCTGGTGGGCGCAGGCGATAACCCGGTAATTTTAATGGCCATTTTTCATACTATTTTTAATGTGGGTGGTGTGATCTTAATGTGGCCCATCGAGCCCTATATGAGCCGCTTTTTAATCGCGCGTTTTCGTGATCCAGAGCGGGAAAAAGTATCGCTGCAATTCTTGGATGAAAGCGTCATTACTGTACCTAGCACCATCTCTACTGCGCTAAAGCAAGAATATGCAAAATTATTAGAAGCCATTCCTGAGGTGTTGGCGCAATTGCCATACCGAGTCGCGCCGGCGGAACAATGGCGAACAGAAGACGAAGCGCGTGAGCGAAAAATTGCCGCGATAGGCGAGTTTTTAACGCAAGCGGGGCGCAGCCAAGTGCCCGATGACATCTCGCAGGATTTGGCGTTGGGCTGGAATATTTACCATAACTTGTCGTTGATAGAAACGGATATTGGGCAGCTGCGCAATTTGGTGGGTGAATGGCCACAAGGCTCGCAGAATGAACAAGCCACGGCCTTACTTACGCAGTGGCTAAAGCAGCTTGCGGCTCATCTTGAGCACGTATGGTTGCATAAAGAGAATGCGTCGTTGGCAATTTGGCAAGAAGCGTATGTAATAACAAAAAATCAATTATTGCGAAAAGGATTATCAGGCGCGATGAGCCGAGAGGCGCTTGATGTTGCGTTGCAATCTTGTAGCGTATCGCGTCGCATGGCGGAACAATGGTTGCGGACTTACGTGGTATGGATGCAGTTAGCCAATGGTGAGCAAGAAGAAGCTGAAATCGAGTCTTCTGCAGGGTAAGTTCGCATCTTAGTGCGTTAACTATTACCCTGTAGAGCTTTCTTTACGCTGTAGGAACATGTAATGCTTTATACGCGCTTACGTATGTTGTTCGATAATTTTACCCTAGCGCTGCTGGCGGTAATTACCTTGGCTACCTTGCTGCCCCCTATGGGTGTCGGCGTTCCCTTTTTTGAAAACCTAACCTATATCGCTATCGCGTTATTGTTCTTTTTTCACGGTGCTAAATTGCCGCGCTCGGCGGTGGTGGCTGGGGTAACCCATTGGCGGCTGCACTTATTGATTTTTGCTTTCACTTTTGTTGCTTTCCCCGTTCTTGGTTGGTTATTAAAGCCGTTTTTAGCGCCTTTAGTGAATGACCAATTATATATGGGGGTGCTTTTTTTGTGTGCGTTACCTGCCACGGTACAATCGGCTATTGCCTTTACCGCCATGGCGCGCGGTAATGTGGCGGCAGCGGTGGCCAGTGCTTCTGCTTCAAGTTTGATTGGTATCTTTTTAACTCCCCTATTAGTGAACCTAATGCTGGATGCGCAAGGCAGTGCGGGTTCGTTTTGGGAGGCCGTGTGGGCGATTGTAATTCAGCTCTTAGTGCCTTTTGTGGGCGGGCAGGTAGCGCGTCGTTGGATTGGTGATTGGGTGCAGCGCCATGGTGCTAAATTAAAGTACATCGACCAAGGGTCCATTTTGCTGGTGGTGTACACCGCTTTTGGTGCCGCCGTAGTGGAGGGGCTTTGGCATACGGTAACTTATACAGAGCTAGCGGGCTTGTTTGTGTTGTGCTGTATCTTGTTAGCTGTGGTATTGGTGTTAAGCACAAACATCGCGAGGCGCTTAGGGTTTAACAAAGAAGATGAAATTACCATTGTCTTCTGTGCTTCCAAGAAAAGCCTAGCGACAGGTGTGCCAATGGCGAAGGTGATTTTTGCCACGCATCTAGTGGGCCCTATGCTGTTACCTTTAATGATCTTCCATCAATTGCAGCTCATGGTGTGTGCAGTGTTAGCACAGCGTTACGCGCAGCGTCCAGAAACAGAGTAACGATATGGAGTTTTATTGTTGCGCTTGGTTGGTAAGAGTGGCTACTAAGGTAGCCACTCGATGAATGTTAGTCGCCGCAGGCGTCGCCAAAATCCATGCAAAGTGGGACGTCGTTGGTGATTAGCTACACCTAGCGAGCGGTAATCGGCTGCTAGGTGTATTGAAAGAGTGAAGCGTTAGGGTATGACTTAAAACCCATTCACAGGTCTCGTAACTCCAGCCCCACTACCCGATGTGTCTTCATTGGCTGGCTCATCGAGTAGGTGTTTCAGCGAGTTCTTGTGGCGAGTATTTACATAAACAACCTCGTAGCTTTCGGCTGCGGCGGCATTTTTATAGGTAATGCGGAGTAAGCGGTGTGGGCCGGGTGCTGTTTTTCCCATTTCGATTTCATCTGCTTTTTTAGGTAGTTTGCCCAAAATGACTCGGCCATTTAAAGGGGCATTGGCATCTACTGCGGCAAGTTCTTCTTTGTTGCACGCCATGAAGACCTCACTGGGCTGTAAGCTAGCAAAGTTGCCACCAACATACTGGGCTTGGCCATTAGTAGATGCGCCTAACCAAGTGCAGTTTTTTAGTTCTAAGCGTTGGCTGCCATCTACTTTAACCGCGGTAGCAAAATCAGAATGCTGATCTTCGCGGTTATAAAAGAACCAACCAGCTTCACTCACCACACCAATGGGAGTGACAAAGGCACCCCGAATTAAGCTGCTACCACTACTTCTGCGACCATCAAGTATCGTTTCTTGTTGGCCATCAAGCGAAATAGCAATGAGTTTTTCGTTGATTTCCCATAATAGCTGGTTGCCAGCGTCCACTAAAAAATCACCTAGGATGGTAGGCTCGCTTGTCTCGTCAAGAATTGAGCCACCCTTATGCCAAATGGTTTCCCACCCAATATTTCCTGGGGTGGTAGTGATTTTATGCAGAAAGGCTTGGAGCTTTATATCGAGCGGGTTAGAAGGGTTGCCACCACCCAGCAGCGCGCCTATTCCTCCATCGCCTGCCGCTAAATAGAGAGTGTCGCCATTTTTGCTTACCGCTAACCCTGCTTGGTTTGGGCTAAAGATAGACAACCCACTGGTTTCTAAATTTTTTCCGTCGCTATTTTTGAGTAGGTGAAGTTTCCCAACTTCTCCCTGTTGACCGTATTCATAAAACCACAATGTGGTAATGACCGTCATACTATCGCCAGAGCCACTCTTTTTAGGCACTGCTAAAATAGTGCCGTTGTTCAGTGGATAGATACCGCTGATATTGCTGGTGAACATATCGCCGTCTTGTACTAGCACGACGTTGCTGTTGTCACTGGCGTTTGGTATGCATCTGGCTTGGGTTAATTGTGTGTTTTCAACGAGTGCCAAACAGTCGTCTTGATTTTGATCGGCTATTAACCACCCAAAAGGGCCATCGGTTTTTGTGTGAGTCAATGGGGTTTGTACGCTAAATCCCTCGCCAAACTTTTTCGCTGGCTCGGTGGCATCTGTGTCGAGGGTAATCAGTTTGTACTGATGTTTGGTAGCAGTATCTTCTTTGGCGGGGTAAACGTATTGGGATTTCTCAGGCTTAGCTAGGTTAAACGCCACCATTTGATGAAGCGCTTCCGTTTCTGGTTTTTCATTAGAAACCTGCACGGGTTCGTGGTTGTTATTGATGTTAATTTTCATTAGTTCAGCGGGCAGTGGGATGAGTGATAAATCTCCTTGAACATAAGCGACGTTATCAATTTGATAATTGCTTACAGTGCCATCGCTAGCGTCTACCGCTGCGCTGTGTAATGCGAGTGGAAAGATAGATGAGCTCACTAAAGCAGGTAGTGAGAGATTGCCATCGCGAATGGTGGTGGTATCGCTACTTGGATCGTAAGCCATCAGCCGCGGTTTGGCAAAAACAGGAAAGTCGTTAGGAATATTGTTAGACGGCGGCGTGTCAATATACAGCAGGGGGTAGCTTTTACCCGCATCGTTTGAAAGGCCATCGAGAGTAGGTAAGCTCGTAGTCGTGGGAATCTTGTCTGTAATACTGTTGTTTGAGCCAGAGCCATTAGAGTTGTTGTTGGTTGCCCCACTGCCACCACCACCGCAAGCCAGTAGAGCTGTGCTACACGTTATTACTAAGCTAGTTTTGAGCAGCATTTTCATAAGGTTATCCTGTGTTTTTGTTAGTAGATGCCTTACAACATACTGCTGTTACCTTACAAACGACTTACATATGCAATGTTTTGATAGGGGTCATTCCCTTGCCACGGATCTGCTTTTTAAAGGTGTTGTCTTGACAGTTGTTTTGCTGATAGCTGGTTTCTAACGACCGTTAGAAAGTGGTTGGAGTGCGTTGTGACGCCTAAAAAAGTAGCGTTAGTGATTGGTGCT
>DAHVSB010000092.1 GCA_027324795.1 Alcanivoracaceae bacterium
CTTAAACACCAAGATAGCCGCAGGAATCCCCGTGCCGTAAAACAGTTTTTCTGGCAGGCCAATTACGGCTTCAAGCAAATTTTCTTCAATCAGTTTTTGGCGAATACGGCCTTCGCTGGCAGCGCGGAATAACACGCCGTGCGGCACTACCACGCCCATGCGCCCGGTGGTGGGCTTTAGGGTTTCTATCATGTGCAGCACAAAGGCATAATCGCCTCGGGTTTTGGGTGGTATGCCACGGCGGAAGCGCCCAAATTTATCATTCTCAGCGTCTTCAAACCCCCAGTTTTTAAGGCTAAAGGGCGGGTTGGCGGTAACCACATCAAACAACATGAGGTTGCCGTTTTTGTCTAGCAGCTTGGGGTTGCCTATGGTATCGCCCCACTCAATTTTGTGGTTATCTTCGCCATGCAAAAACATATTCATTTTCGCTAGCGACCAAGTGGAACCTATGGCTTCTTGGCCGTACAGGGCATATTCCTTGCTGTTATGGTTTTTAACCACTTGGCGGCCACACTTCATAAGCAGTGAACCCGAGCCGCATGCAGGGTCGCAAATACTATCGCCGGGTTGTGGGTCTAATAATTGCGCCAGCAAATCAGATACCTCAGGTGGGGTATAAAACTCACCTGCTTTTTGGCCGCCGCTCGCTGCAAAATTTTTAATTAAATATTCATAGCCGTTGCCAATCACATCGAGAGAGCCCACGCGACTGGGTTTAAGGTTAAGCTCTTCCTTGGCGAAATCTTCTAACAACTGGCGCAGAATATCGTTTTTCTGTTTTTCTTCGCCTAGCCTATCGGTATTAAAGCTAATATCTTGGAACACGCTTTTGCCAGCATCTTTGAGTTTGGTGCCGTTGGCTTCTTCAATGGCGTGCAGCACCAAATCAATGCGCTCGCCGTTGCCAGGTTCATGGCGTCGCTGATACAGCTCATAAAAGTTTGCTTGGAATTGCTCTTTGATTTTGCCGTTTTCTTCAATGCTCACCATGGGCAGCACAAAGCGCTCGTTCTTCATCATTTCTGTAATAAGCTCTGGCTCATCGCCGTACTCTTTCACATAATTTTCATAGTGGTCTTGCCATACATCGGAAATGTATTTCAAGAACAACATGGTAAGGATGTAGTCTTTGTAGGTATCGGCGCTAATGGTGCCGCGGAAGGTGTCGCAAGCTGCCCACAGGGCTTTGTTAATGCGGTCTTGGCTAATTTTATCGTTCATGGATTTATCCTTATTTAAGAATATCGTTAGCAATGGCTACGAGCTGGCGCTCACGGTTTTCAATGAGTTGGTTTAACAGCTGCTGTTCTTCTTTTGCCGCTGCTACAAATTGCATAATCTGTTTTTGCTTTTTTAATGGTGGCAAGGCAATAGAAACACTTTCTAGTACAGTCCGTCGGATGCTCACCTGAGCACTGCCTTCAGCCGCGCGCCTCAAATAGTTTTGAGCGTTTTTATGGTTAAGCTGCCAAGCAATAAACTCGGGCAATGCATGGGGCTGTGAAAGGCTAATCACAAAAAAATGAGGCGAACAAACCGTTGGTCTATCAACATTTTTTATGGCTGTTGCTATGTTCCTTGGCCCCCGCGCAGAAAAAATAATATCACCCTCGCGCAGCCATTCAGGCTCTTTAAGCCCAGGAATCTGTGCGCGCACCAACTCATCCCATGCAATTTCGCCGCATTCACGTTGGTTGCGCACTTGGATCACATAGCCGTTCCCGCTAAGGTCTTCATTTATTGCCCCTCTAAAAGAGTGGCCTGCTTTAACAGTAGCAATATCTTTAAGCGTCTTCATTATTTTGCACCAAAGCCGATGACGCAAAAATAATGACTGTTCGCCGCGGCTTTGTCAATGCCTTGTGGTGTTGTTTTGCTATTCACTGCGCATGCGCTGATTTTGCATGCCTATTTTGTTCTAAAATGCGCTAACAATGTTTATAACATGCAAATAAAACCTTAACTCTATTTCCATACACTCACTTGGAACTCATGCCTTCTTCAACCAAGTAAGGAAAACCTATGCGCAAAATAACAGCTCTCCTCGTAAGCGCCTTAGCGGCTTTTTCGGTATCGGCAAACGCCGCTGAGCCCGAATTTCTGAATTCCGGCAAGGTGCTGGATGGCCAGTTTCCTTTTTCTGAGGCGGTAAAAGTGGGCGATACGCTCTATCTCTCTGGCCAGGTGGGCTTGGTGCCAGCCACGCAAAAACTCGCCGAAGGGGGCATCAAAGCGGAATCTCATCAAACCATGCAGAACATTAAAACCGTATTAGAAGCCAACGGCTACGGCATGGATAACTTGGTTTAGTGCACTGCTTTTCTTGCGGATATGGAGGAATGGCCTGTATTTAATGAGGTATATAAGAGCTACCTCACCGAGGGTAAGTACCCTGCTCGCAGCGCCTTTGGTGCCAATGGCTTAGCGCTAGATGCCCGAGTGGAAGTGGAGTGTATAGCGGCGAAGTGATACTCCAACAAAAAGCCCGAAGGTAGACCACCTTCGGGCTTGCTAATATGGATTACCACGCTGTTAATTAATTCTTCCAGCTGTATTTTCCAGGGCCGGTGAAGAATAAACCCGCCGCAGTGAATAGCATTAAGGCTTGCAGCTCAATGGCCCACGCACCCATACCGTTAAGTGCAAAAATTTCGTTGGCATGAGCAAGTGCAATAGCCACCACCATGTTGCCTGCGATTAAGGCCGCGCCATAGCGGCTGTAATACCCCATCAACAACATTAGGGGCCCCACGATTTCGCCAAGATACACACCGTAAGCTAAAAATGTAGGTAATCCGTGGCTGGCTAATAAGCCACTAATGAACCCTACCCCGCCCGTAATTTTGGCAATACCGTGAGGCAACATCACCACGGCCAACGCCACTCGCATTATCAATAAACCTAAGTCGGTATTTTTCATTCTGGCTCCTCAGTTAGTCTTCTCTGCAACCATATCGTATTTAACTCATTAAGTTTAATACGAAATTAGCAAAATATTTAAACGCTTTTCGTCTTTATTTCGATAAACCACTTGGGTGCCATGTCTGCAAAATCTTGGCGAATATTGTTCGCTAAATAACTCGCCGAATCGAGCACATAAGGCCGCCCACCAAAACGTTTAAAGACCACCCAATGCCAAAAACTTTTCCCCTCGCGTTGATGATGTTTAATCGCCATTAATGCCAAGTTGGGCAGGGTCTCCCAAGTGGAAAAAGGGGTTTCTTCTGCGGCGGTTTCCACACCTTGTTGGTGGAGTAAACGCCTTACATATTGTGTGTCAGACCACAAGGCTTCGTCCTCGGCATAAATGCCTAGGGCGTTGGCAATAGCCTTCATCTCGGCATAGGTTTTGCCCACAATGTTCGCTGCAGCAGCAATACCGCAGCCAGTAGCTTCTTCTTGAATTACAGGTATTAACATATTTCTCCTTTGCTATTATTAGCCCACCGAGACTTGCACGGTGAGCTAAAGACAAAATTATTAAGTGCTATTCCGGCATGGGTTGCGCGCTTAAGCCAAGCGCTTTCTTCATAATGAAAAACAAGTCCGTTTGATCGAGCAACCCCGTTATGTTAGCCGCCAGTGGCCCATAGGCTGCAGTGCGCACTTCGGCACCGGTGTGAGCCTGGCTTGAGCCCGCTAAAGCCGTGCCGTAGTTCACCCCCATGGGTGCGCCATCTTTAGTCATCAAGGCAATGGTGAGACCGGGGCTTTTTTGACCTACAGGAATAATTTGGCTCGTATGCGCATGATCACCCGTCACAATCACTAGGGTTTCACCGTTTTCGCGTGCAAACTCCAGTGCCACCTGCAGCGCCTCATCCAATTGCACAGTTTCACCAATTTGCCCGCACGGGTCGGCGGCGTGATTGCGCTTATCAATAGAGCCGCTTTCCACTTGCAAAAAGAAGCCTTGAGGATTGTCTTTCAATAGCTCAATGGCTTTCTCTGTCATAAGTTTAAGCGTGGGCGTGTGGTTTAGATCGAAGGCGACATTCTCGCTACAAGCTACAGGTGCCTCACGGTTCCCATCAATAGACGTATTAGGCCCCGTCCAAATCACTGGCAAATTGCCCTCTGCAAACAAGCCCAGCACAGGTTGAGATTGATCGGCATCAGTAATGCTATTTAACCCATCAAGATCCTGAACAATTTGATAGCCTTCGGCCTCGGCTTGTTCTAAGAGTGTGCTGCCCTCGTAGGCCCCCGCTAGCGCTACTTCATTAAAGGTGGCAGCACCGCCGCCTAGCGTAATATCCGCCCTCGCACTAATTAATTGCTCAGTAATAGAACCCAAGCCACCATTTTCAAGAGCTGCCTCTGGACATGTGTTAGCCGTAACACTCGGCCCATAACATTTGCGCGCAGAAATTTTGGCGTATAAAGCCGCAGGCGTAGCATCCTGCAATTCAGTGGTGGTGACATTCCCCGTGGCTTTGCCAGCCTGCTTAGCCAGCTCCATGATAGAGGGGTACGCAGCACCATTGATATCCACACCCAGGGCATTGTTGTACGTTTTAATGCCCGTAGCCCATGCTGTAGCTGAAGCAGCTGAATCCGTTACATAATCAATACTGCCATCGTGGCGCTTAAGTGAGTAAGTGGTGTAACTACCGGTGAAAGGCAGCACATCAAGCCCCTTAAAGTAACCCGCCGCCCCTTCAGCGTAATTGCGCGCTGCGGTAATTTCGGAATGGCTGGTACCATCACCAATCAACAAAATCACATTTTTTGCCGTGTTATAAGCCAAGGATTCCTTTAGCAAGGCACCGCGATCTGCTTTCAAGCGTGTAGCGCCTCCTAACTCACTGACATCTCCCTTAGCACTTGGCTCAAGCCAAGAAGGGCCTGCTTTTTCCGTCGGCGGTTGCGGTGCCACAGGTGAGGACGAACTACCCCCTCCACAGGCAATTAAAGCAGCAGCAAGCGTTGGCAATAATAATGTTCGTAATTTCAAGATCTTGACTCCACCGTCGTTTGATCGCACATCAATCTACGGCGCTTATGTGTCAATCACATGACGGAGCTATGACGGAATTATGATTCCATCAGCCTTGCTTGATCAGTGAGCTAAAGCAGTGCTTCGATGGTTTTTGCTAGCTCAAAGTCCTTTGCCGTTAAGCCACCCGCCTCGTGGGTGGTGAGACTCACCACCACCTTGTTGTAGCTATTACTCCAGTCGGGGTGGTGGTCCATTTCTTCTGCTAGCAAGGCCACTTGGCTCATAAAGCCAAAGGCTGCCACAAAGGTGGGGAATGAAAATTCTTTATGCAGTGCGTTATTTTGCAGGCGCCACGGGGGCTCTGCGGAAGCATTAAGATTGGCGAGCGCAGCCGCTATGTCATGGGATGAAAGTCGTTGGGTCATTGGGTTCTCCTAAGCCTGAGCGGTTAGTTAAAACCTACACCAAGCTCTTAAATAAACAACCCTAAAGTTTGGACACTCCACTACGGCAAGCCAAAGACAAATAAATGCTGCCCACATAAAAAGACCCCAAAAAGTATATCCAACTTTTTGGGGTCAATTCGTCCCTCTAGCTTTTCTCGGCTAACTCAACCTGGGGAAAGCTAAAAGCTATTCCCACTCTATTGTAAACAAGACATTTTTATCTTTTATATTCAATGGCTTATTTTCCTGCTAATTGGTAATACCATGAAAAATACCATGCTCAGAAAAGGCGAGTTATAACTGAATCTGGTGTTTGAGGAATTGAAAGAAAGCGGCGTATCTGGTTGGTTGTTAGTCGCCAAACAAATCAGCCAACCAAGGAATACGCCGCCATGAACAAGAGTAACGTTGTTGAGTTTTCCGGTCGAGAGGAGATTGCCGATCCGTTGACTGACCTGCTGCGCCAAGGGGCCCGAGACCTGATCCAGCGGGCGGTGGAAGCCGAGCTGTCAGAGTTCCTGGCGACGTTCCAGGAGCGCCGGCTCGATGATGGTCGAGCTGCTGTGGTGCGCAACGGCTACCAGCCTGAGCGG
>DAHVSB010000093.1 GCA_027324795.1 Alcanivoracaceae bacterium
TGCAGAAATGGGCCCCACCAACGAAAACCATGTTGGTGGGACCCATTTCTTCCAGCCTATTCACTGTAGCCTCTAAGAGAAATCGGGTGCGGGTGGGGTATGCAATATTTGGTTTGTGCGAGGTTGTTGTTCAGAGCACACAGCAGCATATTGCTTGCAGCTCACTTAGTGGCACCAAAATTCCCCAATCTCCACCAACCCGATTTATCTTAGAGCCACCGGTGGGAGGCACGGAGAAACCACTTTTTCGTCTGCATGGGGTTCGCAGACAAAAAGTGATTTCGCAGTGCTTGCTAGCGTTGATGTTAATTTAGAACTCTCTGCGTGGTGCCCGCCCGGCACAAGGGCTGCCCCTCACAGGGTTCACCCCACCTCCCCCACCCCTTCTACCTTTGTCAGCTCGTGCTGAAGCGCTTGTTTGGCATGGGTTTCGCCGTGCACTAGGCGGATTCTGGCGGGTTTGTGGCGCATGCGCTTAACAAAATTAACGAGGCCCTTTTGGTCGGCGTGGGCGCTGTAGCCGCTTAGGGTAAATACGTCGGCATTAATGTTATAGCGCTGGCCATCAAGCATCACGTAGCCATTGCGCGGGCCATAGGTTTGGATATCGCGCCCTGGGGTGCCGGCCGCTTGGTAGCCCACAAACACAATATCGGTGCGTGGGTCTTCGATAAGGGCTTTGAGGTAATTCATAATGCGGCCGCCGCTGCACATGCCGCTGGCCGCAATCACTATGGCGGCGCGCCCGGTGTTGCGCAGATATTCCACCGTTTGCAGGTGTTCTTGGTGGCTATCAATGGTGAGCAGTTGCTCAAAACTCAATGGATGCCGCCCAGCGTTGACTTTGCGCATGGCCTCGGCATCCCACAAGTCTTTTAGCTCACGATAACTTTGGGTGAATTGCGAGGCTAGCGGTGAATCCACAATCACATCGATATAATCCCAGCTCAATCCTAGCTTGGCCAACGCGGGGTTGAGCGCCGCACTGTGGATAATTTCTTCAATTTCGTACAGCAACTCTTGGGTGCGGCCAATGGAAAACGCCGGGATCAAGATAGTGCCTTTGTCTGCAAACGCTTCTGCAATCACGCGGGTGAGCTGCTGGCGACGGTTGGCGCGATTGCTGTGATTTTTGTCGCCATAGGTGCTTTCGAGCACCAAATCATCGCATCGATAAAGCGGTTTGGGCGCCGGCAACAAAGGGGCATACGGCGCGCCTAAATCGCCCGAAAACACCAAGCGCGTGTCCTTGTGGGTGGGCGTTGGGTAAGGCAAGCGAAACTCCACATAAGCCGAGCCCAAAATATGCCCCGCGGGGTGGAACTTCACGGGTACCGTCAAGTCGCTTAAAGGAATGTCCGCCCAGGTTTTGTACGGCACAGGCACCAGCAGCTCTTTGATACGCTTTAGCACAGGGCCAATCACGCTTTCATCGCGAGTAATGCCCACTTTAATGGCGTCTTCAAGCACCATTGGCAGTAAGTGGGCGCTCGCCTCCGTGGCATAAATGGGGCCATCAAAACCCGCCGCCAGCAAATAAGGAATGCGCCCCACGTGGTCAATATGGCAATGAGTCACCACCAAGGCTTTGATGGTGTCAATGGGAAATTCGATGAGTAGCTTTTGCAGCGGGTCGGTTTGCGGATTGTTATCCGACACCTCCGCCCCCTGAAACAAGCCGCAATCCACCAGCACAGCAGCGCCATTGTGCAGGGTGAGCTGATGACAAGACCCAGTAACGCCATCGGCGGCGCCATGGTGAGTGATGTGGTACATAAGAAGCCCTTTTTGTTCATTTTTTATTGTTAGCCAAGGGCAAGTATCTTGTTTTAGTCAGGTAAAAGAAGTGACTAGCGCACAGATTATTGCACTTTAGGGGATTGGCCGTTCTCAGCAAACGCTATATACCCCCAAGTGCACATAATTAATCCTATTAGCCACCACGAAAAACGCTACTTTTTACCGAAGTTCGCTTTACCGAATTTTCGTTGCGCATGCGGTTTAGGCGTAGCGAAAATCCCGTATGCTGATAACTGTTTCCGTACCGCTTAATGCCTACTGTATACACAGAGTCCACTTCCCACGCGTTTCCAGAAGCAACCTCCATAAACCGAAGTTTATAATCACCAGGGCTAACATCACGCATCTCAAACACTTCGCCAGCGGGTATATAAAACTGCCGCACTATGGTGCGAGGATCCGTAAGCACATCTAATAACTGCCCATGCACCGCCGAAACCCCAGTGCTATTATCAATCTGAATACGCGAGCCGCCCTCGTTTTTCAATACAGGATAACCTTTTAGGTAGCTGGCAGTTTTTGGCCAAGGCTCGCCATTGGGTGCATAGGCTACGCTCGAGCTTGGATACCATTTAGCTAACAAAAAAAGCCCAAACATTACCCAACAAAAAATAACAAATGCCTGTTTAAGCGTAACGGGCCCTTTCGTCGCGTTGCTAGCCCAATTACCTGGTTTGCCTGCACCTCTAAAACTTGCGCCCTTTTCTGCATCACGCCTTCGCTTAACGCTATCGCGATACCAGTCTCTATCGTACATCCCCATAAGCCTCCTCCTATTAACCCTTAGCCGCGCGTTTAAGTAAGCGGCCGTTAACTCACCATATAAACAGTAAATTATTTAACTTATGCACCGTTATCAATTCAGCGCAGTTTGCGTGTCGCTCCAACTGTAAAAATGTTATCGTTCGCAATTTTACAATGATAGGGAAAGAACAATGAATAAACTACTCGCTATATGTGCAGCTACCTCACTAATCAGTTTCTCTGCTCACGTGTATGCTGAAACCGACAACACCAGCCCACAGCTTTATATCGGAGCAAGCATCGGCAATGCCAAAAACGCTTATATGAAAGAGCTTAGCAAGCTTAATAATTTCTCCGCGTCCAATAAGGAGGACACAGATACCGCCTTTAAAATTTTTATTGGCGTTCCAACCAATTCACCCTACCTCGATTTGCGCGCTAGCTTTGTACACTTAGGGAATTACGAAGGCAGCTTTCAACTAAACGACAAAGCGGCAAGTGTAGAACTATCTTTAAACGGCATTTACTTAGACGCACTGCCTAAATACCCACTCTTTAACAATAAAGCAGCTGTTTTTGTTTCGGCCGGTATTGGCTATACGATAAAAGACGAAAAAGTGAAAGGCTCTGTTTTTTCCTATGACTTACAAGACACAGGCGTTGGGGTGACTTTTAAGTATGGCGCGGGGGTTTCGTTTGATATTAACGCTAACTTAGGCGTAATGGCCGAAATAGAGAACTATCATATTGCTGTAGAAGATCACAACCAAGACATCGATTTAAGCTTAATGAAAACCTCTATTGCTTCTGCTGGCGTATACTATCGTTTTTAGATCCTCACTTTAAACGCAAAAAAGCCGAACGATTCACTTCAAAGCCCCCAAATACCACTCCACGGTTTTCCGCAGTCCTGTGGCGAAGGTTTCTTGGGGTAGCCAGCCGAGTTCGTGGTGGATTTTGGTGGCGTCGATGGCGTAGCGGCGGTCGTGGCCGGGGCGGTCGGTGACGTGGGTAATCAACTCGCTGTAGGGAGTGGCTTTGGGTTTGAGTTCATCAAGGATAGCGCAAATGGCGTTCACCACGTCGATGTTTGTTACTTCGTTATGGCCGCCAATATTATAGGTTTCGCCAAGGCGGCCTTGGGTGGCCACTAGCACCAAGGCGCGGGCGTGATCTTCCACATACAGCCAATCGCGGATTTGGTCGCCTTCGCCATAAATGGGCAGGGGTTCGCCCTTCAGCGCGTTAGAAATAACCAAGGGAATGAGTTTTTCAGGAAACTGATAAGGGCCGTAGTTGTTAGAGCAGTTCGTAATAAGCGTGGGAAAATCGTAGGTCCGCTGCCAAGCGCGCACTAAATGATCAGAGCTGGCTTTAGAAGCAGAATAAGGTGAAGACGGCGCATAAGGGGTTTGCTCGGTGAACAAGGTGGCGCCAGCATTGGGATTATCACTCGGGTGGGGCAAATCGCCATACACTTCATCGGTGGACACGTGGTGAAAACGAAAACGAGATTTCTTGTCCGCCGCCAAACCCAGCCAATAATGCCGCGCCGTTTCTAACAAGGTATAAGTGCCAACGACGTTGGTTTGAATAAACTCCGCTGGCCCATGGATTGAGCGGTCCACATGGGACTCTGCCGCCAAATGCATCACTACGTCGGGCTGGTGCTCAGCAAACACACGCTTAAGGGCAGCGGCATCGCAAATATCCACCTGCTCAAACGCGTAGCGCTCGCTCTCGCACACCGAACGCACCGCCTCCAGGTTGCCCGCATAAGTCAGTTTATCGAGGTTCACCACGCTGTGTTGTGTGTGATGAATTAAGTGCCGCACCACGGCAGAACCAATAAAACCCGCACCGCCAGTGATTAAAAATTTCATAGCCTAGCCCGTAGTTTCAAACAATCGCAGAGTTCTCGCAGCCTTTGCAGGTCACTGCAGCCGCCTAGCCTAAAGCCCTTTGTAAGCTTTATACCACTCTACAAATTTAGCAATGCCCTCTTCTATTTCCGTGGCGGGTTTGTAGCCCACGGCGGCTTCGAGGCGAGCGGTGTCGGCATAGGTGCGCTCCACGTCGCCGGGCTGCATGCCGAGCATTTCTTTTTCGGCCTCTTTGCCCAGGGCGGTTTCGATGGCTTTAATAAAACGCGCCAGCTCAATAGGCTCGTTGTTGCCAATATTAAACAAACTGTAAGGAATCTCGCCTTGAGGCACCACATCCTGAATGCGGATCACCCCTTCCACGATGTCGTCGATGTAGGTGAAATCGCGCATCATTTTGCCGTGGTTAAACACCTTAATGGGCTTATCTTGGCTAATAGCTTCGGTGAACAACCAAGGCGCCATATCGGGGCGACCGGCGGGGCCATACACGGTGAAAAAGCGCAACCCCGTGGTGGGAATGCCGTACAGCTTGGAATAGCTGTGGGCCATGAGCTCGTTAGATTTTTTGGTGGCGGCATATAAAGACACCGGGTTATCCACTTGATCGGCTTCACTAAAAGGGATTTTGTCGTTCATGCCGTACACAGAACTGGAAGACGCGTACACCAAATGCTCCACCCTATGGTGACGGCAACCTTCCAAAATGGTCATGGTGCCCACCAGGTTGCTATCCACATAAGCGAAGGGATTTTCGATGGAATAACGCACCCCCGCTTGGGCGGCCAAATGAATAACGCGCTGAAATTGCTCTTTGGCAAACAGCTGAGCCATGCCCTCGCGATCGGCCAAATCCAGTTTCACAAAGCGGAAGTTCTCAAAGGGGGTGAGCTGGGCTAAGCGCCAGTCTTTAAGCGCAGGCTCATAGTAATCGTTGAGGTTATCGAGCCCCACCACTTGGTGGCCTTGCTCTAATAAACGCTTGGCGGTGTACATGCCAATGAAGCCGGCGGCGCCGGTGACGAGGTATTTCATAATTTATCTTCTGTTTTGTTGCCGTAAAAAATTAAACATTATCAACGCTGGCCACTTGCCGGCTTCTATGACGCCCATTGTGCCTCATATCAAGCTGTTTGTGAGAAACAAACGGCGTTGATGTGCATCTGTGTGCATCAACAGGGTTTGTCTCTCACTTTTGAGGAAAAGTGAGAGACAAATATAAGAGTGAAATAAAAATAACTTCGCAGCAAAATGAGATGCAAAATTGAAAAATAACTAAAGGGCTAAAATTATTTGGCTAAAGCTTTTTGTTAGCCAAATACTATTAAAAGCTGTGCTTGGCCCTCTTTAGTGGTGAAATTTGGATCTTTTAGTTCATGGGTTTTCTATATTGCGAGTATCTTCCTACTTCACCACCCTATCCCCACTGCCCTTGCCTGCCACGGTTTGGAAGATGTATTTAAAATAATCGCCAGTGGTGAGGGTGCGGATCATTTCGGCATCGGTTTTGGCGAGCAGCTCTGGGGTGGACATATCAA
>DAHVSB010000094.1 GCA_027324795.1 Alcanivoracaceae bacterium
CAAGAGGGCGAAGATTTTTATGTAGGCGCCACTATTTATGGTGCCCTGCAGGCATTACTTAAGCAGGTAAGGCTAGAGCTTTATTATCACGCTCGCCTAAATGGCACTCCAACAGAAAGTTTGCAACACGCGGCCACGCGCATTGTAAATAGCTTTGCGGTGGAGCTGCCCAACATACGACGCACCTTAGATACCGACGTAATGGCTGCTTACCATGGCGACCCTGCTGCAGTTAGCGTCGATGAAGTGTTACTTTGCTACCCTGGTATCTTAGCGGTTATGTACCACCGCATTGCACACCTGCTGTATAAACTAGGCGTGCCTTTGGTGGCTCGTGTTATCTCAGAGTCAGCTCACTCTCTTACCGGAATCGATATTCATCCGGGCGCACAAATTGGGTCGGGTTTTTTTATTGACCACGGCACCGGGGTGGTGATTGGTGAAACCACCATTATTGGTGAACGTGTTCGCCTGTACCAGAACGTCACCCTAGGTGCCTTACGCTTTCCGGCAGATGAAGAAGGTCGCCTTGAGAAGGGGCACCCGAGGCACCCCATTATCGAAGACGATGTGGTTATTTATGCAGGTGCCACCCTGTTGGGGCGTATCACAGTGGGTAAAAACTCCGTGATTGGAGGTAACGTCTGGCTCACCCGCAGCGTCCCAGAGAACAGCGCCATTACTCAGGCCAATTTGCGTCGTGAAATGCCTGACTGCCCTGAGACTTCCAATTAATTGATTAAGAACATGGGGCTTTGCTAGACAGAGCCCTTAATATAGCAGTGATTTCTTGGTGCTCTGCTCAGAAATCACTATGATATGAACCCTTATTTTTTCTAGGTGCTATACAGCGTTGAGTAGCACCTTCATTTTATCTATCAGCGAGGACGTAATGTCTGCTTTTGCCGAGGAAACAGTTCTCAGTGTGCATCACTGGAATGATTCATTATTCAGTTTTACCACAACTCGTGATCAAAGTTTGCGTTTTAAAACCGGCCAGTTCGCCATGCTGGGCTTAGAAGTCGAGGGCAAACCCTTGATGCGCGCCTATAGCTTTGTCAGCGCCCCCTACGAAGACCACTTAGAGTTCTACAGCATTAAGGTACAAGAAGGCCCTCTCACCTCTCGCCTACAACACTTGGAGGTGGGTGATAAATTATTGCTAAGCCGCAAACCCACGGGCTCCTTGATTATTGACAACCTTATCCCCGGCAAGAACCTATACTTGCTTTCCACAGGTACGGGCTTAGCTCCCTTTATGAGCGTTATCCGCGACCCTGAGTTTTACGATGCCTTTGAGAAAATAATTCTTTGCCACGGTGTGCGCCAAATCAGCGACCTCGGCTATTACGATTACATCACCAAAGAACTACCCAAGCATGAGTATTTTGGTGAAATGATCCAAGAGCAGCTTATTTACTACCCCACTGTAACTCGAGAACCCTTTAAAAACGAAGGGCGCCTCACGGATCTCATTGAGAGCGGCAAGCTCTTCGAAGATATCGGGTTACCGCCTTTCAACCCTGAAAATGACCGCATTATGATTTGTGGAAGCCCCAGCATGTTAAAAGATTTGGTGGAAGTGTCTAAGAGCCGTGGTTTTGTGGAAGGTACAAGTCATGCGCCAGGCACCTACGTTATCGAGCGTGCCTTCGTAGAAAAGTAATTAGCTAGATATCAAAAAACCGTTAGCTAGGCCCCAGAACACTAACCGTTTGGGGGCCTTTTTATGCCTCAACTTCTCCCCACCGCGGCACCAAGGTTTGTGCCACACCGAGCTGATCAAGAATGCGCGCCACAATAAAATCAACCACCTCATCCACGGTTTGCGGTTGATTATAAAAACCCGGTGCAGCAGGCATAATGGTGACACCTAGCCGCGCCAGTTTCAGCATGTTTTCTAAATGAATGGCCGACAAAGGCGCCTCGCGGGGCACTAAAATAAGCTGGCGCCGCTCTTTTAGAGCCACATCAGCTGCTCGCTCGATTAGGTTATTGCTAGCCCCTGTGGCAATGGCCGAGAGCGTGCCCGTGGAACAGGGCACTACCACCATGGCTGAGGGTGCGCCCGAGCCCGAAGCCACAGGTGAAGTCCATTGTTCTAACCCGCATACCGTCAAGGCACCTTTGTCATGCCCCACATACTCACGCAACGCCGTGGCAGTGGCTTTAGTACCGGCCGGCAACCGTAAGTCTGTTTCTGTTCCAATCACAACGCGCGCTGCTTTAGAGATAATCACAAAGACTTCTTTTTCTGCAGCGAGCAAATAGCGCAACAACCGCAAACCATATTGCGCGCCCGATGCGCCAGTTATTGCTAAAGTGATTCGCTCCGGTGACATTTAGGCCTCCGCTTCTCTTAAAGCAGCTAAAATTTTCTGGTGCACACCACCAAAACCGCCGTTACTCATAATGACCAAATGCGTATTCGCTGGCAGCTGTGCCGCTTTAGCCACAATAGCATCGATGGAATGAAACACCTGCGTGGGTACAGGGCTCACTTTTGCTTCCTCTTCTAAGGACCAACCCGCCTCTGGCGCCTGATACCACCATGCTTCGCTAGCCAGCCTAGCGGAAGGCATCAGGCGCCCACTGTGCACGCCCATTTTCATGGTATTAGAGCGTGGTTCTACAAGCGCTACTATATGAGCTTCTTCGCCCAACTGACGGCGTATACCCTCAAGAGTGGTGTGAATGGCTGTGGGGTGATGGGCAAAATCATCGTATACTGTCACTTGGTTTGCCGTGCCTAAGCGCTCCATCCGGCGTTTTACGCCCACAAACTTGGATAAGGAGCTCGCAGCATCCGCCAAGGTTACGCCACAATGATGAGCTGCTAACATAGCGGCAACTCCATTACTCACGTTGTGCACTCCCGTTAGTTGCCAATGCACTTGCACCGGTTCCTCGGTGTTTTTTTGCACTTCAAACGCAGAACCATCTATGTTCAGTAAGCGCACGTTAACCTCGGCGTTTTCACCAAAACGTAATGCCTGACTCCAACAACCCAGTTCCAACACCTGGTCTAGCGCCACTTCACCAGCAGGTAAAATGATTTGCCCTTGGCTTGGGATAATGCGCACCAAATGATGAAACTGAGTTTGAATGGCAGCAAGATCTGCAAAAATATCCGCATGGTCAAATTCAAGATTATTTAAAATTGCGGTACGCGGGCGATAATGCACAAACTTAGAGCGCTTGTCGGCAAAGGAAGTGTCGTACTCATCTGCTTCCACCACAAAAAACGGTGTTTCACCTAGACGCGCCGACACCGTGAAGTTTTGCGGCACTCCTCCTATTAAAAAACCCGGTGCTAAGCCATTGTCTTCTAACAGCCAAGCCACCATGCTCGCTGTGGTGGTCTTACCATGGGTGCCCGCCACAGCCACCACCCAACGTCCCGGCAACACATGCTCAGCAAGAAATTGCGGCCCCGAAATATAAGGCAAGCCCTTATTGAGAATATCTTCCAAGGCTTCGTTGCCACGACTAATAGCATTACCCACTACGTAAATATCAGCTTGGGGCAGCTCCTTCGCCGCATAGACTTGAATTAGCTCAATACCTGCCTTTTCTAGCTGCGTGCTCATGGGGGGGTACACATTTTGATCTGATCCCGTTACCGTCAACCCCAGCTCTTTGGCCAGTAAAGCTAAGCTCCCCATAAAGGTGCCACAAATGCCAAGAATATGTACGTGCTGCATAGTTTTTCCTACTGTGATTTACTTTGGGGCACGAGCCCCATTCCTAGTAATACGCGCAAGTCATCCACCACCCAATGGGCGCCGTAATCCGTGGAATGACGGCCTTTCTTATGCTCTGGAATAAATAAGCACGCCACCATATTCGCAGCTAAAGCGGCTTCGATATCGTAAATATGGTCGCCAATATAAACCATGTGCTGAGGTGGAATTTGCCACTGTTCAGCAATCATCAGTAAGCCCTCAGGATTTGGCTTAGGTTGGCAGTCTTCCCGCGCCACGAGTGTTTCAATAGGGATAGCTAGGCGCGATATCATAGCTTGGGAAATATCACGAGCATTGCGGGTTAAAATAGCTTGAGGCAAGCCGCGGGAGCCGAGCTCACCAACTAAGGTTGCTGCATGGGGCATCCACGTAGCCTGCTTGGCACCTTGCCACTCAGCTGCTCGCAGCGTTGCTTCGGCTCTCTTGCGAGCCGCGCCAGTAAGCGTATCAATGTATTCGATAATGCCCATTTCCACAGGCCCGCCTACAGCCTTACGTATGGCCACAAAATCAAGCCCCGAGGCCACCAAGGTATCATCTAAATCAAACACTACACCACGTATTTGGCTTAGCGCCTGCGCAGTCGGCAACTTCATACTTCACCTATGCATCATGTTTTGGAGGCGGAGTGCGTCGCTTCGGCCGTGCCAACCCCTCTGCGGTGGTGGGAGCCTGGCGACGACGTTGGCGCGCTTTTTTAGGTTTAGCGCCTTTTGTTTTTTTCTTCTTAGGCCCTACAGGTTTTCCAGAAGCCTTCACTCTTTTAGGACCCTTAAAATCACCTGGCACCGCCGCAATCAATCGGCGTTCAAACTGCTGGCGCAAATAGCGCTCAACACTGGACATCAGCCCCCACTCCTCGCGGGTCACCAGTGAAATAGCCATGCCTTCCGCCGTGTCTTGTCGACCTGTACGCCCAATTCGGTGCACATATTCGTCTCCGCTGCGCGGCATATCAAAATTGACCACTAGCTCAAGACCTGACACATCAAGCCCCCGCGCTGCTAAATCCGTGGCAATGAGCACCCTTGCATTGCCGGTGCGGAACCGGTCGAGAGCTAGCTTGCGTTCGCGCTGGTCTTTCTCACCATGCAGCACAAAAGCGTTTAATTTTTGGCTGCGAATCACACCCCCTAGCCGATCTGCTTGGTCACGGGTGTTAGTGAAAACAATCGCTTTTTCAAAGGTTTCATTCGCTAGCAACCATTGCAGCAAACGTTCTTTATGGGCCACATTATCAGCAGGAATCACCTGTTGCACTGTGTTGGTTTCAAGCCCTCGCACTGCATCTAGCATTAGTTCAGTTGGTTCTTTTAGCACTTGACCAACGATGCGATTAAGCGCTGGCCCACCCGGAGTCGCCGAAAACAGCAACGACTGGGCTTCCGGATTACAAATTGCCGTAAGGGTTAGCACATCCTCCCCCATGCCCATATCAAGCATGCGGTCTGCCTCATCGAGCACCAACCATCGCACGTCATCAAAATCTAAATTATTAGCTTCTCTGTGCTCTAACAAGCGCCCTGGAGTGCCCAAAATAATGTCAGGGTTTTTGCGCATTCGCGCAGCTTGCACCTTAAAATCTTCACCACCAGTAATTAGCTCGGCCTGAATATCGCTGTACTTAGCTAACAGTTTAATTTGACTCAATGTTTGGCGCGCTAATTCGCGAGTGGGTAAAAGTATTAAACCCAAGGTACCCGCACGCGGGTCTGGATTATTAATTAAATCATTTAGCATGGGCAGCAAGAAAGCAGCGGTTTTGCCGCTTCCTGTACGCGCTGTCACTCGCAAATCTTTGCCGCTGGCAGCTACGGGAATAGCGGCTTCTTGCACATGGGTAAACTCTTTCCAACCAAGCTCTTGGATAGCGCGCTGCAAACTCTCGTGGAGTTGTATCTCCATTAAACTCATACTCCTACAATGATTTTGACGCATCATAGCAGAAGGACGCAGAACCGCGTAGGTTTGCTCTCGTGCCGAGCGGGCAAGTTACCCTAGCGCCGGGCTGGCAAGTTACCCTAGCGCCGGGCTGGCGCCACGCAACGGGTTCTAAATTAACATCATCGCTAGCAAGCACTGCGAGTACGCGGAACCGCGTAGGTTCCCGCTACCGAGAGTTCTTAAAAACCACTGTGCCAAGCAAGCTTGCATAAATGATTTCCTTCAGCGAAAACCATGCTGAAGGAAACCATT
>DAHVSB010000095.1 GCA_027324795.1 Alcanivoracaceae bacterium
GCAGCGGGGCTTCATTTAGCTGCGATCAAAACCTATGAACTCAGTGCTTACAACATGGCCACATCGCCCAGAAAGCGGGGACGTGGCATTCGAAGGGCTTATGCTCTATCGCGAAGTGTATGAGCGCGCTGACATCCATCTACCTCCTGCGGTGGTGCAAACACAACCAGAAGAAAGCCTCACCTTACAAGTGAGTGATGACTACATTTATTTACATACCGATCCATTAATTAGCGTAGAAGAGGTTCGCAAAAGTGATGCGCTCACCATAGCCGCTGTCACTAAAGCCTTACGGGATTACAGTGCCGAGTTTCCCTTGGCCCAGCACACAGAAGAAGGCCGTTTGCTGAATATCGTCGCCCATAAGGACATTGACTACGCCCTACTAGAAAAAATTCTGACCAGCGCCAAGCAAACAGAGTTTAAGCAGGTGGCTCTCGCTGTACTGCGCCAAGAAGTAGGAGAAGCGCAGTGAGCACAGATACCGCACTGATTTATGCCTCTCACCTCCCCTGGGACACACCCAGGGGAGATAAACGCCGCTTTGGCACCTTGGTGGTGCTCGCACTCTTGGTGTTTGTGCTCACCGTTATTTGGGTGGAACTTGCTCCGGTCCCTGAAAAGCCCAGCGGCACTGAAAATCTTATCCCAGAACGGATCGCCACTTGGGTAGTGCCTGAGGTGGAAGAGGAAGAAATCATCGAAGAAGTCGTTATCGAGGAACCTGAGCCCGAGCAGGAGACCCTACTCACAGAGCAAGCGAGCGAAACCAAAGAAACACCAGAACCTGCACCTAGTCGAGAAGAGGTCGCTGAACAGCGGGTTCGGGAAGAAACTCGCGTGCTTGATGAGAGCCTCTCCGCGCTGGATGATTTGATGCCTGCAGCACCCGCACAGCTTCGCCGTAACAGCCAAGAGGCCAGCCAGCCTCAGCGCAACAACGAACGTTTAGAAGCGCGTCAGCAGCAGGGTTCCGGAGGAGTTACAAGCGGGACCGCTTCCGCCGCAGGGCGAGCAGACGCACAAAGTCGCGAACTTGCTCAAGCACAAACCCGACAAGCGGAAAGCCAAATTGCTCAAGCACAGGCTGCCACACCGAAGCCTAAAGCACAGGCCACCACTGGCAGCCGCAGCGAGGCCGATATACGCCGCGTATTTGACCGCTATTCAGGTCGCTTTAATAGCGCCTATCAGCGTGCTTTACGTGACAACCCAGCCTTACAAGGTGAAGTTATTATTGCCCTCACCGTGGCTCCTGATGGGAGTGTTACTGATGCAAGCATTCATGGCTCCACCCTAGGTGACGATGCGCTTGAACGCCGTATCCTGCTAATTGTGCGCGCCATGGATTTTGGTGCGGCCAATGTTGGCAATTGGAGCGGCCGCTACCCCATCAATTTCTTCCCTCATTAACTCTAAAGGTGGCGTCACTAGATTTTAGTGGCGCCATACCTTTTGCAACTGCGCCTTATCCACTTGTCTCATTCCGTAGGCGTGCTGCAGTGCCCGCATCCATTGCAAGCCCCTAGGCGGTATAGCTCCCTTCAGCATGCGCTGTGCTTCTGCCCAAACGTTAGCTTGAAAAGCTTGCTCGTCGCCCTCCGCTTCAAAGTTGTCGCAAGACACATAAAAATCGTGAGCCACAGCCGCACAAAATAATAATTCCAAGGCTTGCGGCCGCACCTCAACAGACTCGAATTGCAATTGTTGCTCAGCACTGCGCCCTTCTGCTGCATACCAATAACCATAGTCTTCTTGTTTGCGCCGCTCTGCACCCGCAATGCACCAGTGGGCAATCTCATGCAGAGCGCTACGATAATAGTCCTGGGTATAATAAATTTTTGCTGGTTGATTATGTTCCCAAGGTGTATACAGTGGCTCGGTTGCACCGCCGATCAACTCTGTATGATGCTCAGGAAAACAAGCCTTAAATAAAGGACTTAAATCTTGGCTGTACCAAGGCTTCAATGGGCTATCGTACAAAGACTCCAAAGATTTACTGGGTAATGCTGCCATCATTAATAGGAGGCTCCCTTGATTTATGCTTTTATCTCACCGCAACGTTACCAAGAGTTGCGTGGGCTGCTTATATTAGCCCTCCCCGTATTAGGTGGCCAATTGGCGCAAACGGGTAACGGCTTTGTGGACATTGTGATGGCAGGCCGTGTTAGTGCCACCGATTTAGCGGCCGTTGCAGTGGGAGCAAGTATCTGGATTCCTATTTTTCTCCTGATGACAGGCGTGCTCATGAGTGCCACTGCCATATTGGCGCGCCATTTTGGCCATGGCGAATACCATCGCTTAAATCCGCTCACGCAACAGGCCCTGTGGCTAGCCTTCGGGTTAAGTCTCTTAGGCATGCTAGCCATTCGTAACATGGCCCCTGTGCTTGAACTCATGGATGTTGAAGCCGCCATGCGTCCTATTGTTTTAGGCTACTTAGAAGGGCTCAGCTGGGGGATTCCGGCGGCGGCAGCATTTTTAGCCATGCGCAGCTACACCGAATCCCTAGGCCATACCAAACCTGTGTTTTGGATTAGTTTGTTCGGGTTATTAATGAATATCCCCATTAACTATGCCTTGATATACGGCAAGTTTGGTTTGCCTGAATTGGGCGGCGTGGGCTGCGGTTGGGCCACAGCGGTGGTGATGTGGGTAATGGCAATAGCCATGTATTTTTATACTCGCAAAAGCGCCACCTATGCCAAAGCACGCCTTGATTTTAGCGCTCTTTCCTTTGAGCCCCACAATATTCTTTACATGCTCAAAGTGGGCCTACCCACGGGATTAACTATTTTCTTTGAAGTCAGTTTATTCTCAGTCATCGCGCTTCTGCTCGGCCCCTTCGGCGCCATCATAGTGGCTGGTCACCAGGTTGCGTTAAACTTTACTGGCTTGCTATTTATGTTGCCGCTGAGCTTAGCCATTGCTGTCACCATTCGAGTTGGCCACGCTCGTGGGCGCAGCGATAAAGCTGCAGCCAGTTACACCATAGGCACAGCTTTGCGCTTAACCGTGTTCACTGCGACCCTAATGGCCGGCTTAATTTTGCTTTTTCGCCACCAAGTGCCCTTCATTTACACTAACGACTTGGCGGTACACGCAGTAACCACAGGTTTGCTATTTTTTGCCGCGCTTTATCAGATTCCTGATGCGCTGCAAGTCACAGCCAATGGCGCATTACGTGGTTTTGAGGACACCACAGTACCCATGATGCTTACTTTGGTGGCTTATTGGGGCGTGGGGTTACCCGTGGGCTTTATTTTGGCACGTACAGACTGGGTGGTACCCATGATGGGAGCCGCTGGCTTTTGGATTGGATTAATTGCGGGGTTAAGCACCGCTGCCGTTTTATTAGGACTCAGGCTGCGCTACCGTTTGGCGCAGCCATTAGTTAGCTATAAGCACTAAGCTTTCTTTTTGATTAAATAACGAAAACGCTCTTCTTCCTCGGCCTGGGTCACTAGCTGGTGACCCAGAAACTCGCAAAAACGAGGAATATCACGCTGAGTAGAAGGGTCAGTGGCAATCACTTCCAAAAGTGCGCCGGGCGCTAGCGAACGTACCTTATTATGCAGTAACATAACCGGCTCAGGACAAAGCAAGCCGCTTGTATCTAATATTTCTTCAGGTTGGCACATGGCTTTTCCTAAGGTGTAAATTCAAGAGCGCATAGTGTACTGAATTTTTATAGAAAGCGCTCACGTACAACAAACATAATAAACACTAACCTTTGTGAGTTATTTATAACATGCGATTTTCTGCGAAAACTTTTGCTTTATCTGCCCTCAGCGCACTTTTAATCAGCCGCTCTTTACACGCGGAAGAACTCGAGCCCCCGAATGTGAGCATCTACGCAGATGTGATGCTTTCCATGGCGCAGACCAAGCGTCTAACTTATCACAGCGATGATGGTAAAGGTGTGTATCACCACGGTGAAACCGATGGCTACCGCGCACGTGTGGGGTTGCGTTTTGATGATATGAGCCACGGGTTTTGGAGTTACGGCATCGAGGGAAGCTTGGTGCAGTTGGCTAATAATAATAAGCTTTTAAATTATGACCGCGAACCGCAAACTGATGAGAGTAATATCTCTAATTTAGCAACAGTGAAAGTAGATGGCGAACACAGCTTAGAACTTAGTGGTTTTGAGTTTGCAGGCCGTGTTTGGTACGACGACACCCTTTACTTACGTGCTGGGATGTTAGTTTATAATGAGAAAACCCGCCTACGTGAAACGCGCCACTTTTACGACACGAACGACAACCCGATATTAACCCCCACTTTAAACTCAGATGCCGACACCAAACGCCGCGCTGCGCCCATGCTCGGTGTGGGCATTCAATACCCCATCATCGAGGGCATTTATTTAGCCGGGGAATATACGTTCTACCGTATGAACTCTAAACAAGTGGATGTGCTATCCGCTGGAGTGCGTTTAGTTTTTTAAAGCGCTTACATTAATAAGGCGGTTGAGTACTATTACCTCTACCGCCATTTGTACAACGCTAATTACTTAATAAACACAACGGTCTTATTACCGTCCACAATTACTCTGTCTTCCAAGTGCCAGCGCACCGCACGCAGTAATACACTACGCTCCACATCTTGCCCTAAAGCGCGCAACTCAGCCGCACTGTGGCGGTGCGTAACGCGCTGTACGTTTTGCTCAATAATGGGGCCTTGATCTAACTCATCTGTCACATAATGACTTGTGGCACCAATCAGCTTCACACCACGCTCCCAGGCTTGCTGATAAGGATTAGCACCAATAAATGCAGGCAAGAAAGAATGGTGAATATTAATAATGCGGTTCGGATGCTCGGCCACAAACTTAGGGCTTAAAATCTGCATATATCGTGCCAATACAATCACGTCCACTTTGCCATCGAGCAACTCAAGCGCCTGTTGTTCAGCCGCCTCTTTGGTATCGGGCGTAACAGGAATATGATGCCAAGAAATACCAAAGCGCTCTACTTCAGGACGCAAATCGTCGTGATTACTAATCACCATAGGAATAGTCGCAGCCAAATCCCCTCGCATGGTGCGCCACAACAACTCCATCAAGGCATGGTCATGCTTAGAAACCATAATCGCCATGCGCTTCTTCTCAGAAGCAAGGGTCAGCCGCCATTCCATTTTGTATGGGCCAGCTACTTCAGCTAAGAAGTGCTCGCGCAGCTGTTCCACTGAACAGGTTAATCCACCTGTTTGAAACTCTAAGCGCATAAAAAAGGTGCCACCCTCTGGGTCCGTAGCATGCTGGTCAAAATCGGTAATATTGGCGCCATAACGGTACAAAAAAGTGCTCACCATGCTAATAATGCCTGGTTTATCAGGACAAATAATCAACAAGCGTGCAGTGTTTTCAATGCTGTTCAAGATGGTCTCTCCGATATTCAGCAGGGGTTTTGTTGGTCCACTTTTTAAAGGCCCTATGGAAAGAGCTGGCTTCACTAAACCCCATCAGTAAAGCAATTTCTTCAATGGATAAATCAGGTTTTGATAAGTAATACACGGATGCTTCTTTGCGAATATCATCCTTAATAGCTTGGTAGCTGGTGTTGGCCTCTTTGAGGCGGCGACGCAGTGTTTGCGGGCTCATATTAAGCCTCGCGCACACTTCAGCAAAATCTGGCACCCGCTGATGGTATTCATTGCTGATTAAGGTGCGAATTTGGGCCGGCAAACCACTTTGGTACACCTCACCAGTCAGTAATTGTCCAAGAGAATTGCGTAAAAAGTGCGACAAAGACAGTTCATTTTGCACTAAAGGTAAGGTCA
>DAHVSB010000096.1 GCA_027324795.1 Alcanivoracaceae bacterium
GCTGGAGCTTTCCGACAAAGTGGTGGTGATGAGCGCAGGTAGCGTTGAGCAAGTGGATACCCCAGAGGCATTATTTGCTCACCCAGGTAACCGCTTTGTGTTTGATTTCTTAGGCGAACAAGTGGTGTTTAGCGGTGAAACGCAAGGTAATCAGCTAGTTAACGGCGATGCGCGCTTAACTCTGCCCAAAGCGGCAACAGGCAAGGCCGAACTTTATTTGCGTAGCCATGAAGTGGTATTGCAGCAAAAACCAGCCAATAACGCCCATTTACCCATGGTGGTGCTTAACGTGAGCCGCGTGGGAGCTCAAGTAAAAGTGGAGTTAACGCCCCTAGGTTGGCACACAGAAGGCCATTGGCAGTTAGCCGTTAGCCATGAAGAGGCCGCCGCATTAGCCCTAGAGCAAGGACAGCAGCTCTATGTGGTGCCACGCCAAGGGCATCTGTTTGTTGGTGAGGAAAAATTACCTGTTTTTTTGCAAT
Organism: Alcanivoracaceae bacterium; assembly: GCA_027324795.1. Classification (GTDB taxonomy): domain Bacteria; phylum Pseudomonadota; class Gammaproteobacteria; order Pseudomonadales; family Alcanivoracaceae; genus CALEAR01. The sequence continues at coordinate 483 of DAHVSB010000096.1, forward strand.
TTAGCCAAGGAGAGGGAGCGGCTAAAACCTTGGCGGTGTGTTGATTCGGCAAATAAGCCAACATTAAGACATTTTATTTAAACCCCCAAAAAATTTACCAATTTGAACTGACCCCAAAAAGTTGGACACACTTTTTGGGTTTTTTTGTTAGGGCAAAAAATTATAAAGAGTTCGGATTCATAAAAAATCAATATTGCTGATCCTTGTCATTGGCATTAATGACTTTCGGTTTTGTCTTTTAGGCAGTTGTGTTGAGTGGCTTGTTGATTGTTTGATTTAATATCAATGACTTATTTAAGTTTTTCTGTAAATCTTTTGCTTTTTTTTACTTGGTTGATATGGTAAAAAATTCAACGTAGGGTAGTTAAGCCGTATAAAAAAACATAATAAATTTTCATTATACGGTGCACAACATAGTCAGCAGTTAGAACTATGCTCGGGATTGAGCATGGCTCAATCCCCTAGAAAACATAATAACTATAACTCTAGGAGAACAGCGCATGTTGCCGAAACCACTTTTTAGTGCCCTTAATTGCGGTAAGAAAAATCTCTGTATTTCTGCATTAGCTTTGTTGCCAGCTATTAGCTTTGCGAATATGGGTAATTCACCATCCACCTATGGATTATTACCAACTGATATTGCCTCAGCGCAAGCTATGTCTATTTTTAACTCTCAAACCTCTGCGGTGTATTACAACCCAGCGGCTTTAGCGCAAGACGAGCGCGGAGAGTTAAACCTAGGCATGTTGCATGCTGATCATGATTTAAAAGCTAACGGCAAAACCATCTACAACAGCCCCTCGCAGCAAGTGCAGATAGGCATGAAAACCGATCTCTCAGATTTAACCGATTCTCACCACCCTATTTACTTTGCCTTTATGGCAGGCGTGGAAAAATACGGTGGTGAAATGATGTCCTTTTCGTCTTCCACTTCTAACCATGGGCAATACATGCAATATGGCAGGCAGCCATTGTTCTTGAGCTTGGGGGGTGCCACGAAACTCTGGCGTGGGATTGATGCGGGCGTTGCTTTGCGTACCACTTTACATTCCAGCGCCAAGCTCAAAACCTACACCGATCTTGCAGGCAACATGGATTATGAAGAGCTAGATGTAAGCGCCGAGCCAGTACTACGCCCCATTGTGGGGGTCAGCATGAACGTGGGGGAAACCTTTTGCCCCGACACTAGCTGCTGGATGGATAACCTAGATGTGGCGCTATCTTATCGTGGGCGCTCTAACACCAAGATGAAAATTGATGCCAATACTACCATTCCTGGCACTATTCCTGATCCAGGGTTGAGTTTGGCGGTGGTGACATTGGATTCCTTCCAACCCGATATTACCGCGTTAGGCGTTAAGTATGATTTGGGCGAATCACGTATCGCGGCAACCCTAGAGTATCAAGCTTGGCAACGGCTTAATAAGGAATTAGAAAAAGACACCATCAAGGGCGATGCGGGTATTTATCCACAGGATATTGTGATCCCTCGCTTAGCAGTAGAGTTTGATCTCGACGATATCTTCACCCTTACCCTTGGGGCCGCCTATGAAAAGGCCGCATTGCATAAGGATTTACGTAGCACCCTTAACGTGAATTACCTTGATGCCAACAAAACCATCGCAGGCATCGGTTTGGCGGCTGAACTGCCTAAAATCACGGGTATTGCGAAGCCCATCCGCCTCGATGTTGGGTATCAATACCACAATTTATCCAAACGTAACTTCGATCTTACTTCCACAGATCCAGCAACACCTGCTAACCCTTATGGTCGCGTACAAACTTCGGGCGATGTGCATGTGTTTTCTGGTTCGATCACGATGAAGTTTTAGGAGGCTAAAATGAAAAAAATAATGATATTTGCCTCTGCCCTGGCTTTAGTAGCCTGCGGCGGCAGTAAAGATGATTCGCAAACGCAAACTGAAAAACAGTGGCGTTCCGACAAACAAACCCTAGTGTATAGCTACCCCACAGATGGACAGTTAGAAGTGCCCAACAGCGCCCCCGTGGTGCTGAGCTTCAGTAGCGCCATTAGCGCGACTCACCCAGAGGAGCACATCACCGTTACCGCATTGAGCACAGGTGAGGTAGTGCCAGTGACAGCCAAACAAGCTGATAGCGGCACTAGCTTGGTGCTCACTCCTGAAAAACGTTTTCACCCTCTGGAGGAATACCAAGTGGAGGTGGGAGCAATAAACCTAGAAGAAGGAGTGAGTAAACCGCAAACCTTGCGTTTTAATACTCGTGGTCTTGCGGAAGGTCCTGCTAAATTAATGGCGGAAGAGAAGTTTGATTTAGTGCGCCGCTTCCCTGATGGCAGTGAGCAATTGCCTGTGGTGGATTTCTCAAGCTTTAGATACCAGTTTAGCCAGCCAATTGCCGTGGAAACCGCACGTTATGGCGAGCAAATCACCTTGCTTGATGCAAGTGACTCAGTGGTAGAGGCTGAGGTGTTGGTACACGGAGCTTATTTAACCATAGATCCGAAAGAGGATTTGCAGCCTAACACCCAATACACGTTAGCGATTGATGGCTTACAAAGCACACAAGAGCAAAGCTACAGCGATAGTTGGAGCTTTACACCTAAAGACACCACCTCACCCACCACGGGTAAGCGTGAAAAATTAGTGCAAGAGATTAGCGCTAACGGTGAAGGCTCACCCCTTACCGGCAATACCATTAACAAAGTGCCTATGGCCTCTGTGCTACTTGGTGAGGGAACCGCAACGCAGGCAAGCGGTGTACTTGAAGCTGAATTAGCGTTTGTGCCGCATTTCCCAGATGTTACTCCTTTCCGTATTGCTAAGGGTTCCTTGATTAAAGGCAGTGATATTGAAGTGCTGATTGGTGGTTTAGTGCCCGCAGGGTTTAACTCTGGCGATATCCGCATGCATTTTATTTCAGATGCCACGGGTTACCTCATGCCTAACGCATATTCGGATCAGCCGGATGCTCCCCGCCATGTGCGCTTATTTATGGATATGGCCATTAGTGCAGAAACCGATAAAGCCAATGGCGCTATTACGCAAGATTTACTGCACATAGAGCTAGCCGGCACCGCCCTTGTAGAAGACGGCAGCATGGTAATTAATGCTGTGGGCGTGGTAGAGCCAAATGTACTGGGCTCTGAATATGCCAGTGGCTTATTAAGCTTCTATATGAAGTCGTTTGAAGATCAAGTTAACCCGCCCACAGCCGGTGAAGATGATAGGCCGTTAGTGCTGCAAAGTTGGGTGCCTGGTGAAGCACCTAATGCTTTTTTAGAAAATGATCCCGTAGTGTTGCAGTTTAATAAACCCATTAGCAAACAAGTAGAAATTAATAATGCTTTTAATGTGTTTGAAAATGAAGAGCTACTTTCTAGCGAAGAGATTATTGTCACCGCTAGCGGCGGCAATATATATATCAACAAAAAAGGTGGCTGGAACCGTTCGCTTGAATCACAAAAATATGATTACCGCATTGAACTAGCCAGCGGTGATGCTATTGCCGATATTTTTGGTATAACTCCTAACATCCTCCCTGAGATGAAGTTTGACTTGCCTGTGGTGGTGGAAAATCACCAGTGGAATGTGGTTCAAACTGCTAGTTTTCTTCCAGAGCCAATGATCCAACCATTAGATTTTGATTTGCCAGTTTATGCGGGAGTGATACTGGCTGTTAACCCCGGCTACCCGTGCTTGTTAGATATAACGGATATGAACCTTGATGAGAATGTCGCGGGGAGGTGTGCTGGAACGTTAAAACAAACATATAGAAGCTCGACAGGTAAAGTTGAACGTAAAGCCGTAGATGTTATCCCATTGATACAACATCCTGCTAACAAGCCTATAACTATAATTTTTTCGAAGGACATAAAACCAGAAAGTGTTGTGCTTGGTTCGAGCTTTATCGTAGAAAAATTATCTGAGAGTGATATCTCTGATGCAAAAGGCGCTGAGATAGATGGGACCTTGGCTGTTCGTGATAAAACAATAACTTTCACTCCTGATGAAAGCTGGGAAGAAGGGAGCTTGTATCGATATACCTTAAGGTCCTCGCAAGGTTGCGAAGATGGAGTGGTTTGTACGACAGATAATATGCCTATCCAAACTCAGCTATACATGGCGAAAATTAACGAAGAAGGAAAGCTCGAATCGAAGGGTAGCAGTACTGATGAGGGAGGAGAAGATTTTGTGCAGTACTTCAAAGCGGGAGAGGCGACAGATGCTATTTCCTTAGCAATGTCAAACTCATCAGTTGATGTAAACGCTAATTTCCATCATGACTGGAATTATCCTCTTCCCGAAGGTGGTGGAGTGCAAACGATGCAAGTTAGTCGTTGGTCGGAATATGAAGAAGAGGAGGCTGGTCCTGATGTACAAGCTTTATTAGATACGCCTCATAATAGAGATCCTCAGGGCATAAAAACACCGCTAAATGCTGCCAAAGTATTATCTCTAGCTGATGTGAATCCAGAGGCTGCGATGACTGACTTTACAGGCTTAAATATTGGTTGCGGCTTTCAAGCAGATGAAGCTGGCGCGGCTGATGTGTTTTTGACTTGTCCAGAAAGTAAGTTTACCTATTTAACTACCTCCGCGATTGTCGAACTGACTGGTGAATTAGATTTGTCGAAAGGGGTGCAGGTGAAAATGCATCCAAGCCAAATTATGTCTACTTCTTTAGCCGTTTATACAACTATGGGGAAAAATATAGTTGTCGGAGTAGATACTGGACCTCAAATTATGCGTGTTCGTTTTGCCAAGAATGAAACTGGGGAGCGCAATAAACCTGTAACTGGTTGGATTGCGGAGAACTCTGAAGGTCAGCCCGAGCTTAATCTAACGCTAGATCTATACATAGATGCTTTTTCTTTAACGAATCAATTTGAATTACTAGGTATAGGAGGGTTAACACATAATTTATTGCATGTGCCTGTTAGTTTCGATTTTACTGGTCCAGTGGAGTTCCTTGAATCAGGGAGAATGAAGGTACATTTAAGCAATAAGAATGAAGAACTCTTACAGTTTGAATTAGATGGAAACTTCGGTCCTAGTGATTTGTTTGAATTAGTTATTCCTTCTAATGGTGTTGAATTATCTTTGTTGGGTGATGTTG
>DAHVSB010000097.1 GCA_027324795.1 Alcanivoracaceae bacterium
TATTTTGTATTGCTACAACGGCTCAGTGAGTCGTTATGCCGTGGCAGAATTTCAACGCCAAGGGTTTGAGCACGTGTACAGTTTAATCGGCGGCTTTGAAGCCTGGCGCCGCCGATTCCCCGAATACACTCGCCGCGCTATAAATTAGCCTCCGCGTATTCTGCCAATACAGAGCGCGGCACGCCTTGTAGTTGTATTCCCGCACTGAGCGGAAAGCCCTTAAAACGCTCTATCATATAAGTGAGCCCAGAACTGGTGGGGCTTAAATAGGGCGTATCGATTTGTGCCAAGTTCCCCAAACACACCACCTTACTGCCCTCGCCTGCCCGCGTAATAATGGTTTTCAATTGGTGCGGCGTTAGGTTTTGGCTTTCGTCAATAATAATGAGCGATTTTTGAAAGCTACGCCCACGAATATAATTCAGCGCTTTAAACTGGATATTAGCTTTTTCTTTCACGTATTGAATGCTTGCGATGGGGTTTTCATCATATAAATGCAGCGCTTCAATATTATCGTTAATGGCGCCAAGCCAAGGGTCCATTTTTTCTTCTTCGGTACCCGGCAAAAATCCGTGTTCCTCTGCCAAAGGCGGTGTGGAACGAGTGGCAATAATTTTATTAAACCGCTGCTGCTCAATGGTCATTTCTATGGCTGCTGCAAGAGCCAAAATTGTTTTACCAGAACCCGCAGAACCCGTGAGCGTAACCAAATGAATTTCAGGATCGAGTAAAAAGTGCAGCGCTATGGCTTGGTGGATGTTAAGCGGCTCCAGCCCCCATGCTTGTTGCTCCATCAACTGCTCAGGCAACAAGTGGCGTAACACTAAATGCTCAGGATTCACATCAATAATGCGCCCCACAAAGCCTTGTTCATCTAAAATGCACTGGTTGGGGAACACGGCTTCTTCACCCACTGCATCCAGCACCTCTTGCGTGATTAAGCGATGCCAGGTGTTGCCTGCGTCTTGTTTGGTATCCACATGGTGGATACGATCCCAAAAAGAGCCCTCAAGCTCAAAAAACCCTAAGGAAAGCTGCTTAACATCGGATACGAGCTGGTCGCTATGGTAATCCTCCGCTTCAATACCCGACGCCCGTGCTTTTAAGCGCATATTGATGTCTTTACTTACCAATATATAACGATGTTTGGGCTTGGCACTTTTTAGCGCTAACACATCATTAATAATACGATTATCGTTAATGTGGCCTGGCAGCACTTCAGGGTTTTGCGAGCGCGGCATAAGCACGGATAAGGTGCCGCTATTGCCTTCGGGCCCGCGCGCAATCCCTACTCCCTCCTCTATGGCCTGGGTACTGGCATTACCAAGCAAGTTATCAATCAAACGAATAGCAGCGCGGCAATCGGCGGCGATGTGTGACTTGCCGACTTTTAATTTATCGAGCTCCTCCAGCACCGTCATGGGAACAATAACGCCATGTTCTTCGAAACTCAGCACAGCTTTCGGGTCATGGATGAGTACGTTGGTATCAATCACATAGAATTTATTGGGCATAGGTATCTTGGCCTTAACAGCATGAGTTAGTATGGTTTAACCCCACAAGGATTACGTATTACTGTGGCAGCCTACAATAAAAATCGCTACTACTTTGCTCCCTCCATCAAATTATATTGAAAGGAAATCTATGTCTGCTGAACAAAACACTCCCCTGCGCCTCCCGCCACCCTTATTTTATTTAACGGGTTTGTTTTTTGGCTACAGCCTCGATCGAGTGATCAAGTGGCAACTGCCTCAATGGCCTGCCTTGTATGCCGTCGCCGCAATAGCTGCTGCTCTCGGTATATTATTGGTACTTGCTGCTTTGTGGGCTTTTAAACGGCACAACACCACAGTGCTCCCTTATCGCCGCGCCAACACTTTAGTCACCGCAGGGCCTTACCGCATTACGCGCAACCCCATGTATGTGAGCTTTTCGTTACTGCACTTGGCTTGTGCGTTAGCTCAATTTAGCCCAGGCATGCTACTGACCTTGCCCTTTGTGTGCTACGCCGTGCAAGAGCATGTGATAAAAGGCGAAGAGGCAGCCCTTGCCAAACACTTTGGTGAACAATGGCAACATTACTCAACCAAAGTACGGCGTTGGTTATAAATCTTGGTGCAAATACACCCCCACCGCATCGTGATCTGATACCACCTTAACGCCTTGGCTTTGATACAAGGGCCGATAACGGCCCGCATTGCCGCGGCTCACCACGGCTTTTTGCACGCGCTGCCAAAGTTTTGGGGTAACAAATACATGGTCAATCGCTTGGCGCTCACAACGATAAATATAACTAAAACGCTCCTCTTCGGGCAGTAATTGCCATGCATTATGCAAGGGCCAGCGGTTCAGCAAAGAAAAGGGTTCGCCAAATACATCCGCTTTTAAGTGGCTGTTCACATCGCCGAGCAGCATCACTTCCTGCCCTGCTTCGTAAGTACTTTCGATCCACTCAAACAATAATGCAGCTTGTTTATAGCGCTGCTCCACCACTTGTTTTTGCGGTAAACCCATACCACTGCGTTGATGCACATTCACTATTGTTATCTTTGGTGTTTCTAGTTCCACCAATAAGGGTGGGCGCTGATACACACTAAGCGCCGTACGGCTACCCTGTTCATCGATCAAGGTTTTCACCTGTTTAACCTGCAAAGGGGCGCGCACCATAACGCCTAAATGCATGCTGCCTGCATCGGGCCCAGGAATAAGCCAAGTTTCATAGTGAGGCCCGCCCTGCCCCTTAATCACATCGGCGAGCTGCTGCAATATGTCATGGGAGCTCACTTCTTGTAGGGCTAAAAAGTGCGGGCTTTGTAGGTGGTTACGCACATAAGCCGCCACCGCCTGCAAGCGTTTAACGCTAATATCATCGTTAAAATGCCATAGGTTTTGGCTGACAAAAGCCCATTCATGCTCTGCCACAGGCGGTAAGGGGCGCGGCGTTTCCACCACTTGAGAGCACGCCCACGCCCAGCCCTGTAGCAACAAACCACCAACGAATAACAACACCTTAAGCCAACGCATAAGCCCTCCCACAACACATAAGTTCAGCGTAGCCATGAGCAGGAAAAACGGTATCAGCCAAGGCTTAAATTGATGTCAGTCAAAAGCACCATGGCAAGCACATACGCTTGCACGCTATAATGCGCGCCCAAAACTCATTAACTCAATTTGTGGAAAACTCATGTCAGGTAAGCTTTTCATCCAAACCCATGGTTGCCAAATGAACGAATACGACTCCGCGCGTATGCTCGATTTATTAGAGAACTCCCATGGGCTCACTCCCACAGATAACGCTGAAGAAGCCGATGTGCTGATTCTTAACACCTGCTCTATTCGTGAAAAAGCACAAGAGAAGGTGTTTCATCAATTAGGCCGCTGGCGTTTACTGAAAGAAAAAAAACCTGATTTATTGATTTGTGTTGGCGGCTGTGTGGCTAGCCAAGAGGGGGAGCTCATTAAAAAACGGGCGCCTTATGTGGACGTGGTGTTTGGCCCACAAACCTTGCACCGCTTACCCACCCTACTAAAGGAGGCACAAAGCAGCAGCTCTTTAGCCATGGATATTAGCTTCCCTGAAATTGAGAAGTTTGATCGTTTGCCCGAACCCTCGGTGAATGGCCCCACTGCCTTTGTTTCCATTATGGAAGGCTGTTCCAAGTACTGCAGCTTTTGCGTGGTGCCTTACACTCGCGGTGAAGAAATCAGCCGCCCATTAGAAAGCGTACTAGATGAAATCAAACATTTAGCGGACCTTGGCGTACGGGAAGTTAACCTGCTTGGCCAAAACGTTAATGCTTACCGTGGGTTGGATAGCAAAGGCCGTGAAGTGGACTTTGCCGAGCTTCTATTGTTGGTGCGCGATATTTCAGGGATTGACCGCATTCGCTATACCACCAGCCACCCCACCGAGTTTTCGGATGCCATTATCGATGTGTATGCGGAAATACCGGAGTTGGTTAACCACTTACACCTACCTGTACAATCTGGATCAGATCGTATCCTTGCGATGATGAAGCGCCCCTATACCGCCATTGAATACAAATCGAAAATTCGCCGCTTACGCAAAATTCGCCCCGATATTTCCATTTCTTCGGACTTTATTATTGGCTTCCCTGGCGAAACGCAAAAAGATTTTGAAGACACTATGAAGCTGATTGAAGATGTGGGCTTTGACCATAGCTTTAGTTTTATTTATAGCCCACGCCCTGGCACCCCCGCAGCAGATTTGCCTGATGACGTGCCCATGGAAGAAAAGAAAGAACGCTTACAGATTCTGCAAAGCCGCATTATTCAAAACACACAAGCCATTAGCCGCCGCATGGTGGGTACAGAGCAACGGATTTTGGTGGAAGGTTTTGCTAAGAAAGACCCAGGCCAACTACAAGGCCGCACAGAAAACAACCGTGTGGTGAATTTCCGCAGCAGTGATTTGAGCTTAATTGGGCGCTTTGCCAAGGTGAAAATTGCTGAGGCGTATGCGAATTCGCTATTGGGTGATAATGCTGAGTTGGATGATAACTAGGTGGGGGTTCACCCTCTTAAATAAAACAGGAGAGCCAACAGGCTCTCCTGTTCCTCCTTTAAACGTAAAAACTAATTATTTACAATATCCAAATCTTCACCCTGGATACTAATAACGCCATTTATCTTGCAACCAGTATCAAACAACTCTGCATCATCAAACAAAATTTCCGAAGGTTCGCTGTTTAATGGCCTTGGACCCGTTGTTCCTGCCTGATTATTATTAAATATAACCGAAATATCGCCTGTCCCACACGGAGTCACCGTAACGTTTTCAAACTTCACATCTACATCACCCGCAACAGTACTTATATCCATTAAGCTAGTAGCCGGCACATCATTAGATGTAAAAGGCGTAGTCACACTAACCAACCCACAAAGCCCTATAGCTCCCGTATTCGCTAAAGTAACATCATTCACATGGATTCGACCGTGTAAGCCATCATCATCGATTACCACGCTACCATCAAAAGTCGCCATACAGTTAACAGTAATCGGCCCCACCATATTTAATACACCTTGAAAACTTCTATCCACACTTAAGCCGTGAGTACCACTAGTGGGTGGTATTTGCACCCCGTTTTCAAATGCTACAGCTTCCGCTGAAGCCACATTACTAAACATAGACACTAAAGTTAATGCCGATAAGGCTACTACTGTTCTTTTAATATTCATTTTATTCACCTTTTATAATTTAGTTTTTATAGAGAAAGTCAATTTAGCATCATACTATCAGTCACCTCCTTAAATATTTTATTTATTGTTTCTAACAACATCACCCAACAAA
>DAHVSB010000098.1 GCA_027324795.1 Alcanivoracaceae bacterium
ATGTTTTTGGGGCGGCGCAGTTTGCTCCACCGCAAGGGGCAACTCAGGTGACGTATGACCACCGAACCACCACACAACCGTCAGCACAAATAACAATGCTGCTCCAAGCCAATAACGCATATCGCTCCCCCTTAAACAAAACAAGACGCCCAAAGGCGCCTTGCTTGCTAACAATGCAGGTTAAAGCCCTGCGTTCTTTAATCGGTTAGCATGTTGACGAAATACAGCTTTGGGGTTGGTTTCAAACAAACTCACCAAGCCTAGCAACTGGTTAATTTCATCCAAATGATCCATGTAGTAATTATCGCGTATCACTTGGCCGAAGTGGCTGCTGCAACGCCCTACCAAACCATCGTTTTGATTGTCGCTTTTGCCTGCAAACACCAGGCCCACACCAGCCATGGCATAAGCGCTAGGGTCGAGTAAGTGAGTCAAAGTGCCTGTGCCGCTCCAAGAATAGAAACGCACACCATTTTCTTCATAGGCCCCTTCACCGCAAGCCGTGGTAGGCACTCCCGCAGGATAGGTGGCATTAAACGCCGCCGTACCCTCTGTGGTTAAGGATGCTAACGCTGCTAACGAGTCTTGCTGTAAGTTACCGCCTGCGGCGACGCCTGTTAACCAACCAAAACCATTAACAACAGAAGATATAAGAGTTTCAGCTGGCCCACCAATCACGGGCAACTCTGCCGCTTCGACAATTAAGTCGGCGGCGGCAGAGCCCTTAGTTGGCCCTCCCACAGAGGTGGCAGATGCTACTTTTTCAGGAATAACTGCAGCCACGTAACGGATGGATTGGTTGCCATGGCTGTGACCAATTAGATTAACTTTCTCAGCCCCTGTAATCGCCAGAATCTCTTCCACCTGTGCCAATAGCTGCTCGCCCCGCACTTCAGAAGATTCAAACGCAGAAACCTGTGTGGCGAACACCTTTGCTCCATCTTTGCGTAAATCAGAGGGAATTTGATACCAGTAATCCACCGGCCCAATGTTATCGAAACCGCTCATACCATGAGCTAACACAATGGGGTATTGAGTTTTGGTGTAATCACTTTTGAATAAGTTAAAAAAAGCATAGCTCGGCAAGCTCAGTGCACTGAGGACAGCAACAAGCGCAACTGATGTAATAAAACGCATCATGGCAGTCTCCTTTGTCATTGTTATTGTTGGATATGAGTGTTTTTTGAGCAAAGCGGATAAAAACTATCCATTTGTAACAAAAGAGTCAATGCTGCTTAGCTAAAACCGTGCGCCGTGCAACATTTTTTGTGACGTAGGTACCAACCTTTACCCATTTAAGGATAAAGGTTGGTTGTTGCCATTAATAAATAACATCAGCGCCACGTTCTTGAGACATGGCCTCATATTCATCGCTAAAGAAGAACTTCTCTTGACCAAAAGCAGGCACTAAATCATCAAACCAGGTGGCTTCTGGGTCATACTTAGCAAAGAAAGGACGTTGCACCCAATCCGCATTGCGTCCTTGGATAAAACGCAAAATAAACGCTTTTTCACCATTGAATTCAGTGATGCCCTGAATTTCTACCTTGCCTGGGCCAGCGCTCATGGATGGACCACGGGCGGTTCTAGCGAGTCCGGAAACGTGCTGAATAGCCTGGCGATATATCTCATAGGTTTTCGCTAAGGGCACTTCAAAATAACGTTTGGCGCCTGTGTCACGCTCCACAAACATGTAGTAAGGCACCATGCCCAGCTTCACTTGAGTGCGCCACATGCGCTCCCACACTTTTGGGTCATCGTTAATATGCTGCACTAGGGGTGCTTGGCAGCGAATAATAGCACCCGTGGCGCGGATACGCCGAATCGCTTCGCGCACAATGGGGGTTTCCATTTCTTGCCAGTGGTTAAAATGCGCCATAAAAGCTAAGTGCTTGCCACCCTTCACTAGTTTTTCGAAGAGTGCTAATAATTCATCCGCATCATCATCAGTGACAAAACGTTGCGGCCAAAAAGTTAAGGATTTGGTACCAATGCGAATGGTTTGCACATGCTCAAGTTCAGGTTTTAATAAGGGCTCTAGGTAATTTACCAAGTGTCGAGTTTTCATTACCATGGGGTCCCCACCGGTGAGCAATAAATCAGACACTTCTTTATGCTCAGCCAAATAGGCATGAAGCAAATCCGCCTCATTAGAGGCGAAGCGCAAATCTTTGTCGCCCACAAACTGCGCCCAGCGGAAGCAGAAGGTGCAATAGCTATGGCACACCTGCCCTTGGCTGGGGAAGAACAAAACAGTTTCACGGTATTTGTGTTGCATGCCTTCTAGAGGTCGGCCATTAAGCATGGGCACGTTCATTTCTTGCTGACCTGCGGGATGGGGATTTAGCCCAGCTTGGATTTCTTTGGCTAGCGCATTAACTTGCTTTCGGTCCGCGCCAGACTTGAGTAACTCCGCCATGCGGTCGAAGTCCTTAGGGTCCAACATGCCCCGCTGCGGAAATGTCAGCTGGAACACGGGGTCATCGGGAATATTATTCCAATCGATTAACTCGTTGATGACATAATCATTCACTCGGAAGGGTAATACATTCGACACCACTTCCATTTCAAAGCGCTGTTCTGGCGTAAGTTTTTGTAGGGGTTTTATTTTGTCCAAGTGGCGATGGGTGTATACCTGAAAGCGTGTGGTTTCAGAATAAGGCGCACCCGTGTTCGCGACCGGTATCATTGATGATGAAGACATAAAATTACCTCTTCTCTTTCAGCTTAAACAGCTCATAAAACATTCAAACCAAAAGCTGTTTAGATAAACAATATTGGAAAATACCAATATTAATTGACACAACCGCTAGAGGGTTCCCAACCTTCATAGGGCTGTAACTAGATGATAATGCGCAATTATTAGCGCCTTTATATTCGCCGCCATCGTGGCAGCTCTTTAGTAAAAACCGCACAGTTTAGCAGCTTTTTAAAGACCAAGCATAATTTATGGGTATACTTCACTTTATATCTTATTGATATAACGAATAATCATCCCTGATTGCGCCACTGCGTTGGGGATACTCCAACCCAGCGCTTGAAGGCATGCACAAAGCTAGCCGGCTCTTGGTAGCCCAATATTTCAGCGATTGCTTTCACGCTATGCTGCCCTTCTCTTAACAAGGCTTTCGCTTTTTCTTCACGTGCCTCATCTAATAGTTGACGATAGCTTGTGCCTTGATTGCTAAGATGGCGCCGTAGAGTGCGGCTTGAAACAAACATATCAGCAGCCAATAACTCCATACTAACCCCCTGCTGGCGCTGGAATCGCCGCTCCAAAGCATGCCTCACTCGCTCACACCATCCCTGCCGCTGGCGTAAATCCGACAGCATCGCCTCGCACTCGGCCACACATGCTTGATGGGTGGCGGCATCAGCCTGTGGCAATGGCTGCGTAAAAACCGCCAACGCCATCTCAGCCATGTTCACATCCGCACCGAAAGTAGGCTGCACGCCAAAATGCTCTGCCGCCCAAGGAATCTCTGCTTGGCTTTTGTGCGAAAAACAAACCTTGCTACAGAGTTGCTTCTTTCCTGTGACCTCGTGCACTAAGCTCATTAATGCACTCATATCCCTTTCAATCACAAATGACTGTACGGCTAAAGGCAAAGTATCCGCATTAAAATGCACCTGCACTTTCTTTCGATCAAAACGCAGCTCAAATTGACTGAATGCATAACTTAACCCCATAAAACGTAGCCCAAATAAAGCCGCTTCTTGCAATGTAGCGCTGCTACTCAAGCCAAATCCAAACACGCCGTAATTAGCCAAGCGATAACGCTGCCCCAAACGGACACCTAAGCCTGTGGAGCTCGGTAGCGCCTTAGTAAGGTTGTGAATAAGCTGCAACTCTTGTCGCGCCAAAATGCGGCTATGGGGGTTGCCTAATGTGGTGATGGAAATATCAGTGTTTTGTAGCATATTCGCTAGGGACACCCCCTCTTCTTGTGCCAGCTGACATAGCAGCTGCGCGCTTACAATACCGCGTTGGCTCTCTAGGCTTGCCATCCAACCATCACTCCAGTTGTCCGAAAATCACAATTTATTGTCCTGTTACAAGCTAACCTAACTTCTGGGGCTCGGCTATGATGCATTATTGTTTCCCACAGACTTTTGAGACAATTATGGTAAGGTTTCACGAATTTATTATCATCGGCAGCGGTTTTGGCGGCATTGGCATGGCCATCCAGCTCCAGAAAGCAGGCCATCAAGATATAAAAATACTTGAAAAAGCAGCATCCTTAGGCGGTTGTTGGCGTGATAATACCTACCCCGGCGCTGCCTGCGACGTCCCCTCACACCTTTATTCTTATTCTTTTGAGCAAAACTTTCCTTGGTCGCGCCGGTTTGCACCACAAAAAGAAATTTTAGCCTATCAGCAGCAAGTGGCCGCAAAATACAAGGTAGATGCACTTTGCCAATTCAATACAGAAGTCACAAGTGCAGAATTTGATCAAGACCGCGGCTATTGGATGCTGACGACTAATAGCCAAGATACCTATGAGTGTAAATTCCTGATCGCTGCCACGGGACAGCTTAGCGTTCCTTCTCAACCACAACTCGAAGGATTAGAAGATTTTTCTGGTTTAGTTTTCCATTCCGCTCGCTGGCCAAACAACCTCGACTTGAGCGGCAAAAAGGTGGCTGTGGTGGGCACCGGCGCCAGCGCCATCCAGTTTGTGCCAGAAGTGGCCAAAACAGCCCAAGCGTTAACTCTCTTCCAGCGTTCTGCGCCTTATGTATTACCAAAGCCAGATCGCCGCTATAGCAAGCTAGAAAAAAAAGTGCTAACACGCCTACCTGTGCTGCGTTCATTAGAACGTTTATTTTTATATAGCACTTATGAAACACGGGTGCTTGGATTTGGTAGTCTGCACAAACACACCATGAAGTTTTTCGAGCAACGATTTACTCGTTTTTTACGCCAACAAATTAAAGACAAAACGCTACGCGAAAAACTCACCCCTAATTATCCAATGGGCTGCAAGCGCATCCTGATGTCTAATAACTACTACCCAGCGCTAGCACA
>DAHVSB010000099.1 GCA_027324795.1 Alcanivoracaceae bacterium
GCTGCGCCTCTTTGGCAGAGCGACACTTTAGTTGTCTTGCTAAAGCTGCGCGCTGCCCTCTTCCCGACCTTCAAGCCGACCTTTCAATATGTCCTCTTCTCGCACTTGTGCACAATAACCTGCATTGCCTCACCCTCCTCTGGGTAAAGGCTTGTATTCGATAATATCGGCTTCGTTTACCTCTGCATAGTGAGTCACAAACTCGGTGTATCGACCCCTTAATGTGTCGTCGCTTTCCATGGTGAGCAAGGCGCTCATGGAGTGGTGCAGCACTTCTAATTTCTTCTCTTTTGGGTACTGCATTAGCGGTAGCGTTAAGCAAGCAACGAGGTTGTCGCTGTTTTTCCCATCGTCGTAATTGAGCTGGGCCAGGTGGCAGTAGAGAAATCTGAAACTAAGGATTGGATCAGCCTCAGGCACCCTAAAAGTAACAAATTTTTTAAGCCTATAATTTCGATGATGACCATAGCCCTATAAGTTATTAAACACTCTAACGCAAAGCGTGCCCCACATAATGATATGCGCTACACTCAGTTATGTCGTGATTTAGCCCCACTTGCAGCGACACAATCTTTCCAAATGCTAAACGGGGCGCCTACACTGAGACGAGGCGTATTATGAACTCTTCACTCCCCCTAACCGATGTTTTTTTCTACAGCTACTACCTTAACCCCGAGGTCCTAACCCAGTTTGGCGGCACCGCAAGAAAGCCACGCACGGCGCGCTTACATGGCTGGCAATTGCACTTGGGAAACCACAGCACGCTCGTTCCTTCTGCCAAGGCCTATGCGGACGGCGTGGTTTACGCACTCACCCCAAATGAGCTCGCAGCCTTGTATAAACGTGACGGCATTTGTGCGTTTGAACCTCAAGAAATAGAAGTCTATTTGCTGCAAGAAAAACGTTTTAGCTCTGCGGTGTGTTATTTCGCTGTAGAGGGGCCATCGATGCAACCTCCACCCAACAAAAAGCATGTGGAGCAAATGATTACGAGCATGCAGCAACAACGCTTAGATGCCTCCACGGCAGAACGCTGGCTCTATCTATAGAGCCAGCCAGCACTGGCCTAATGCAACAGCAGCTGCTAGGTTAGAACAAACTAATATAACAACAAGAGAAAAAATCATGCAATGGCAACCCATTTCTCGCCGCAGTTTTTTAAAAATTGCCGCGGTTACCGCTGTGGGGGTTAGCGCTACGTTTTATGGTCACCGCTTTATGTCCGCACCGCGTAATGCGCTCCACGTTACCCCCTATGGCAACTTTTTAGTGCTCGAAGAAAGCCACGCCCACACCCTGCATGCCTTCGCTGAAGCCGTCCTTCCACGTGGCGGCAAGTACCCTACGCCACAGCAAGCGCAAGTCTTACAACGCTTAGATGAGGAGCTGTATTTTATTTCTCAACCTATCGCTAAAGATGTAAAGCTAGTGCTCCACGTGCTGGAGTGGATGCCTGTGATGTATGCCAAGTTTGGGCGTTTCTCGCGACTCAGTCTTGAGCAGCGCCTTAACTTTTTGAATGGCACCAAAAACACGCGTAGCAAAACCGTCCGCGCCGTTATTAACAACTGCCGCATGCTTTGCTTCAACATGTATTACGGCCACGAATCCAGCTGGAGCGCTATAGGCTATGACGGCCCCTTTGCCAAACACTTACCAGAGCAATTAAGCGAGCAACGCCAGCTCTACGCTGCGCTTACCACACCACAGCAGGAGCAATCACAATGAACAACATTTTTGAGGCGAGGGATATTACCCAAGACCAAACACTCACCACCCAGGTGTGTGTGATTGGCACAGGGTGTGGTGGTGCCACTGTCGCAAAAAAGCTCACCGACCACGGGCTTGATGTGATTATGCTCGACCAAGGTGGCTACTATCCGGCTCAGCGCATGGACCAGCGGGAGCTCAATATGGCGGGCAAAATTTCAGCTGAGCGCAATTTTGCTTCTTCTCATGATGGCGGCAACCTATTGCTCTACGGCAACAATGTGGGTGGTGCCTCGGTACATTATTGGGCCGACAGCTATCGCACTCCTGTGGAAAAGCTCGAGCAATGGGCGCAGGAATACCATATCACCGGGCATTCTATGGCGGATTTGTTGCCCGCTTTTGAAGAATTAGAAGCCAATTTACATATTCACGCAGCCACAGATCCCTATTTCAACCGCATGAACCAATTGCTGCGAAAAGGCAGTGAAACCCTTGGCTGGCGCGGCCATAGGGTGCCGCAAGCACGCAAAAACTGTGTGAAATCAGGGCACTGTATGCAAGGCTGTTTATATGATGCCAAACAGAGCCAAATGGTCACCCACATTCCTCAGGCGCTGGCTCAAGGGGCGCGCCTATACGCTAACGCCCAAGCACAGCAGTTAGTTATGGAGGGCGACAAAGTCAAATGCTTATCCGTAGCTATGATCGACGCCGCCACTAACCGCCCAAATGGCATCAAGCTAACTATTAACGCAGATGCCTATGTGCTAGCGGCCGGCGGCTTTAGCAGCGCTTATTTTTTAATGCAGCAAGGCTTGAAAAAACAGCTGCCTCAGCTTGGCAAACATTTTTCCATGAACCCCTCCGTGATGGTGCATGGCATTTACGATGAAGAGATTATTTTATGGCGTAATATTCCCGCCGCATGGGGCATCGATCACTTTTGGCAGCGCCAATACCGCAATGGGCAATATCAAGAAGGCGGTTATTTATTGATGCCCAATCAAATTCAACCCGCTATGTTTGCTGCTACCCTGCCGCTCTACGGGGTGGAGCACCAGCAGGTAATGGAGCAGTTACCTAATATCGGCGGCACTATTAGCTGGATAGATGACGTGGAGGATGAGCTTGGTGAAATCCGCATAAAACGCGATGGTAGTCGCGAGGTCTACTATCCTTATGGTCCCACCACCAAAGCGGTTCTAAAAGACTCCATCAAAAAACAGGCGGAACTACAATTTGCGGTGGGTGCCAAGCAGCTTATTATCGCAGGCCATCAGGGCATCACCTTGAATTCCATGGATGACCTAACGCGTTTAGAGAATTTAACCGTATCCGCAGGCGGTCTTATGCTCGCATCACCCCATCCTGGCGGCGGTTGCCGCATGGGGCTGAATGCAACTGATTCAGTGGTGAATTCAGACCACCAAGTGCATGGCTTTCATAACCTTTACGTAGCGGATAGTTCGGTGTTTCCCACTAGCTCGGCCCTCGATCCAAGCTTAACTATTATGGCGTTTAGCCATATTGCAGCAAAATGTGTTGCAGCAAACATCTAAGAAAGCGCTCTAAGCACAAAGCGTAGGGCGCCAATCGCGAGCTACAGCGCTCATTATAGAGTTTTCAGGTATTCAAGCACAGCTTTCTGCTCCAGCTCGGTCAGTACCTTCAGGGTAAGCCCAATAGGTGGTATCCCATCCCTCACGCAGAGTCATGGTCACCATATCGGAGCGCGCGCTATCGGTCCCAATCACTTCGAATGTCGAGATTGACGCAGCAATACCTTCAAACTGTGGGTCGTCCAAATAGTTTTTATCATGCACGTAACGAGGTGAGTAGACACCATGACAACTTGCACAGGAGCCATTTCCCTCCGATGGTCTTGGTGCCCCTTTTAACACAAGCCCATCAGTGGCAGTGGCTTTAGACCTTTTTTACTAACCTCGGATAACATTAGCAGCCTAATAGCTGCTAATGCTATCTCCACTTTTAATCGCAAAAACTAGCATTGGTATAACTTGAATCCACTACCTCATTTATCCATAACCTTAGCAGCGCTACTGCGCCAGCATGGCTAACACTTCGGGCAATGGGCGGCATCATCCGCTGCGGTTCATCATGCTCAGCTTCAACCCGACACGTGACAATGGATTTTTCGCTGCTTCCTGGCACCACGATACGGTCACGCCCACAAGAGCCGCCACCGGTTGCCGTAGGCTTTTTACAGATCCCGTAACTCGCGCCCACTTCCCTAAAGTGATCTAGATAATACCCAGTGTTAGAAGCTGCTCCTTTATCATTATGACAGTACTGGCAATTCACCTCTAAATAAGCCCTTAAACGTTCTTCCACATCCGCTTTGGTGTTTGCTTCATACTTTCCATCACCGGGTAAATTCCATATAGGTAAACGCTCCACGTTTGTGGCTATCCCACGCGAATTAATTTCAAGCGTTGGAGCTGCTGCTAGCAAATCATTATCCACCCAATATTGCAGTTGGTTAACTTGTGGGAACCCACCTTGCCCCTTATTGCCCATAAAACTACTTTCAGGACGATAAACGCGGTTTAAATTTCGCGGCTTAGGCGCAATTGGGGCACTGCCACTTGGCTGATCATCATTGCCATGACACGTGATGCATTGATTCGCATTTGGCACCGAATAAGATTCCGTTGAACCCGACAAAAGTTCTCCGCTATCTGTATCTCGGTAATGCCATTCCACCGCAAACTTACCTCCTCCCATAGCTAATCGTGCGACCCCATCCTCATCCCAAATATAAGGCAATCCGACCCAAACACCTTTACCTGTCTGACCAGGACGCTTTATCAGTAATCGCGTTTCAATCATTCTTTCCGTGCCTTCAGCCTCGTTTGTAAAGGCGAATGTCTTAGCAATAACAGTGCCTATCGGAAATTCTATGGTGCTATTAGGTGCCGAGCCTTCTTGGCCATCTTTGTAAATCGCTTTTTCATTCGGCGGCAAAAACAGCACTCGGTATTTCGTAGAATAATCCGCAAATAACTTTGTATTAACAACAAAGGGCACGCCTCCCTCGTGGGGCATACTGCGTGGATTATCCTCATCTTCAAAGAGGTTATATTGTTTCAACAAAGGACAATCCACCGCCAAAGCGGCTCGATTAATTTCTCCCTCTTTAACGGGCGCCTCGCATAATGCGTTGACATACTCTTCATCCAGAGCAGGTTCAATCGTACCGCTACGCTCAAAGGGT
>DAHVSB010000009.1 GCA_027324795.1 Alcanivoracaceae bacterium
CTCCAAGCAAAAACAGGAATCAAAACCCAGTTAGCCAAGGGAGCTAGCACTCCCCAACTACCAAACCACCAAGCACCTAAAGCGCCCACACCAAAAGACAACACGAGCTGCGCCCGCCACCAGCTAAGCTTTTGGCCTACTGTTATTAACACCAACAACAAAAACACAGCGCAAAACGACAACCAAAAACTTGGGTCAGCCACGCTTAAGGGCGCCCACAATAAAACACCCAAAAACGCATAACGAAAACCTGAAAATAGGCTCGCAGTGCGACCCCTCACAAAAAACCACATTAACGCCAGGCACATAATCAAGGCCCGCTGCGTAGGCAAGGAAAACCCTGCTAAGGCGGCATAAGCCAAGGCAGCAACCATGGCTGGTCCTGCAGCATACACGGCTGCCACTNGCCCCCGCGGCAACCAAGGTAGCAGCGCTAATCGTCCAAGCCACCAAACCACCCCAGCTACCAAGCTAACGTGCAAACCAGAGATTGCTAACAAGTGTGCTGTGCCGCTTTCTCGAAAGCGCCGCCATTGGCTTTCCGTTACATGGCGCCTATCAGCCACAACCAAAGCAGGCAAAAGTGCCTGCGCTTGCGGCCACGATGCCAGTTGTTGGCGTAATCGATAACTGATTTGCTCTCGCCACCAAGATAACCCCTGCGCGGCAGGATCACGGCTTACAATATGCTGCACCGTACCTTGAGCAATCACACCACGGGCAAAATCCAACTGAACACGACTTAGCAAACCTTCGTTAACAGTGCTATGTGGTGGTTTTAAGCGCGCTTTTAACACCACGCTTTCTCCACCCCGAAAAGGGGTTAACGCGTCTTCAGGCGAAGGGTAATACGCTAACCGCACCACTCCCTGATGATGTTTATCTTGAGTAATAAATTGAGCGTTTACAGTAAAACTATAGCGTTTGGCCCCGTAGTGAGTTTCCGTTTCCTGCCAAGAAAACGGCACCACCTCCCCCCTCACAAGAAGGGTTTCCCCTATATGGCTCTTGGGCAGCCACATGGCCAAAGCCCCCTGCACGTGCCAGGCCGCCCACCAAGCCCCCAATATTAAGGCAAGGATGGCAAAAGCATATTTCCGCCTTGCTCCACCCGCACAAAAAGGCAGTAGTAACAGCCACCACAACCAGTACCCCCAATGGCTGCCAGCCCAAACTTGCCAAACTACTGCTGCACAAAACGCCCATTGCCACATAAGTCACCTCTTGCCAAAGCATAAGGAGGCACTCACACGGGGGGAATCAGTAAAAGCCAGAAATAATTGTAGGTATTACGCCGAAGTTACGGGCTGGAGTTGGCCATTGTGCAAATTGAGCTGACGTTCACAACGGCGCGCAAAAGAGAGGTCATGGGTCACCACAATCAGCGCCAAATCCCATTCCTCAGTGAGGGATAAGAGCACATCTTGTATTTGTGCAGCGGTGGTTTCATCTAAGTTGCCCGTGGGCTCATCGGCAAGTATCACTTGTGGTTGAGCCACCAATGCCCGTGCGATAGCCACGCGTTGGCGTTCTCCTCCACTTAATTCGCTGGGTTTGTGATGCAAACGATGGCCCAAGCCCACCGCTTCTAGCGCATTTCGTGCCTGTTCTCTGGCTGTTTTCACCGACGCTTTGCCAATCAATAAGGGCATGGCCGCATTTTCTAAGGCGGTAAACTCGGGCAACAAATGATGAAATTGATACACAAAACCCATTTTTTGGTTACGCAAGCGTCCTTTCTCACGCTCGGAAAGGCGTTGTATATCTTGCTCCCCAATAAACACTTTGCCTGCTGTGGGTGCGTCTAAGCCACCGAGCATATTTAGCAGTGTGGATTTGCCCGAACCAGAAGCACCAACAATCGCCACTGATTCGCCCGCGAACACCTCTAAATCAATGCCTTGCAGCACCGGCACCGCCATATTTTTATCGCGATATTGATGCTGCAATGCCTGCACCCTAACCACAGGATTACTCATAACGCAATGCCTCCGCCGGAGCCACCTTACTAGCGCGCCAAGAGGGATATAAGGTCGCTGAGAAGCTGATTGTCATGGCAATAGTGGCAATGGTCAGCACATCACTGATGCGCAGTTCAGAAGGCAAATAATTCACAAAATAAGCATTAAACATATTGGCGTTAAAGGTTTGCTCCACCCAAGCGCCAATATCAGAGATGTTAAGCGCTAACAAAACCCCAAGCCCCACTCCTAAAGCGGTTCCCGCGAAACCAATAAGCGTACCTTGCACAATAAAAATACGCATAATACTCGCGGGAGTGGCACCTAGCGTGCGCAGCACGGCAATATTGCCACGCTTTTCAGTCACTAACATGACTTGGCTTGACACAATATTAAACGCCGCCACCGCCACAATAAACGACAGCAAGAGCGTCATCATGGTTTTTTCCATCTGCACGGCTTGGAATAAATTGCCGTGGGTGCGGGTCCAATCGGAAGCCCAATACAAGCCATCGAGGTCCTGCGACAGCTCCCAACCTACTTGTGGCGCTTTGAATAAGTCATCCAAACGCACACGCACCCCTTCCACCGTGTTCGGTTGACGCAGTAAACGTGCTGCATCATCCACATGCATATAAGCAAACAAACCATCCACTTCCGCCTTCACACGAAAAATTCCTGTGACGTTAAAGCGCTTAAACCGCGGTGTTACCCCCGCGGGTGACAAGCTTGCCTCAGGCAAAACCAATACCACTTGATCCCCCACGCCCACGCCTAGCTCTCGCGCTATGGCATAGCCCAATACGATATTGAAGGCGCCACTTTCCAAAGACTCCAATTCACCCCGCCACATGTGCTCACCTACAATGGATACCGCTTTTTCCTCGGGGGGTGAAATACCATTCACCATCACCCCTGTGACATGGCCACCGTGAGCCAACATGCCTTGCAGCTCAACAAAGGGCGAAGCCGCTACCACATTAGGGTGCTGAGATACTGTGTCGGCTAATGAACGCCAGTCTTGTACGGGTTCTGTGCCATGTACCGATACGTGGGTTACCATACCAAGAATCCGCGTTTGCAATTCGCGCTCGAAGCCATTCATTACTGAAAGCACAGTAATGAGCACCGCTACACCAAGCATTAAGCCCAAGGTGGAAATCAGCGCAATAACAGAAATAAGGCTGTTACTGGTGCGTGCGCCCGTGTAGCGCAACCCAATATATAATGAAAGAGGTTTAAACATGCAGCGCATTAAACATGATTATTTATAGAATGACCACAGCAATTGTGACGCTTATCTAGCCTTTTAACTATTAAACATGATTGAATAGAGCCTTCTTGCTTTAGCAATTGATTTTTGTGCCACAAATGGGGATAACAAATGCGAATAACACTTGGCCGCTTGGCTGGCACTGCTTGCCTGGTTTTTGCGCTAACACAACCAATCTATGCACAAGAGATGCCACAGCGCGGCGCCTCCAAGGCGGCAGTAGAGCAACGATTCGGTACGCCATTAAAAAAACACTCGCCGGTGGGTTCTCCCCCTATTACTCGTTGGGATTATCAAGGCTATTCTGTTTATTTTGAAGGTAACATAGCCCTACACTCTGTCTCCCATAGCGAAGGGGTAATTAGGCGAACCCCAGCGGCGCCGAGCAAGGCCGAAGAGCAAGTTTCAATTACATACCATGGAACCGTCTTAGAATTACCTTCTATTGATACCAACGACACAGACACCACCGAACAAGAGGCGCCTCAAGTCACAGAAGAAGTACCCAAAGCTGATTCAAACGCTGAAGAGGAATGGGATGGCAGCTTCCGTTTTGACCCTGCAACCGGCCGCATAGTGCCGACCTCTGGTGCGTCAAAAGACAGCGCTACCGAAGACGCTTCTGCCTCAACTGCAAGCCAGCCCCCCGAAGAAGAAGCCTCCACCGCTGAGGCGGCTGATGACCATGCATCTGGGCAGGAAGAACGGGATAACGCCCCTGCTGAAGACGAAGCCCTTAGCGATATCTCAGCTGATGAAGTGGATACCGCCGAGGAAACACCCTCAGAGGAATCACAGCCACAGGAGGTGGATGACGATTCCTCAGAGCCAGCAAGCACAGCCGAGCCTGAAACAGAGGAAAGCGGTGGTGGCGGCTTTCAAATGAACTGGTAACCTCTTACACTTGCAAGGTCTCAACAATGACGCTTTTAAAGCGTCATTGTTACTTATAAGCCACTTCTATTTAGTAGACCGCCATGCCTGAATTTTTGCCCGAATGGCACCCGCAATGGGGTGTTATGATTGCTTGGCCACATGCCAGTACGGATTGGGAATCCAATTTAACGCAAGCAGAAAGCTGCTACCTGCAAATTGCAGCGGCTATTTCAGACCAACAGCAACTTCTTATCATTCACCAAAACGCCGAGCACAAGGCTCACATCCAACAACTATTAACAACGCAAGGCCTCAAGCTACGCAATATTCATTGGCAGCAAACGGCCTACAATGACACTTGGACTCGAGACTACGGTCCCTTGGCAGTGCGCACAAATGGCGCCATTGAACTGCACAAGTTTACTTTTAACGGTTGGGGGAACAAGTTCGCAGCTGAGTTAGACAACCAAGTATCAACTCACATCACTTGGCGGGCACCTTTGCATATTCACCATGATTTTGTGCTTGAAGGCGGGGCCGTGGAAAGCGATGGGCGACGCAACCTGCTCACCACAGAAGCGTGCCTGTTAAACCCCAACCGCAACCCAGGTTTGAACCGCGAACAAGTGGAACAACGCCTGCGCGAAACATTAAAAGTACGGCGCATCTGGTGGCTAAAACATGGCTACTTAGCCGGTGATGACACCGATTCCCATATTGATACCTTGGCGCGCTTCTGTAACGCCTTTACCATTGCTTATATGCAATGCAACGACCCTGAAGACGAACACTACACCGAGCTTCAAGCCATGGAGAAAGAGCTTTTTCGCTTAGCCTCCCTTGAGGGTTTTGACTTGCTGCCACTCCCCCTACCAACAGCGCAATTTGCACAGGACGGCCGCCGTCTTCCCGCTACTTATGCCAATTTTCTCATCCTCAATCACAAAGTCCTGGTCCCCACCTATAATAGCCCCACTGATGAAGCCGCTTTAGAGCGCCTTGCTTCAGCCATGCCTGATTATCAGGTGGTAGGCATTGATTGCCGCGCTTTAATAGAGCAGCATGGCAGCCTTCATTGTGTGACTATGCAAATCCCCCAAGGGGTGCTATAAAGCGATTTTTTAACCATGAGATGACGCCATGCGCCTTGCTGTAATACAACAAGCAAATAGTGCTGATATAGCTGCTAACCAAGCTCGCTCCGAGCAACTTATACGTGCCGCTGCCGCTGAGGGTGCCGAGCTAATTATGCTCCAAGAGCTGCACAACAGTTTATATTTTTGCCAAAGTGAAGACGTGGCTAATTTCGACCTAGCTGAAACCATTCCAGGTCCATCCACATATTGGCTAGGCCAGCTCGCCAAAGAGCTTAATGTGGTGCTAGTAGGCAGCTTATTCGAGAAACGCACCACAGGCCTTTACCACAACACGGCTGTAGTCTTAGAGAAAGATGGCACCCTAGCGGGTTGTTACCGCAAAATGCATATTCCTGATGACCCGGGCTTTTATGAAAAGTTTTATTTTACTCCCGGCGATGCCCAGTGGAACCAAGGCGGCAGTGGCTTTCAGCCCATTAATACTTCTGTGGGACGCTTGGGGCTATTAGTGTGTTGGGACCAATGGTATCCCGAAGCCGCCCGTTTAATGGCTTTGGCTGGTGCAGAGATACTGCTATACCCCACTGCCATCGGCTGGGACACCACCGACACAAAAGCCGAACAGCAACGCCAATTAGGTGCTTGGATTATTGCCCAGCGTGCCCATGGGGTAAGCAATGGCTTACCAGTAGTAGTGGCTAACCGCGTGGGGTTTGAACCTTCACCCTTGGCAGATGCTCCTGGCGGCGGCGTCGATTTTTGGGGGCATAGCTTTATTTGCGGACCACAAGGTGAAATGCTTGCCCATGCCGCCCATCAAGAAGAAACAGCGCTTGTGGCAGACATTGACCTTAAACGCAGTGAAGACGTGCGCCGTATTTGGCCCTATTTACGCGATCGCCGCGTAGATGCCTATGGCGAACTCACTAAACGCTTCATAGATTAATACCGGAGGCGCCAATGGCACACTTAGAGATTCTCGGCCATCGCGGCGCCCGCGGTGAAGCCCCCGAAAACACACTTACTAGCTTTCTACGGGCCAGTGAAGCAGGTGTGCATGGCATTGAACTTGATGTACGCATGAGTCTCGACGGCGTACTTTATGCTTTTCACGACAAAACCCTCAGGCGCACCACCTTACAAAAAGGCAAGCTACATCTAAAAAACAGCCAGTTGCTTACACAACTTGATGCCCGCCACGCCCTATCCCAATGGCCTCACCAAGAGGCCATTCCTAGCCTAGAATCCGTACTGATTGAGTGCCCGAGCCATCTTCACTACCAACTTGAAATCAAAGGCTTTATGCCAATGCCTTACCTAGATGCCTTGGTCCTGCAATTAAAGACGCTTATAACCACGTTAAACATTGGCCAGCGCGTGGTGGTTACGTCTGAGGATGTGAATGTACTACGGCAACTCAAACGAATAGCGCCTGACATAAAGCGCGGTTATGTGTGCCAGTACCATCATCGTCTGCCCATTAGCATCAGCAACAGGCTAGGCTGCCACTGGCTAATTGCCAACCACGCCTTAGTCAACGCCCGCCTAATGAAAAAAGCACGTAGCAAAGGCTTGAAAGTCTCATGCTGGACAGTGAATGATTTGGATATCGCTGAACGATTAGCGCAACTCAAAGTGGACAGCATTATTACCGATTACCCCACGGCTATGCTCGCACACTTTCAACAAAGGTCTCAGCCTCTGGCCTAAGAAAACAGCGAATTTGCTCTTTCTGGCGCCGCGCATCGCTTAAACCTAGCTCAATTAGCGCCGTAATAAATTGCTGTTCAAACAAAAGGTAGCTCACGGCTGAGGCGCCACCTCGTCTGGTTCCTCCCGTGCCACGCAAAAACAAGCGCAAACGCCAAGGCAACAGATGTAAAAACTCCGCTGCGATCTCATCGATGCATTCGCTTGGATAAATTTTTAGTACTTCTATTTCTCGCAAGTTGCGTTTTTTACGTTGTTCAGGACTCAGCAGAGCAATGGTTTGATTAATGCGCTCTAAGCGTTCCACATCGCTTTCTAAGGTGTCCACAAACACACTATCAAGTACATGCCCGAGTATTTGTGCCATGGAAGGATAAGGTCCAGCATCTTGGCGCTGAAACTGACGTTGTTTTTGACCTGAGACCCCTATCACCAACACTCGATTCGCGCCCAAGTGCAACGCTGGGCTAATTGGTGATAGCTGCCGCATGGCGCCATCACCGTAATAGTTATGACCTACTTTCTGCGCTTGGAACAACACCGGTAGAGCAGAGGACGCCAGCAAGTGCTCAACATCTATTGCCGCACGCTCCCCACGACGCCGGGTACGTTGCCATGGCTGTATGCCTTCCTTAGCTTGAAAGAAAGCCACTGATTCATTGCTTGAATAGGAAGAAGCCGTCACGCTTAAGGCACGCAGATGCCCTGCATCAATACAAGTTTGAATTTGTTTAAACGGAATGACTTCTGCCAGTAGCTCAGCAAGCGGTGTGTTATTTAACAAAGCACTGCGACGGGGGGTGGTGCCAGTAACAAATGCCGGTAGTGCCCAATGTAATAACTCTTTTAGAAAGGCGCCCACATTGGTTTTATAAACATGGGCGGGTGTTAAAGCACGCCAGGTGCGCTCAAGGCCGCGCACAGCCACACGAAAGTTATGGGAGCGGGCAGCTAGGCCCGCCGCATTAATGGCTCCTGCTGAGGTGCCACAAATCACAGGAAATGGGTTGCACTCACCAGGTGCAATCAGCTCCGCAATCCCCATTAAAACACCCACCTGATACGCCGCCCGCGCGCCACCGCCCGATAAAATCAGGCCATTAGGCAAGGTATCAGGACAAACTTGATCACCCGAGGAAAAAGGCCACCAAGCATCCATAAATTACTCGTTACGATTATCCATGGCATTGTAGCTCAAGGGTACCGCTTTCACTTCGCCCTGCTGAGCATCACAAGCACTTGGTTTACCGCCACAAACATCGCACCCCTCTTTAAATCCTAAGGCGCTCATACCGCCGCAAGAGCCTTTAATGGGCTTATTGGCAAAAATAACACCTAGGGACATCAGACCAAACAGCACTGAAAAACCAAGCACTGTGGCAATAACGGTGGTTAACATGGCACTACTCCTCTTTTAAATACTGTTTGAAAGCCGCGGTCATGGTCTCGGCAAACCTTACTCCTTCATCTTGCGCCTCGCGCTCGATAAAGTACACCTCTAAACCCTGTGCTTCTGCAAATGCTAGGCCCTCTTTAGGACCAAGCACGGTGAGCAAGGTGGCCAATCCATCCGCCAACATACACGATTCTTCAAGCACAGTGACAGATGCCAACTGGTGCTCCACAGGCCACCCAGTGCGGGGATCTATGGTGTGAGAAAAATGCCCCTCTTGGGTGTCATAGAAATTACGATAGTCACCTGATGTTGCCACTGCTTTGCCATGCAAAGCAAGTATCGAGCCTGCCTCGCGTACTTGAGTATTGGGGCGCTCCACGGCAATAAACCAAGGTTCACCATCGGACTTATACCCGTAGGTGCGTAAGTCCCCGCCAATATCCACTAACCAGCCCGACACTCCTAGCTCGGTTAAACGCTCGCCAAGCAAATCCACAGCGTAGCCTTTAGCGATGGCGGAAAAATCTAAATAAATGCCGCCTGGCTGCAAAACTTCGCGTCCTTGCTGGCGTGTTTGAATTTTTTCCCAACCCACTTCTGCCTTTACCTGCTGGATTGTCTCAGCAGTAGGCGTGGTTTCGGAACGTGCCTGTGGTCCAAACCCCCATAAATTAACTAAGGGCCCCACGGTGGGGTCAAAGGCACCGTGGCTGATGTCAGCAAGCTCAAGAGCAGTGGTTAAAACTAATGCAAATTCAGGTGGCACCGTATGCCAAGTGCCCGCCTCCGCTTGGTTATATTGTGAAATCACAGAATCGTGCCGATAAGTGCTCATTTGCTGATTGACAAGTTCAAGCAGCTGTTCAAGCTCGGCATTCACTGCACCAAGGTCCATACCTTCGGGCAGCTCGCTCAAACGCACCTGCCAGACGGTGCCCATGGTTGCACCAGAAAGCTGATATTGAGGCGGGGGCGGCGAAGAACAAGCAAAAAGAAAGACTGCAACAAACAGAAACAGGGCTCTAAGGCCCTGTTCTGCGCTAATCCAGTTAGCTCTCATGCTTAATCACCGAAGTCATCCAAGAGGATGTTTTCAGGCTCAACGCCAATATCTTCAAGCATCTTAATCACTGCAGCGTTCATCATGGGGGGACCACACATGTAGTACTCGCAGTCTTCAGGTGCCGGATGATCTTTAAGGTAATTATCATATAGCACTTGGTGAATAAAACCGGTGGGGCCATCCCAGTTATCTTCGGGCTGCGGGTCCGATAATGCCAAGTGCCACTCAAAGTTATCGTTTTCTTCTGCTAACTTATCGTACTCATCCACGTAGAAGGCTTCGCGCATGGAACGGGCACCGTACCAAAAGCTAATCTTGCGGTCGGATTTCAAACGCTTGAGCTGATCGAAAATGTGCGAACGCATGGGCGCCATGCCTGCACCACCGCCGATAAACACCATCTCGGCATCAGTATCTTTTGCAAAGAAATCACCAAAGGGACCAAACACGGTGACTTTATCGCCAGGCTTAAGGTTGAACACATAGCTCGACATAATACCAGCGGGAATATCCTTACTACCAGGGGGCGGCGTTGCAATACGAATATTGAACTTAAGAATACCTTTCTCTTCTGGGTAGTTCGCCATGGAATAAGCACGAACCACGTCGTCATCATTATTTTTCGCCACAATATCGAAGAAATTAAAGCGCTCCCAGTCACCGCGGAACTTCTCTTCAATATCAAAATCCTTATAAGGAATCGTATACTTAGGGCATTCTAACTGAACATAACCACCCGCACGGAAGTTGACATCTTCACCCTCAGGTAGCTTAAGTACGAGTTCTTTAATAAAGGTAGCTACGTTGTTATTGCTGATAACTTCACATTCCCACTTCTTCACGCCGAAGATTTCTTCTGGGATCTGAATTGCCATATCTTGCTTTACAGTCACTTGGCAAGACAAGCGGTAACCTGCGCGCACTTCCCTTTTATTAAAGTGGCTCTCTTCAGTGGCGAGAATATCGCCACCACCTTCTAGTACCTGACATGCACACTGTGCGCAGGTTCCACCACCACCACACGCGGAGGAGAGATAAATGCCTTTAGACGCTAAAGTGCCTAAGAGCTTATCGCCCGCGGGCACCACAAGCTCCTTTTCGCCATTCACTGTAATGGTGATATCACCACTCGAAACCAATTTACTACGTGCAGCTAAAATAACCACTACCATGAGCAACAACATGACAGTGAGAACGGCTACACCAATGAGTATTTCACCCATCTCAAACCCCTCCTAGAGCTGAATACCAGAGAATGACATAAAGCCTAAGGACATTAGACCCACCGTCATAAAGGTAATACCAAGGCCGCTTAGGCCATCTGGTACATCGCTGTATTTGAGCTTTTCACGAATGGCGGCAAGCAAGGCAATGGCAAGCGCCCAAGAAAAGCCTGAGCCCAAGCCGTACACCACACTTTCAGCAAAATCGTAGTTACGCTCCGCCATAAACAAGGTACCGCCGAAGATGGCACAGTTTACGGTGATCAAAGGCAGGTAAATACCGAGCGTGTTATACAGTGCCGGCACGTACTTATCGAGAATCATCTCCATAATCTGTACTACAGCTGCAATCACAGCAATATAAGTAAGGAAGCCTAAAAAGCTTAGATCAACGTGACTTAAGCCCGCCCAAGATAAAGCGCCTCCTTTTAGTACATAGGTATAAATAAGGTTATTAATTGGCACAGTGACTACCTGCACCAACACCACCGCAATACCTAGGTTAATCGCCGTGCTCACTTTCTTGGAAATCGCCAAGAAAGTACACATACCCAAGAAGAAGGCTAGCGCCATGTTTTCAATGAAAACAGCCTTAACAAATAAACTTAAATAGTGTTCCATGTGTCGCTCCTCTTATAGCACGTCGCTAGCGCGCGAGTTCGGTGCAATCTTGAAATCTTCCTCTTCCACTTGCTCAGGCTTCCAGGCACGTAGCGCCCAAATAATAAAGCCAATAATAAAGAAAGCCGACGGTGGTAAGAGCAACATGCCGTTAGGCAAGTACCAGCCACCATCATTCACCAATGGAATGATTTGGTAGCCTAGCAAGGAGCCAGAACCCAAGAGTTCTCGCACAGCACCTAGGACAATCAAGATGAAGCTATAACCTAAACCGTTACCAATACCATCTAAGAAAGAAGGCACAGGAGGATTAGACATGGCAAAGGCTTCGGCACGCCCCATCACAATACAGTTGGTAATAATCAAACCAACAAACACTGATAGTTGGCGGCTTAAACCATAAGAGAAAGCTTGTAACACTTGGTCTACAACGATTACCAAAGCCGCAATAATCATTACCTGTACAATCATACGGATACTGTTAGGAATGAAATTACGGATCATACTGATAAAAAAGCCAGAGAAGGCCGTTACCAGTGTTAATGCAATGCTCATGGTAAGCGCGGTGCTAAGTTGCGAGGTCACCGCAAGTGCCGAGCACACACCTAAAATTTGAAGCGCGATCGGGTTGTTATTAAAGATCGGTTCAAACAAGACTTCTTTTACATTTATCTTCGCCATTGACCTTCTCCTTAGTTACCGCTCTCGCGAATACTTTTTAGGTAAGGGCCGTAAGCTTTGTCACCCACCCAGAAGCGCACCATGTTACTTACGCCTTTACTGGTTAAGGTGGCGCCGGATAGGCCATCCACTTTGTTATCTTTGTTTGGCGTTCTGTCATCCACATTGCCTTTGATAACTTCGAAGTTTAAATCGCCATTATCAGACAACAGCTTTTTGCCTTCCCATAAGGCTTGCCAGTTCTTGTTCTCAATTTCGGCACCTAAACCTGGAGTTTCACCGTGGTCGTAGAACACTAAACCAGCAATGGTGTTGGCATCACCTTCCAAAGAGAGGAAACCATACATGGTGGACCAAAGGCCATAACCTTGAACAGGCAACACAATGGTTTCGATATTGTCTTGCTCATCGCGCACCAAGTACACCTCACCCCACTTCGGCAAGTTACGCACGCTAGCAATGTCTTCTTCATCGCTTAAACGCGTGCTTTCGGAAGGAGTGCGCTGATCGTAGTCATCAGGCACTTCGCTCGCCTCAACGAGAGTGGCAGTGCCAAGCTCAACGTACTGACGCTCAACCTCAGCGAAAGCTTCGGGAACATTAATCCCTTCACGATACAAGCCTGCGGCAACCAAAATATTGGTTTGGCGATCAAGCACACGGTTTTCTTCTTGCATGGGACGCAAGGATACTGCCGCTGTGGATACGACAATTCCACATACCAAGCAGATAATAAATGCAGCAATTAAGGTGCCGCCTACACTATCTTTATTAAAAGCCATTATGCTTCACCTCCCACTGCGGTGCGGCGCTGACGGCGACGAATATTCGCTTGAATTACGAAGTAATCGATCAGGGGCGCACACAAGTTTCCGAACAAGATGGCGAGCATCATGCCCTCTGGGAACGCTGGGTTCACCACACGAATCACCACCACCATAAAGCCGATGAGCAAGCCAAACACCCATTTACCTGTATCTGTCATGGATGCTGACACAGGGTCTGTGGCCATAAACACTAAACCAAAGGCCAAACCACCCAAGGTCAGGTGCCAGTAAAATGGCATAGCAAACAGAGGGTTGGTATCGCTGCCAATGGCATTAAACATTAAGGACGTTAACACAGCACCAATCAGCACCGCCGCCATAATGCGCCAGGAAGCAATGCGCGTAATAAGTAAAACCGCAGCACCAATCAAGATAGCTAAGGTTGAGGTTTCACCAATAGAACCCTGGATACCCCCCAAGAAAGTTTGCATCCACGTAATGCCGCTTTCGGTAGCCGCTGCGGTTAATCCCACTGAGAAATCAATAGCACCATCCGCCGCTAAGGATAAAGGCGTTGCACCACTAAAGTTGTCCACTGCTGTCCATACGGAATCACCAGAGATTTGTGCGGGGTAAGCAAAGAACAAGAAGGCGCGGCCCACCAATGCAGGGTTAAGGAAATTCTTCCCCGTACCGCCAAAGATTTCTTTACCCACAACCACACCAAAGCTAATCCCTAAGAACACTTGCCATAAGGGGATTGCCGGAGGAACGATTAAAGTGAAAAGAATACCGGTAACGAAGAAACCTTCGTTTACCTCATGGCCACGCTTCCACGCAAAGAGCCCTTCCCAGATAAAACCACCCAAGTAGACGGTTATCATAATGGGTAGATAATACACTGCACCATGCAACATATTGGCCCAAAAGCTTGTAACGTCAAACGAAGCCAACAATGCCACTAAGTCTGTACGCCAACCTGCAATAGGACTGTAGCCAAACTCAGTGATTTGTAAGTTGGCTTGATAGCCAGCGTTGTACATACCAAAAAATAATGCAGGTAATGCCGCAAACCATACGGTCATCATTACTCGCTTGAGGTCGATACCATCACGTACATGGGATGCAGAACGTGTTGTCTCTGCAGGGCTGTACAGCATGGTGTCGAACATTTCATAAAACACATAATACTGCTTAAAGCGCCCACCCTCATGGAAGTGAGGTGCTATCTTACGGTCAATATATGCTCGCAAACCCATGATTAACCCTCCAGCTCAATGGTTGTGAGTGTATCGCGCAAAAGAGGGCCGTATTCGTACTTGCCCACGCAGGCATATGTACAAAGCGCCAAATCCTCTTCTATCAGCTCTAACGCACCAAGATCCTGGGCGGCGTCCGTATCACCAACAATAATGGCGCGTAACAAATGCGTGGGCAGAATATCCAAAGGCATCACTTTTTCGTAGTTGCCAATGGGTACCATGGCACGCTCACTACCATTCGTTGAAGCTGTCATATCTAACTTGCGACCCGGCATTAGCTTGGATAAGTAAATACCCATTACCGAGTGACGCTTGAGGCCGGGTGATAAATAGCCAAACATGATGCGCTCACGACCTTCGAGCAGCACTGTAACTTGATTGGCGTTGCGGCCTAAAAAGGCTAAGGGGCCCCGAGCGTTGTGGCCGTTAAACACAGAACCAGACACAATGCGGTTTTCACCAGCTTTAAGCTGCCCTGCAGTTAAACTTGCCATATCGGCGCCCACTTGGGTACGCACAAGACGTGGGTCCTTCACCTGTGGGCCAGCTAACGCCACAATGCGCTCGACAAAAAGCTCGCCCGTAGTGAATAACTCACCAATCGCAATCACCTCTTGATAGCCCACGCTCCAAACTGTTTTCTGCATTCCCACCGGATCTAAATAATGGATGTGGGTTCCTGCATTACCCGCTGGGTGCGGCCCGGCAAAGGTTTCTTCGCGAATTTGGCCACCGCTAAAAGAAGGTAGCTTAGATTCTGGTGAACGGCATACCCAAACCGGGCCATTAGTCAAGCGCGAGAGCACAGTTAAGCCATTACGGAAGGCTTCTTCGTACTTGCCGATAATTACATCAGGGTTAGCTGCCAACGGGTTGGTATCCATGGCAGTCACAAAAATTGAATTCGGTTGTGAATCGAGGGCTGGCACCTTGCCGAAAGGACGGGTACGAATGGTTGTCCACTGCCCTGAATCCACCAATTGCTGCACAATGGCATCGCGGGATAAATTCACCAATTCGCCAGCTTTATAAGCTTGGAACTGCACCGCTTCCTCACTGCTCTGCTCTACCTCAATCACCACGGATTGCAAAGCACGGCGCTTGCCACGATTAATCGCCACAACGGTACCCGTTGCTGGTGCGGTATATTTTACGCCTTCGGTTTTCTTATCGGTAAAAATCAATTGGCCTTTGATAACTTTGTCGCCTTCCGCCACTTCCATGGTGGGACGCATGCCGTGGTATTCACCACCTAGAATGGCCACTTGCTTTACTGATGGAGCTCCGTCGATCTCTTGGCGTGGTGCACCTGTAATAGGTAGATCGAGCCCCCGCTTGATTTTGATCATATTCTCTCGCCCACTTGTGATGCTTCGCATGGCGGGCGTTCAAGCGCGTCCGCACAACGAAGTTTACCGGGAATGCCCGGTAATACCTGTAATTAACACTAAAACTGAGGCACTACGCCCGGCGCCATTATAGGGAGCGCGGGGGCGTAGGCCAACAGAGATTAATGTTTTATTTTAATCCCCAGTTCCAAAGCTTGTTAAGCGCTTGGGTAAACGGGGAATTCAACGCCAGAAATTTGCTGCAAAATGCGCAGCACCTGACAGCTGTAACCAAACTCGTTGTCATACCACACGTACAGCACGCAGTGGTTACCGTTCACTATTGTAGCTTCAGCATCGATCACTGAGGCGTGACGTGAACCAACGAAATCCGTAGATACAGCATCTGGAGAACTGATGTAATCCACCTGACGACGTAGCGGCGAGTGTAAAGACACCCAACGCAAGTACTCGTTTAGTTCCTCAGGTGTAGTTTCGCGCTCTAACGTTAAATTAAGAATCGCTAAGGAGACGTTAGGGGTTGGTACGCGAATAGAGTTACCCGTGAGCTTACCTTCTAACGATGGCAGCGCTTTGGATGCTGCGGTGGCGGCACCGGTTTCCGTGATAACCATGTTTAAGGGTGCAGCACGACCACGGCGCGGACCACTGTGGTAGTTATCTAGCAGGTTTTGGTCGTTGGTGTAGGAGTGAACCGTTTCCACGTGCCCGACTTTAATACCAAACTTATCTTCCAAGGCTTTTAGCGGCGGTACAATAGCGTTAGTGGTGCAGCTTGCCGCTGAAATAATACGATCGTCATCGGTGATGATGTCGTTATTGACGCCATGAACGATATTCTTCAACGCGCCTTTGCCGGGTGCTGTCAAAATAACGCGGCTAATACCTGGGCACTGCAAGTGCTGTTTCAGGCCTTCCTCGTCTCTCCAACGACCGGTGTTATCAATAAGTATAGCGTTATTAATGCCGTACTGAGTGTAATCAATGGAAGCAGGATCATTAGAGTAAATAACGCGGATAAAGTTACCGTTTGCGATAATGGCGTTATCTTCTTCATCCACAGAGATGGTGCCTGAAAAAGGACCGTGCACAGAATCACGGCGCAATAAGCTTGCACGCTTATGCAAATCACCGTCACCGCCCTTACGCACAACAATGGCTTTTACTCGCAAACCATCGCCACTACCTGCTTTCTCTACTAGCAAACGCGCAAGAATACGGCCGATACGACCAAAACCATAAAGTACTACATCAGTCGGCTCTGGGCGTGTGGAACTTTCTGCACCGGCAAGTTGCTGCTTAACAAACTCAGCAACAGATTGATCACCACCCTCCTTCTTGTAAGCAACGGCTAATTTACCGATATCCACTTGGCACTGGGCGATATCAAGCTTGGCAACTTCTTGCAAAATTGGGAAGGTATCCACCACGGAAAGTTCGGCAGTTTCGATCTGCTTAACAAAACGGTGGCTTTTCAAGATTTGAATGACGGATTCATTCACTAAGGTGCGGCTGTAAACAGCAGTGGTAATATTTCTTTCGCGGTAAAGCTTCCCAATAATAGGAATCATAGTTTCCGCGATTTCTTCTCGGTTTTTCCAACGACCAAAGTGGTCTTCCAATTTACTCACAGATTAGGCCCTCTCTGGCTCAGTCAAGGATGGCGCGCAAGGCATGCCGCCAGAATCAACAGCAAGCCCACATTCGCAGTTCTGCGGGCGCAAATTTTAACGGATTAAGCGCCTTAACGCCACCCGACAAAATGCGTAGTGCAATTTATGTATTATTAGTCACAACTTTTAACTTTTCGGCAGTACCCGCATCAAGCCTTCTTGAGCGGTGGCAGCCACCATGGTGCCATCTTGGCGATAAATAGTGCCGCGATTAAACCCCCTAGCTCCCGCCGCTGAGGGGCTGTCCATACTGTAAAGCAACCACTCGTCCACACGGCACGGGCGCAAAAACCAAATCGAATGGTCAATACTGGCGGATTGCACTTGTGGCTGCCAAAAACTCATCCCATGGGGCAGCATCGCCGTGGTCATTAAGGATAAATCCGAGCAAAACGTGAGAATAGCCTGGTGTACAGCAGGTGGAGCATCTATTGATTCTTTAATGCGAAACCACATGTGGCGCACTGGCTCCACCGGTTCCACTTGAAACATATTCACTGGCTGCACAGGGCGTATTTCTATGGGCCTTTCGCGTAAAAAAAGCGTTTTGATCGCTTCAGGCAAACGCTCAGCAAATTGCAAGCGCTGCGCCTCATCAGATTCCACCGCCTCTGGCGGCGGCACATCAGGCATAGCACTTTGATGCTCAGGCCCTTCTTCTAACACTTGAAAAGAAGCAGACAAACTAAAGATAGCTCGCCCTTGCTGAATGGCGCGCACGCGGCGTGTAGTAAACCCACGGCCATCGCGAATCCTGTCCACTTCATAAATCACCGGCCGATCCACGCTCCCAGGTCGCAAGAAATACGCATGCAATGAATGCGCCATACGGTCCGCTGGCACAGTGCGCGCAGCCGCACGCAGCGCCTGCCCAGCAACCAAGCCACCAAACAAGCTGCCTTGGCCGGTATCGATCGTATCACCACGAAACAAGTTATCTTCGAGTTGCTCAAGTTCTATCACTTGCAGCAGGTCATCTACCACAGAGGCCATCTTAATACTCTCTTCATCCAAATAACGCAGAAATAAAATGCGCTTATGATACCTAGAATCATTCTCACATTCAGATATTTATTGTTGGTGCTTAATAAAAAGCCAAGTTGCTGCATTTCTTGTACAATGCGCCTTTTTTGTTTGGCTAGCGAACCTTGGTTATGACGTTACTTCCTGACACTGCGCTTTTTCCTTCGGGTGTTGAGCACTACCGCGATTGGCAATCCATGGATTTAGGCGCCTTGGCGCCCGTTCTGGCACAACTTAGCCAGCGCCACTCGGGCCCACTCGCTGTGCTCACCAGTAGCACCCAAGAAGCGCGCCAACTCCAAGATGCCCTCGCTTTTTATTTAGCCGATCGTGCCATACCTGTAGCGCTGTTCCCCGATTGGGAAACCTTGCCCTATGATTTATTTTCTCCACAACAAACTATTATTAATGAACGCATTCAGGTGCTGCACCAGCTGCCCACGCTGCAGCAGGGCATCGTTTTGGTTCCCGTCAATACCTTATTGCAACGTTTGCCACCGCAGAGCCATGTCACTGCTAGCAGCTTTGATTTGGCCGTGGGCGATACCTTTGATTTAGAGTCCACTCGCCAGCGGCTTACGGAGTCGGGCTATCGCAACACCAATACCGTGTACGAAAGTGGCGAGTTTGCCATTCGCGGCGCCATTATGGACGTGTTTCCCATGGGTGAAACGCAACCTTTCAGGGTTGAACTGTTTGATGATGAAATTGAATCCCTGCGTTTATTTGATGCGGAAACGCAGCGCTCCATCGGCACTGTGGAACGCATTACCCTATTGCCCGCTGCGGAATATCCATTAAGCGAAGCGGGTATTGCCCAATTTCGCGAAAGCTTCCGCAACACCTTTGATGTGGACCATCGCCACAATCAGCTTTACCTCGATGTCACCGACGGCATTCCTAGCCCTGGGCTTGAATACTACTTGCCCTTGTTTTATCCCACCATGGCCACCTTGTTTGATTATCTGCCTGACAACACAGGCATCATCGAGCTACCAGGGCTAGAAAGCGCCGCCATGCAAGTGTGGGAAAGCATAGAAGCCCGTTATGAAAGCCGTCGCCACGACGCGGAACGGCCATTACTGCCGCCCACCACTTTGTTTTTACCCATCAACGAGCTCCAAGCTGAACTGAAGGGCCATGGCCGCGCACGGCTCAACCCTAGCAAAGGCGTTCACTTCCCCTTCGCTCACATGCCAGAGCTTGTGAGCGGCGAACGGCAGCACCCACTCACGCCATTGCTGAGCACCGCCGAAAACACCCCTGACACAGCGATTTTGTTAGTGGCTGAATCCGCGGGTCGCCAGCAGGCTTTACTGGAGCTGCTACAAAAGCGCGGCGTACAGCCCACATTAGTTGATGGTTGGGACGACTATTTCAGCTCAGCCAAGAAGCCCCAGTGGGCATTGACAGTGGGCCGCATTCACCAAGGGTTTTATAGCCCCCACCATCAGCTATTAGTGGTGGCGGAGCAGCAACTATACGGCCAACGTGCCTTGGCAGAGCGCCGGCGCAGTCGTCACACCACAGTGGACGCCGAAAGTATTTTCCGCTCCTTAGGCGAACTTACAGTGGGCGCTCCCGTGGTACATATTGACCACGGCGTAGGCCGCTATCAGGGGCTCACCCACATGCAGGTGGACGGCCAAGACCACGAATTTTTGTTACTGGAATACGCCGGTGGCGACAAAATTTATTTGCCCGTGGCATCGCTTCATTTAATTAGCCGTTACGGCGGCTCTGATAACGAACACGCGCCGCTCACACGTCTAGGCTCCGAGCAGTGGAGCAAAGCACGACAAAAAGCCGCAGAAAAAATTCACGATGTGGCCGCCGAGCTACTCAATACTTATGCGCGGCGTGAAGCGCGAAAAGGTCGGGCCTTCACCCTTCCCCAAGAGGCCTACGACAGCTTTGCTGGCAGCTTCCCCTACGCGGAAACCCCAGACCAAGCCACGGCTATTACTAGCGTACTTACAGATTTAACCGCGGACCGTCCAATGGACCGCCTCGTGTGTGGTGATGTGGGCTTTGGCAAAACCGAAGTGGCCATGCGCGCCGCCTTTGTGGCAGTGCAAAACAACACCCAGGTGGCGGTGTTAGTGCCCACCACCTTACTGGCTCAGCAACACTACGATTCTTTTGTGGACCGTTTTGCCAAGTGGCCAGTCACCATTGAGGTATTAAGCCGCTTTCGCACCCAAAAGGAAAAAACCGAGGTATTAGAGCGTTTAGCGGCGGGCAAAGTGGATATTGTGGTGGGCACCCACCAGCTTATTCAAGGCAACATTGCCTTTAAAGATTTAGGCTTGGTGATTGTGGATGAAGAGCACCGCTTTGGCGTGCGCCACAAAGAAAAGCTTAAAGCCATGCGCGCTGAAGCTGATATCCTTACCCTCACCGCCACGCCCATTCCGCGTACCTTAAATATGGCCATGGCGGGCATGCGTGATATTTCGATTATCGCCACCCCGCCTGAACAGCGTTTGCCTGTGCGCACTTTTGTTAGCGAACGCAGCAACAGCATAGTGCACGAAGCCATTCAACGTGAGTTATTGCGCGGCGGACAAGTGTACTACCTCA
Source organism: Alcanivoracaceae bacterium (assembly GCA_027324795.1). Classification (GTDB taxonomy): domain Bacteria; phylum Pseudomonadota; class Gammaproteobacteria; order Pseudomonadales; family Alcanivoracaceae; genus CALEAR01. The sequence continues at coordinate 20,559 of DAHVSB010000009.1, forward strand.
ACAACGACATCAATAAAATGGAGCGCTTACGCGAAGACCTGCAGCAGTTAGTGCCCGATGCTCGCATTGGTATTGCCCACGGGCAAATGCGCGAGCGGGAATTGGAGCAAGTGATGACGCAGTTTTATCACCGCCAATTCAATGTGTTGTTATGCACCACCATTATTGAAACCGGTATTGATATTCCTTCTGCCAATACCATTATTATTGAGCGCGCGGATAAACTCGGCTTAGCGCAACTGCACCAACTCCGTGGCCGCGTGGGACGTTCCCACCACCAAGCCTATGCTTTTATGCTCACGCCACCGAGCAAATCCCTTACCAAAGATGCCAAAAAGCGCTTAGAAGCCATTCAAAACGCCTCTGAACTTGGCGCCGGCTTTATGCTTGCCAACCACGACTTAGAAATCCGTGGCGCAGGTGAGCTGCTGGGTGATGAGCAACATGGCCATATCGAAACCATCGGCTTCACGCTTTATATGGATATGCTGGAACAAGCAGTGGAAGCGCTAAAGCGCGGCGAAACCCCTGATATGGAATCCCCACTCAAAGCAGGCCCCGATATCAATCTTGGCTTGCCCGCTCTCATTCCAGAGGATTATCTGCCCGATGTATATATGCGTCTTACCCTGTATAAGCGCATTGCCAGCTGCACCAATGTGGAAGCGCTTAACGAGCTCAAAGTGGAAATGATAGACCGCTTTGGTTTGCTGCCCCCGCAGGTGAACAACTTGTGTCGTATCACCGAATTACGTTGGCAAGCTGAAGCCCTTGGCATTACCCGCATCGATGTGGGCAATACCACAGGCCGCCTAGAGTTCAGCGAAAAAACCACGGTGGACCCGCTTAAGTTGGTACTCATGGTGCAGCGCGAAAGCCAACGGTATCAACTTCAAGGGGCAAACACCTTACGCTTTGCTAGCACCAACATTGAGGGCGAAAAACGCTTCGATTTAGTGGAAAAACTGTTGCAAAAACTTGCCCCTGATGAAGACTAATAACGAGTGTAATCTAGTTTATCCGCTAAAAAATCTAACAATACCCCCACGCGATGAGGCATATAACGGTTCGAGGGCAAGACCCCATAAATACCGGATGCCTCAGGGGCGAAATCTTCCAAAATTGGCACCAGGCGCCCCGAAGCAAGGTATGACTCTGCAATAAAATCTGGCACCATCGCTAGCCCCATGCCCTCTGCCGCAGCTTCGGCCAAAGCATCACCATTATTCGCTTGTAAGCGGTAGTCCAAATAAAAACGCTTAAGCTGGCCATCCACCTGAAAGCGCCACGGCTCGCTTTCACCACTCAAAAAATAGCCCAAACAACTGTGCTCAGTTAACACCTCTGGGTGGTTGGGCTCACCCCAACGCTGCAAGTACTCCGGCGCCGCCACAGCTAACATATGGCAATGGCCGAGCTTTCTAACAATGGTGGTTTCTTCTAGCGTGTTGGTCACTCGCACCGAAAGGTCGAGGCCTTCTTCAATAAGGTTTAAGCGGCTATCACTAAAATGTAAGCGTAGTTCTACTTCAGGGTAAAGGCGCATAAATTCCATTAGCCAACCTTGCACCTTCAGCAAGCCAAAGCTAAGGGGCAAACTCATTTTAATCACTCCCCTAGGCACGGCATCTTTAGCTAGTAACTCAGAGTTGGCCGCTTCCACCAAACTTAAAATTTGATGACTATTTTCTAAATAGAGGCGCCCTTCCGTGGTGAGAGATAAGCGGCGTGTGGTACGGTGAATAAGCTTTACTCTCAGATGCTTTTCTAACGCAGCAATTTGCCGTGACACCACTGAGCGTCCCACGCCAAGCTGCTCTGCCACCGCACTAAAACTCCCTAGTTCGGCAACGCGCACAAACAATTTCATGGCCTCAAAAAGATTCATTGTTTCATTCCAAGTCAACAGTGTTATGTATTACACATCATAGATAACAACACAAGCCTCGCCTAGCATGGCGTTTGAAGTAAACAACATGTATTACCACAGAGGATGTATTATGAAAAAGTCACTTACCACATCGTTATTAGCAGGTAGCTTCTTCTTTATCGGTATGCAAACGGCCGCTGCAGCAGAGCAGACCTTTATTATTGATAGCACCCACACCTTTCCCAACTTTTCCTATAGCCACTTTGGTTTATCCACGCAGCACAGCAAGTTTTCGAACACCCAAGGCACTGTGGTGCTCGATACCGAAAAACGCACAGGTAAAGTGGACGTGACCATTGATATGACGTCGGTGCAAACCGGCTTTGATGTATTTGATGAACATATCCAAAGTGAAGATTTCTTCAACACTGCCAAATACCCTACTGCTACCTTTAAAGGCGACCGAGTCACTATTGAAGACGATAAGCCCGTGGCGGTTTCCGGCGTGCTGACCATTAAAGGCATTAGCAAGGAAGTGACACTGGACATCACTAACTTTCTTTACATGGAAGAGCACCCCATGGAAGGTAAGCCCGCTATTGGCGCCAATGCCGAAGTAGAAGTGCTACGCAGCGACTTTGATGTGGATATGTACGCTCCTTATGTAAGCGATGAAGTGACCATCACCATTTCGCTAGAAGCCATCCAGGAATAAACCACATACTTCACAGGGCATAGCTCCACTGTTATGCTCTGTGCTCATCTTGACGGGGTGCCGTAACCAATCGGCTGAGAATATACCCGTTGAACCTGAACCGGTTAGCACCGGCGTAGGAATCGAGATAGCACAGTCTGGCTCTCAGGCTTACATTGACCTGCCCTCGCCTTGCGTGTTTGCCGGTTCCCGCTACAACCATTTGTGGGAGCACAACATGACCTCTTTACAGCACTCTTTGCGTTACACCGCCGCAGCGGATTCTGCCAGCCTCAAACCTCTGCCCAATTCACGAAAAATTTATATCACGGGAAGCCGTGAGGATATTCGCGTGCCGTTTCGCGCCATTTCGCAAAGTGACACTCCCGCCTCCTTTGGTGCAGAGCACAATCCAGACATTGTGGTGTACGACACCTCAGGCCCTTATACAGATCCAGATACCACCATTGATATTCGCCAAGGTTTAGCGCCCCTAAGAGCCCAGTGGATACAAGAGCGCCAGGACGTGGAAACCCTCAGCGCACCAAGCAGCGCTTTCACCCAACAAAAACAGCGTGATATTCAGGTGGAAAACATCCGTTTTCAGCTACAGCGCAACCCCTTGCGCGCCAAAGCGGGCAAGAATGTGACCCAGCTACACTATGCGCGCCAAGGCATTATTACACCGGAAATGGAATTTATAGCCATCCGTGAAAACCAGCAGCGTTTGGAACTCGGCAGCGAAGCGGTGGAAGCCATTCTCAATCAACGCCATCCCGGCCAAGCCTTTGGGGCCACCATTCCCGACACCATTACCCCAGAATTTGTGCGCCAAGAAGTTGCGGCGGGCCGCGCCATTATTCCCAACAACATCAATCACCCTGAAAGCGAACCCATGATTATTGGCCGCAATTTTTTGGTGAAAATTAATGCCAACATTGGTAACTCTGCCCTAGGCTCTTCCATCGAAGAAGAAGTGGCAAAAATGACCTGGGCCGTGCGTTGGGGTGCCGACACCATTATGGATTTATCCACGGGCAAAAATATTCACGAAACCCGCGAATGGATTATCCGCAACTCCCCTGTGCCCGTGGGCACAGTGCCTATTTATCAGGCCCTAGAGAAAGTCAACGGCATTGCCGAGGATTTAAGCTGGGAGGTATTTCGCGACACCCTGATTGAGCAAGCGGAACAAGGGGTGGATTACTTCACCATCCATGCGGGCGTGTTATTGCGCTATGTGCCCTTAACCGCTGAACGCCTCACGGGCATTGTGTCCCGCGGCGGCTCTATTATGGCCAAATGGTGCCTCGCCCATCACCAAGAAAACTTTATTTACACCCATTTTGAAGACATCTGTCGCATTTGCACTCAGTATGATGTTGCCCTGTCCTTAGGGGATGGCCTGCGCCCAGGCTCAGTGGCTGATGCCAACGACGAAGCGCAGTTTAGCGAGCTAGCCACCCTTGGCGAGCTAACTGAAATCGCTTGGCGACATGATGTGCAAGTGATGATAGAAGGCCCAGGCCACGTTTCCATGCAGCTGATTAAAGAAAACATGGATAAGCAGCTTGAGCTGTGCCACGGCGCGCCTTTTTATACCTTAGGGCCGCTCACCACGGATATTGCGCCCGGTTACGACCACATCACCTCGGGCATTGGTGCCGCCATGATTGGCTGGTTTGGTTGCGCCATGCTGTGCTACGTAACGCCTAAAGAGCACTTAGGCCTGCCCAACAAGGACGATGTAAAAACCGGGATTATCACCTACAAAATTGCCGCCCACGCGGCGGATCTTGCTAAAGGCCACCCCGCTGCTCAACGTCGGGATAACGCCCTTTCCAAAGCACGATTTGAGTTCCGCTGGGAAGATCAGTTCAACCTTGGCTTGGACCCTGATACAGCGCGCGCTTTCCACGATGAAACCTTGCCCAAGGAATCCGCCAAAGTGGCGCACTTTTGCTCCATGTGTGGGCCCAAGTTTTGCTCCATGAAAATCAGCCAAGAAGTGCGCAACCTAGACGAAACACAAAAAGCTGCGATTAGCGAAGCGCAGCAAGGCATGGAGAAAAAAGCTCAGGAATTCCGCCAACAAGGTGGTGATATTTACCACAAAGCCTAACCGGAGCATCCCCCAACCTCGGATTTTCACTGACGTTGGGGGATGCTAGCTTCAGGACACTTCAAAATCTTAGACAAGTTTTACCAAAATCTGCTACTGTCGCGCGCTCATTATTCTTCGAGAATATAAAACAAAGTGCCGACCAACTATGTATTGGATAATAAAGCATCTATGCTAGCGCATAGGGCACTATTGCTGTTACTAGCCTTTTCGCTTGGACACAGCAACTTTTGTATCAACCACGAGCGTGTATTATGAATGCATTCTTTGAAAAACTTGCAGGGGCTTTCGCGTTACCTCTCACGGACCCCATTCTTATTTTTGCCCTTATTTTAATTATTATTCTGTTTTCACCGTCTTTGCAGCGCGTTCGTATACCTTCAATTATTGGGTTAATTTTTGCAGGTATGGCCATTGGCCCCCATGGCTTTCATGTCATTGAAAAAGACATGTTTGTGGATGTGTTTTCCACCATCGGCTTGCTCTATATCATGTTCCTTGCGGGTTTAGAGCTTAACCTGAACGAATTTAAAGCCAACAAAAACAAAAGTATTATTTTTGGCTTATACACTTTCATACTGCCGCTAAGCATCGGCTTTCCTGTGTGTTATTATTTCCTCGGCTTTGATGTGTACGGCAGCTTATTGGTCTCAAGCATCTTTGCTACCCATACCCTGATTTCTTACCCAACAGTCAGTCGTTTAGGCATTACTAAGGACCGCAGTGTATCCATTACCGTGGGGGGAACCATCCTCACTGATGCCGCTGTACTGGTGGTACTTGCCATTATTCTCGGTGCTAAAAACGATGGCTTAACGCAAGAGTTCTGGACTCAACTTATTGTTTCTATTGTTGTTTTTACTGCGGTTTTATTTTACGCCATCCCTAAATTAGCGGATTGGTTTTTGAATAAGTTCGCTGGCGAAGTGTATTCACACTATATCTTCGTACTGTCGATTGTCTTTTTATCTGCATTTTTTGCCGAGCTTGCTAACCTTGAACCTATTATTGGTGCTTTTATGGCAGGGTTAGCACTTAACCGCGCTATTCCAATTTCATCAGCATTAATGAATCGCATTGATTTCTTGGGCAACTCCTTATTTATCCCCTTCTTCCTGATTAGTGTGGGCATGATTGTGGACATTTCCGTAATCACCAGCGGTACCGCAACTATTTTCACCGCCACAGTGCTCACCTTGGTGGCCATGTTTGGTAAGTATATTGCAGCACTTGCCACCCGTTTTACTTTTAAAATGAATAAAAACCAAGGCAATCTGATTTTTGGGTTAAGCTCCGCCCACGCAGCCGCAACCCTAGCGGTAATTATGGTGGGTCATAATGCGGGTATTGCAGACGACACGCTGCTCAACGCCATCATCATTATTATTTTAGTCTCTTGTGTTGCTTCATCTTTTATCACCGAGAAAGCAGCCGCTGCCATCGCTGATGAATACGAAGAAGAAAACGACCCCGAGCTGCTCTCCGAGCTTGATATGGAACAAATCCTAATACCTCTTTCCACCACCTCTAGCGTGGCGAGCCTGCTTGATTTTTCGATGTTGATAAAAGATCCCGCTTCAACGCATCCCTTGGCGCTATTGAATGTGGTGGACAATAACGAAGAAGCTGAAAAACAGGTAGCTTTGGCGCGCAAACAAATGGAAAGCTATTTGTCCGAAGTCACAGCCACCGACACCGAAGTGAATGTGATGGCCACTATTGAGCAAAACCGTGCTGCGGGGATTGCTAGAACCGCACGCGAAATTGCAGCGAGCTTAATCGTAATTGGCTGGCCCAAAACCGAAGGTCTGTTTGAGCATCTCACTCAAAATGAGCACGAAGGAATTTTGCACAACACCAACAGAACTATTTTTATTTGTCATCTGCCCAACCCCTTTGTGACCCACAAATCTATATTTGTGATTATTCCGCCCCTGGCTGAATATGAGGATGGATTCCATGTGTGGTTGGATAAATTGCTTAAGCTTTCAAGCGAGCTCACCATCCCGCTCCATCTCAATTGCACACAAAATACCTTTGATGCCATCAAGGCCTACTGCAAAGAACAGAAACTAAAGAACACGCTCAACTTTAATTTATTTGAAGACTGGGATGATATCTTGATTGTATTCCGCAACCTGGCGGACACGGACTTAATTGTTTTCGTCTCTTCTCGCAAGAAGCATTTAGTGTACAACGCCTTTACCGGCAAGCTACCACAAAAGATTGAGCGCCATTTTGCAGACCACAACCGAATAGTGATTTACCCTCAGTAACGGATAAGGCCACAACTTGTGGCCTTATGCTTGTTTGTTGGTGCTGTTCAAGCTTGCTAGAACTCGGGTTCGGCAATGGGAAAGATTTTGTCGTAGGCAAGATTGTAGATATACACATACACCAAATAGAAAATCATCAGTGCAATACTCATATTAAATGCTTCAAGGAACCCGTATTCCATCCACCACACCACTAGCGGCAGGGTGATAATAAGCATGCCAATTTCAAATAAAAATGCATGTAACACACGCTCTAGCAAGTTCTTATGCACTCGCTTGACTAAACGCCACATGGCGCGGTCAAAAGCGAGGTTATAGGCGTAATTCCAGAGCGTTGCGAGCACAGAGAGTGCTAACGCCAATACACCAAACTGCACTAAAGGGGCATCAAAGAGCCACCCTGAAAGTTGGGTCACTAACAATAAACCAATAATTTCAAAACAAAGAGCGTGCCGAACTCTATCCGCCACAGTGCGCATACAACACCTTAAAGACCATAAGATACGAGAAGCGTGAAAGCTTAAGGAATGATGTGAGAATTGCAAATCAGCCGCTGCCTTAGCAACGGCTGAATGCTATACGAGCAAGGGTTTGCTTATTGTGATAACACCAAACGTCCGATGGCTGGTTGCGTCAAACTACCCAAATAAAGGTGTTTGCCATAGCGGCGCACACTCGTGACCGGTGCAAACGCAGAGCTAGCGTCATCCTGCAGATTATAAAGCACTTCGCCCTCAGGGTTTACACCTAGCACAAAGGCATGGTGTGCGGGCTTGGGCTGTAAGAAAGCTGGAACTTTATAGACCACTTTGCGCAGCCATGGCTTATCGGCGAGCCAATCTAGCAAAGCATTACGTGGTGTATATAGCGCCACCCAAAATACTCCTTCACCGTCGTAATTAATGTTGTCGGGTAACCCTGGCAAGTTATCCATAAACACCTCTGCTGTCCCTTTTTGGGGCCCCACTAACCAATAGCGCATTATGCGATAAGCCCCAGTTTCAGCGACGAGCAAATAATCTTCGCTAGGCCCAAATGCAATACCATTGGCAAACTGCAAATCCCCGAGCAGCTCTGTGGTGGTATCTGACAAGGGGTCGTACTTGAGCAAGCGCCCATTGGCGCCATGCTCCAAAATATCCGCCATCACTTGATTCACGCCAAATCGGTAAGAAGCGTCGGTGAAATACACCATATTATCGCTCCCCACCACCACCGCATTAGTAAACCCAAACCGAACACCATTAGCTCGAGTGGTGAGCTCGCGTATGCTGCCATCGCGTCGCAGTGCTAATAGCCCTTGTTTGGCATCGGCCACCAACAAGGCTCCTCCTGGTGCCCAAGCCAACCCTAAGGGACGCCCCTTGGTATCGGCAAACACCTCTGAGTTATCGCCCTTGGCATCGAAACGACGAATTTTGCCATCTTCAAAGCTGCCATAAATGCGGCCTTGCTCATCAAGAATGATATCTTCAGGCCCCTTGGCCACATCCTTACCCAGCCATTCAATTTCCGCTAACTTTTGATTCTTTGCGAAGTCTCCTGCTAGTTCTGGGGCTTGCGGCGGTTCCCAAACCACAGGTTCAATGGCCACTGGCCACAACAGCAAATACAACATAAACAAGAGCAGTAGCAAGCCTACACTAAACGATACTTTTTTAATCATTATGCTTTTATCTCTTTTCCGGCAGAAACCCTACGCTAGCACAAGCTTGGCCAAGTTCAAAACACAGAAGCCAAGCGTGGCTACAACCTCAAAAACTTGTTTACAGTCTACATTTTGACAGTATAATCCGTGCTTTTGTGACTTGCTTTCCTAGCGAGTCATAGGGCATCCTGCCCACTCAACCATGGCCCAACAGGTTGCCCACAAAGCCGAAGGCAAGCCATATTTAAATGTGTTTTATTACTTTTAAATAAGGAGCAAGCCATTGCCTGCACTATTTAAAAAACTCTGCGTAGCAGTTGGTGTATCTTTTCTCAGCGTTTCTGCCGTTCATGGGGCAGAAAAAGTCCATGTATATAACTGGTCTGACTATATTACGGAGGAAGCCCTCAAAGGTTTCACCGCCAAAACCGGTATAGAAGTGGTTTATGACGTGTTTGACTCTAATGAAGTGCTAGAGGGCAAGCTGCTAGCCGGCCGTAGTGGCTACGACGTGGTAGTGCCTTCTGACCACTTTATGGCACGTCAAATCCAAGCGGGTGCTTTTAGCAAGCTCGATAAAAGCCAATTGCCAAATTTTGAGTTTCTAGAAACCGATTTGCTTGAGCAAATCGCTAGCAATGACCCTGGCAATCAATACGGCGTGCCTTACCTATGGGGTACCAATGGTATTGGCTACAACGTGGACAAGGTAAAAGAAGTGCTCGGCATCGACACCATCGACTCTTGGGCAGTCCTGTTTGAGCCTGAAAACATGAAAAAGCTCAGCAGCTGCGGAGTTTCGTTTCTTGATTCTAGCGATGAAATGATTCCTTCCGTGCTCAATTACCTTGGCTTAGATCCTAATAGCCATGACGCAGCAGATTACAAAAAAGCTGAGGAAAAACTCTTGGCGGTGCGCCCCTACGTTACCTACTTCCACTCCTCCAAGTATGTGGCAGATTTAGCCAACGGTAACATTTGTGTGGCAGCAGGCTTTTCGGGAGATGTATTACAAGCTGCTGATCGTGCAGAAGAAGCGGGCCGTGACATCAACATTGCTTACAGCATTCCGAAAGAAGGTGGCAACCTGTGGTTTGACATGCTAGCTATTCCTCAAGACAGCAACAACAAGGCCGCAGCCCATGCCTTTATTAACTACTTATTAGAACCTGCAGTGATTGCTGAAATTAGTAATTATGTGGGCTACGCCAACCCAAACAATCAAGCAGATGCTTTAATGGATGAGGAAGTGCGTAACGATCCAGCGGTTTATCCCACTCAAGAAGTGCTTGATAACTTATTTATTTCCAAGCCTTTGCCTGCTAACGTACAACGCACAGCCACAAGAACGTGGGCACGAATAAAGTCCGGGCGTTAAGTTTGTCTCACTGCTAAGCCCAGCATAGCTGGGCTTTCTTGTTATTGGGGGTCCGAAATGGCTCTAATCCCTGGCGCTTACAAAAAAGCACTCGCTAATCTGCAAAAACCAAAAGATGTATTAATGGAAATACAAGGGGTCAGCAAATATTTTGAAGACACCCTTGCTGTAGACAACATCAATCTCACCATCAACAAAGGTGAAATTTTCGCTTTACTTGGCGGCTCGGGTTCAGGTAAATCCACTCTGCTAAGAATGCTCGCGGGCTTTGAAGTGCCCACCGAAGGACGTATTTTATTAGATGGGGTGGATATCACTGCAATGCCACCCTATGAGCGCCCTATCAATATGATGTTCCAGTCTTACGCCCTCTTCCCTCATATGACGGTGGAGCAAAATATTGCCTTTGGTCTTAAGCAAGACCGATTGTCAAAAGATGACATCAAGGCACGAGTAGCAGAAATGCTTAAACTTGTGCAAATGACTCAATATGCCAAGCGCAAGCCTCATCAATTATCCGGCGGTCAGCGGCAGCGAGTGGCCCTAGCACGCTCATTAGCCAAACGTCCCAAATTGCTTTTATTGGATGAGCCCATGGGCGCTTTAGACAAAAAATTGCGTTCACAAATGCAGTTAGAGCTAGTGGAAATCATCGAAAATGTGGGTGTGACCTGTGTCATGGTGACCCACGATCAAGAAGAAGCCATGACCATGGCGGAGCGTATTGCCATTATGCACCAAGGCTGGATTGCACAGGTGGGTAGCCCCATGGATATTTATGAAACACCTGCTAGCCGCTTGGTGTGCGAGTTCGTGGGCAATGTAAACCTTTTCGACGGCGAAATTGTGGAAGATGACACGGACCATGCCACCATCGTTTGTGCCGAGCTCGAGCGTCCCATTTATGTTGGTCACGGCATTAGCAGTCTTGCAGAGGATAAGCGCGTTACCTTTGCCCTGCGTCCCGAAAAACTTTTACTCAGCCTGCAAAAACCAACAGACTTAGAGTACGAAGAATATAACTGGACCCAAGGCACAGTGTACGATATCGCCTACTTGGGCGGGCATTCTGTATATTATGTGGAACTCGCCTCGGGCACCATAGTACAAGCTTTCATAGCTAACTCAGAACGCAACGTCAAGCGCCCCACCTGGGATGACAAAGTGTACCTGCACTGGGTGGATGACAGCGGTGTGGTGTTCCAATATGAAAATATTTAATCGCTTGCACGTTTCATTGCCCACTGGGCGTCACGCTGTTATTGCCATCCCCTTCCTGTGGCTGTTGCTGTTCTTTTTGCTGCCTTTTGTGCTGGTTCTCAAAATCAGCTTTGCCGAATTACAAATTGCGATTCCCCCCTACACTGCTCTACTCGAGTGGAGTGGCGAGCAGCTGCGCATAGTGCTCAATATCGGCAACTATATTTTGCTTGGCGAAGACTCTATCTATCTCCTCGCTTATTTAGGCTCCTTAAAAATAGCTTTAATTAGCACGCTGCTATGTTTGTTAATTGGTTATCCCATGGCCTACGCCATTGCCAACAGCAGCCCTAGCACACGCCTTATGTGGCTCTTGCTAATGATGATGCCCACCTGGACAGCCTTGCTGATTCGCGCCTATGCGTGGATGGGTATCCTTGGAAATACAGGACTGCTAAATCAGTTTTTGCTCTGGCTTGGCGTTATCAAGCAACCCTTAAAGATACTCAACACCAATGCAGCGGTTTATATTGGCGTCGTTTATACCTATTTGCCTTTTATGGTATTGCCTCTCTATGCCAATCTCATCAAGCACGACAACAGCCTTATAGAAGCCGCCCAAGACTTAGGCGCTAGACGTTTCACCAGCTTTTGGCGTATTACCTTTCCCCTTTCGAAAGGCGGCATTATTGCGGGTTGTATGCTGGTATTTATTCCTGTGGTGGGTGAATTTGTAATACCTGAGCTATTAGGCGGCCCTGAAACCCTCATGATCGGAAAGGTACTGTGGCAAGAGTTCTTTAACAACCGAGACTGGCCCGTAGCTTCAGCCTTAGCCGTGGTGATGCTGCTGATTTTGCTAGTTCCCATCTTATTGTTTAATCGTATTCAAGCGAAAGAGTTGGAGAAATAGCCATGGTTAGGTTTAGTTTTTCACGCTTAATGCTCTACCTGGGCATGATTTTTATTTATGCCCCCATGGTGGTGCTCGTGGTGTACTCCTTTAATGCTTCCCGCTTGGTCACCGTGTGGGGTGGTTGGTCTACTCGCTGGTACAGTAGCCTATTGCACAATAAACAATTGATGACCGCTGTGTTTCGCTCCCTGGAAATAGCCACATACACCGCCTTGGCTGCTACGGCTTTAGGCACCTTAGCAGCGTTGGTGCTCACGCGGTTCACACGGTTTCGTGGCCGCACCTTATTCGGCGGCATGGTAACAGCCCCTCTTGTTATGCCTGAGGTAATTACGGGCTTGTCCTTGTTGCTGCTTTTCGTGGCCATGGCCCAACTTATTGGCTGGCCCTTAGAACGTGGCGTGACAACCATTTGGATTGCACACACCACCTTTAGCACCGCTTATGTGGCCATTATTGTTTCTTCACGATTACGTGAGATCGATCAGTCTATTGAAGAAGCTGCTATGGACTTAGGCGCTCGACCTTGGAAAATATTTTTCTTGATTACGGTGCCCATGATAGCTCCCGCTTTAGTCGCAGGCGCCATGATGGCTTTTGCCCTATCACTGGATGACTTAGTGATTGCCAGCTTTGTGTCGGGCCCAGGCGCTAGCACCCTGCCCATGGAGATATTTTCAGCAGTGCGGCTAGGTGTCAAACCAGATATCAATGCTGTGGCGAGTTTGATTTTGCTTGCCGTATCTCTGGTCACGCTATTGCTCTGGTTTATTTTGCGTCGCCAAGAGAAAAAACGCAGGTTCTAATAAAAAAGCCTCTAACTGCATTAAGGTGCTGTTAGAGGCTTAGTCTTGCTGCTATTAACAAGAAGTTTAGCGATTCAGTGATGCGCCGAACTCTAGCATACGTGTTAAGGGTGCCATGGCTTTTTCTGCAAGCGCCGTATCCACCAATATTTCTTGGCCTGCCGCATCATCTGCTTCGAGCACTTGGCAAAGGTTCTCTAAACCGTTCATGGCCATCCAAGGACACTGGGCACAGCTTTGACACTCTGCACCAGAACCAGCCGTGGGTGCTTCCATCAAGATCTTATCTGGCACAAGCTGCTGCATCTTATAGAAGATGCCCTTATCTGTAGCCACAATTAAGCGTTGGTTTGGCAACTCTTGTGCCGCTTTAATAAGCTGCGAGGTGGAACCCACCACATCAGCCAGGGCAATCACAGATTTTGGTGATTCGGGGTGCACGAGCACAGCCGCATCAGGATAGAGGGCTTTAAGATCCACCACACCCTGAGATTTAAACTCTTCGTGCACAATACAAGCACCGTCCCAACATACTACATCTGCGCCAGACGCACGCATCACGTAGTCACCTAAATGCTTGTCTGGAGCCCAGAGTATTTTTTCGCCTTGTTGGTCTAAGTGCTTAATCAGCTCCACCGCAATGCTTGAGGTTACCACCCAATCGGCTTGCGCCTTCACCGCTGCTGAGGTGTTAGCATAAACCACCACTGTGCGATCAGGATACTGAGCGCGAAACTCAGCAAATTCATCCTCAGGACAACCAATATCTAACGAGCAAGTTGCCTCTAAAGTAGGCATAATTACGCGCTTGTCAGGGCTAAGAATCTTGGCGGTTTCGCCCATAAAACGAACGCCCGCCACCACCAGTGTTTTGGCCTCATGGTCTCGACCAAAGCGCGCCATTTCTAAAGAATCTGACACGCAGCCACCAGTTTCTTCGGCTAGAGACTGAATTTCGGGATCAGTGTAATAGTGCGCAACTAATACTGCGTCACGCTCTTTGAGCAAAGTTTTAATGCGCTCGCGGTAAGCCTGTCGCTCTTCAGCGCTCAGTTCTACCACATTGAGATTGTTTTGCGTTTCAATAAGATTTAAGGACTGTGCAGTCATCGGCTTCTAAGGCGGGTGTTGGCCCAACCTTTCAACGAGTTAATGCTCTGCCTGTTAGGCAACGGGCGGCCATGATAACACAAATTATCAAATACCCTTAATCGTCCCAAGCCACGATATTTACTAGCCTTAGCAAGGAATAACACAGTTTGAAACAATTTGTGCCCAATACCAACAGGCCCCTAAAAAACTATTTCTTTGCTAAATTAACTACCCTTCGTACTCTTCTGGGTAGCTAACGTTAGTATATACCTCTTGAACGTCGTCAAGGTCTTCCAGATGATCAATTAGCTTAGTTATGGCCTCCGCGGTTTCCATATCCACTTCAGCCTCAGTGCTGGGGTGCATGGTTACCTCTGCGTTAGCTGGCTCAAGCCCAGCCTCGCGCAGCGCATCCACCACTTGCCCAAAACTTTTATCAGGCGTAGTTACCACCAAGAAGGAACCATCCTCTTCGCTTTCAACATCTTCTGCCCCTGCCTCGAGAGCCACTTCAATGAGCTGGTCTTCATCGGTGCCGGGAGGAAAAACAATTTCGCCGCGCTTGGTAAACAAATAAGCAACCGAGCCATCTGTACCCAAGTTGCCACCACTTTTGGTAAAAGCGTGGCGCACCTCACCAACGGTGCGGTTCACATTGTCAGTCATGGTTTCCACGAGCACAGCAACACCACCTGGGCCGTAACCCTCGTAAGTGATTTCTGACATATTGCCGCCATCATCTTCGCCCGCACCGCGCTTAATAGCGCGCTCAATGGTGTCACGTGTCATGTTTGCAGAAAGCGCTTTATCCACCACTGCACGCAACCGCGGGTTATCAGCAATTTCGCTGCCCCCTTCACGGGCAGCCACGGTGATTTCGCGAATCAGTTTGGTAAAAATCTTACCGCGCTTGGCGTCCTGCGCTGCTTTACGATGGCGAATATTCGACCATTTACTATGACCAGCCATAAGCTCCTCATACGTTCTTTATTGCTTTCATACAAAAACGGCCCTGTGGCAGGACCGTCGTTTTCTTAAGCTTCAGGTTTACGGATGCCTAACGCCAACTCACGCAGCTGAGCAGCACTCACTTCTGCAGGGGCATGCGTCATGGGACAAGAGGCCGTCTGTGTTTTGGGGAAGGCAATAACATCGCGAATAGAATCGCGACCCATCATCAGCATCACCATGCGATCTAAGCCAAAGGCTAAACCGCCGTGGGGCGGCGCACCATATTTAAGCGCATTGAGTAGGAAGCCAAACTTTTCCTCAGCTTCTTCGGCGCTAATGCCTAACAGTTCGAAAATCGCTGCTTGCATGGCACGATCGTGGATACGGATGGAGCCGCCACCTAATTCGGTGCCATTGAGCACCATGTCATAAGCGCGAGATAACGCCGTCTCAGGGTTAGCCTTCACCTCTTCCACTGAACAGGCCGGCTGTGTAAAGGGGTGGTGGATAGCCGCTAAACGCCCTTCCTCATCCCGTTCAAACATGGGGAAGTCAACCACCCACAAAGGTGCCCAGTCGCAAGTCAACAGCTCCAAATCATGACCAAGACGCACGCGCAATGCGCCAAGCGCTTCATTGACAATGCTTGCCTTATCGGCGCCAAAGAAGATTAAATCGCCGGTGGTGGCTCCTGTGCGGCTGATAATACCCTCGATGGCTTCAGGGGTTAAGAACTTGAGAATCGGGGACTGCAAGCCCTCTTCGCCCGCATCTATATCGTTGACCTTAATATAAGCCAGTCCTTTGGCACCGTAGATGCTTACATATTTAGTGTAATCATCGATATCTTTACGGCTTAAGGTAACGCCACCCGGTACTTTAAGGGCGGCCACGCGGCCTTTAGGGGCGTTAGCAGGGCCTGAAAACACCTTAAACTCAACATTGGCTAGCAAATCAGCGATATCCACCAACTCTAAGGGGTTGCGCAAATCCGGCTTATCCGAACCAAAGCGGCGCATGGCTTCCGCATAAGGCATGCTGGGGAAATCACCGAGGTCCACATCGAGCAATTCTTTAAAGACACCACGCACCATGGCTTCTGCGATACCCATGATATCTTTTTCATCCACAAAGGAAGCTTCGATATCAATTTGCGTGAATTCAGGTTGACGGTCCGCGCGCAAATCTTCATCGCGGAAGCACTTGGCGATTTGGTAATAGCGGTCAAAACCCGCCACCATTAATAGTTGTTTAAACAGCTGCGGTGATTGCGGTAGCGCAAAGAAGCTGCCCGGGTAAGTACGGCTTGGCACCAAGTAATCACGCGCGCCCTCTGGGGTGGCCTTAGTAAGGATTGGGGTTTCCACATCCAAAAAGCCATTATCATCTAGGTAGCGACGAATCGCAGAGGTTAACTTTGAGCGAAACTGAAAGCCTTTGAGCATTTCAGGACGGCGCAAGTCCATGTAACGGTACTTTAAACGCACCTCTTCACCGGCTTGTGAATACTCATCAAGCTCAAACGGTGGTGTATCAGCAGTATTGTGCAAGGTAATCTCTGTACCGAGCACTTCGATATCCCCTGTTAGCATTCTTGGGTTACGTAGGTTCTCTTCACGCAAACGCACCTGGCCAGTCACAGTAACCACATATTCACTGCGCAAGCGGTCCGCCTGTGCAAACGCCGCCTCCGACTGCGGATCAAAAACCACCTGCACCAAGCCAGCGCGATCACGTAAATCAATAAAAATAACGCCACCATGGTCGCGGCGACGGTGCACCCAGCCCGATAACGTAACAGTTTCCCCTTGGTGAGAGGCTCGTAAATCACCACAGTAATGGCTTCGCATAACAATCAGTTCCCAGTGGTCGTTGCAATAATAAAAGGTTTCAAAAGCGCAATAGTATACCTGCTTTAGCACATTGCAACCATGGCCAGCTCATGGCATGTCACTTCATACACCGCCATCTATCCTTTAAAAGCTCAGTGAATTTATATTCTTAAGCAATTGTCAATATTTTAAGCTTCCAGCTCCACCCCCCCTTATTACGACATAATACTGACTGCAGCGCCTAATAGTTATCACAAACAAGCCTTTTATTTATATGGTTTTCTCGCTATGTTGCTGCTGTTTAAATCTGTAAAAATCTATAACAATCACAATAAAAGAGTAGCCAGAGAAATGATCACAAACCTGCCTTCTCCCCTTCACACCTTTTGGATTGCCTCAATGCTCGCCTTAGTGCTGAGTTTTGGCACAACTTACGCCATCGCACAATCCGATTTTGATGACGACGATGATGATGTTACTGCAGAAGAATTAATGTATGAAGATATCCCTATTGATGAGGCGATATTTTTAAAAGAATGGGCGCCCGTGCCCTTTAGCCAAACTATGTTTGATTACACGGTGGAAGAAATCACCGAGCGCTGGAATGAGTTTATGGTGGGTATTCGCGCTCCCTTCCCCTCCGCTCCTTATTTGGAATACATGATCGCTAACCATCCTGAACTGGTTGAGGGTGTTGAAGCATTCAAAGGCGATTATGAGGATTTTAGCCGCCGCAACCTTGAGGTATGGCGATTATTTTTGCGCGGCGATTTCCAGCAAGCACGGGAAGAGGGCTTACAACTCGGCGCCTTTGGTCTGTTTCCTGCTATGTTCGCCCAGGTGCTACAGGCACAATACCTCGCAGAAAGCCAACAGGAAAAATATATGCTACTGCAAGATGTAGCCAACCGTGTAAAAAAATATCTACCGCTTCTTGAGGAAGTCCGTGAGGACCCTATTGCTAAAGAAACGGTGGCCTTTGCTAAGCTAGGCTATGCCTATTCTTTAGGTCGCATTGCTGAAGAATCGCCAGTGGCAGTGGTGGTGGCGCGTCGCTATATCAACAAGATCAAAGATAATGCAGATGACATTTTAGAATTAGTACCTGATCACCCCTTAGGCCACGCTTTCCGCGCCGGTGTGGATGCCAACATTATGCGCCGCGTGGGACGGGCCACCGGCCGGGTCACCTATGGTGCTCGCGCAAACGTGATTGATGAGTCCTTTACTGAAGCATTTGAGAAAACACCCAACATTCCCATTCTCAACTACGAGTACGCTAATGCATTGATTTATCAGAGCAAAAAGCGCCATATGAATGAGGCTCTTTCTTATTATCAGCGTGCCACCACGATCAAACCCACTTGGTCTATGGACGCTTTAGACGTTATGTATGCCCATAAGCGCTTAGCTGAAATCAAGTTGTTCGAAAAGAATTTTCGTAGTTTCCGCACTTTTGAGCGTCAACGCCGTCGCTTTAGTCGCGTGACGGATCGCAACCTTACCAACGTTTCAAGCCCTATTCTAAATATGGATATGCTTGAAAACCCCGAGAAATATAAGCTCAACTAATGCACCCTGGCTGAGCAGAAAATAACTGCTCAGCCTGTTCTTATCAAACTATTACACTAATTAAAGCTTACCCCTAAGAATAATGCGCATTTGCGCTTTCTTTGCTCTACAATACCCCGACTAAACGTTATCGTTTTTTGCCTGTTATAGCTTAAGGTTTCCGGTATTGGTAAACATTAAACGCAGCCGCTTATTTTGGTTTATTATTTTGCTCTCGGCGGCGGCTGTTGCCATGGCTGCACCAGAGTTTAATGTGGAAGGTGTCAAGGGCAACGTAAAGAGCAATATTCAAGCCCATGTGGATTTCGCTAATGAAAAATGTGATCTGCCCGCATGGCGCCAACGCGGTTTGCTGCGTAGCACCGAACAAAACACCCGCAACGCTCTCAAAGCATTAGGTTACTACCAACCACAAGTAAAAACTCAATTTGAGAAAACAGAAAAGTGCTGGAAAATAACTAGCACCGTCACCCTTGGCGAACCCGTCTTAATCGAAGCAGTAGCAATACAAATACTTGGCCCCGCAGCCCAAGACAGTGCTTTTGATAAGGTAAAGCGACACGAAGGGCTAGTTATAGGCGAACGCCTTGAACACGGCCACTATGAGAAAGCCAAATCAGATTTAGTGCAGTTGGCCGCGGATCGTGGCTACTTGCTCAGCGAACTGACTGAGCATCGCTTAGAGATCGATGTCCCAGCACGTAAGGCCTACATACGGCTAACCCTAGAAAGCGGCCCGCGCTATCACTTTCGTGATATCCAATTTCATCAAGATACCCTGAATCAGTCGCTGGCCGAGCGTTTTATTACCTTCTCCCCTGGCATGGATTACGAAAGTCGCCACTTAATTAATTACCAGCAAGCGCTCTCCGGCAGTGGCTACTACACCAATATTCGCGTGGACACCGAACCCGACCACGAGGCCCAAGCAGTGGACGTTATTAGCTCTGCCGATCCGCGCCCACGCCATGGGTATTTGGCAGGCATCGGCTACTCCACCGACGTGGGGCCACGCCTACGTTTAGGTTACGAAAACCGTCGCGCTAACCGCCGTGGACACCGCTACAGCTCAGAGTTAGAAGCTTCAGAAGTTCGTAGCGAAATTAGTTTTAACTATGAAATTCCTGTTGGAGACCCAAAACGCCAGCGAATCAGCCTAGGAACAAGCTATTTAAAAGAAAAAA